>NZ_KI911562.1:312916-625833 GCF_000515315.1 Asinibacterium sp. OR53
CAGTAATGGCCTTGGCGCCGAAACAGGTTCCTTCTACCAGTGCCTTGAATAAGTGAGGTGCTCCCGTACCCAGGTTCATACCACTGACAGCAGCAGTCAACAGTTGGTTGGCATCGGGTGTTCTTCTTCCATTGAGCCAATCCACCGCCAGCTCATCCGATGCATCTAACGGCAGCCTGGCGGCTTCATTCGATAATTGAGCGATCATGCGATCGCTTATCTCATTACGCAAAGCTGCGGCCGTTGCCACATCGATCAGTGAAGAAGTATGCAGTTGCTGCAATGGCCAGGAGAGTAATGTTTTATACCAGGCATAAGCATCACCGAATGCCGACTGGCCCGCTTCCATACCCATCATACCCGGAATAATGGAACCGGGTACCTGGCCACAAATACCACGCACCAATTTACCTTTCATTTCATCTACCGGCGCTACCAGCATATCGCAGGTGGAAGTTCCCATCACTTTGCTCAGGTAATAGGGTTCAATCTGTCCGCCTACTGCTCCCATGTGACAATCGAATGCACCGATGCCCACTACTACGTCGGTAGAGAGGCCCCATTTTTCTGCCCAGCGCTTGCCCAGGTAACCAGCCGGCTCCGCAGAAGTATAGGTACGATCGAACAAACGAGCAGTAAATCCATCGAGTCTTGTATCTAAAGAAGAAAAGAAATCATTGGGGGGCAGTCCGCCAAATTCAGTTGCCCATAAAGATTTATGTCCTGCTGCGCACACACCACGCTTGAGTGCATGTACATCGTTGCCACCGGTCAACACAAAAGGAATCCAGTCGCAATGCTCTACCCAGGAGTAACAGGATTTCGCCACTGCTTCATCTGCACGCAATACATGCAGCAGTTTCGCCCAGAACCATTCGCTGCTGTAAATACCTCCTACAAACTGTAGATAGTTGGGTGTGTGTGTGGCTGCATGCGCATTGATTTGCGATGCTTCAAGTGTAGCGGTATGATCTTTCCACAATACAAACATGGCATTCGGGTTCTCTTCGAAGCCTGGCAAAAGCGCCAGGGGAACACCCTGCCGGTCTACCGCTACAGGCGTAGACCCGGTAGTATCTACAGCAATGCCTTTAACGCTTTTCGCCACGGCGGGTCCGGCCTGTTTCAGGCAGTCGCCGATGGTGTATTCCAATCCTTCCAAATAATCCAATGGATGTTGACGAAACCTGTTCTCTTCCGGGTTACAATAAAGTCCGTCTTTCCAGCGCGGGTAATAAAACAAAGCAGCAGCCACTTCCTTTCCGTCTCCTGCATCGATGATCACGGAACGTACAGAGTCTGTTCCGAAATCAACACCTATCACATACGATTGATCTGTTCTTTTCAATGTCAAGCAATTAAATGAGCCACAATGTACACTCTTTTTCGAATAAGTGTATTTTATACCTTTATTTATTTGACATTAAAAAAAACATCAGCGATGCTTTCAATTCCGGTGATGGAAAAGGCCTTCCAGCTGCCCGTCGTTATAGTCCCGCACGAAAAACAGTATCTCCGGCAGGTGGCTGAAGGCCTCCGGTTCATGGAAGCTGGTGATCACCACCGATTGCATGCCGGCCCTTTCAGCGGCCTCCACACCTTTGGTAGCGTCTTCGAACACCAGGCAGTCGCCATGGGCCACCCCCAACTGATCGGCGCATTTGGTAAAAGTTTCCGGGTCGGGCTTACTGATCTGCACATCATCGGCGCTCACGATGGCATCGAAATAATGGCGAATGCCCAGTCCGTCGAGCACAAAATCAATATTGAAAGTAATCGCTGCAGAACCGATACCCATCTTGATCCCTTCCTGCTTCGCCTTTTCCATAAAGGCTGCCAGTCCGGGCAACAATTTCAAATGAGGCTTATATGCCTGCTGGTAAGCTATTTCTTTGTCGCGGCTCATCTTTTGTTTTTCTTCATCGGAAAACCTCCCCGGAAATATCCTTTCGAGCAGTTCTTCATTCTTCCCATAACATTGCTCCTTTACTTCTTCCAGGCTTAGGTTGGCGCCCATTTCATTTACAATTTTATGCCAGGCGATCACGTGGTACTGCATATCGTCTACCATGGTTCCGTTCATATCAAACAAAAAAGCCTTTTTCATTAAATGCATATTATTTTACAAGTGATAAAATCAACACAGGCGGGCAATCGGGTAGCAAAGGTAGTATTACCAGGTAATTAATATGTTTGCAGTATGAAAATCGACGTCCTTACCGTTTTGCCCGAATTGTTGGAAAGTCCCTTTTCGCACAGCATCATGAAGCGCGCACAGGAAAAAGGCTTATTGGAAGTGCAGGTTCATCCGCTACGCAAATGGGCGGTGAACAAATACGGTATGGTAGATGATTACCAGTATGGCGGAGGTGCCGGTATGGTGATGATGTGTGAGCCGCTGGCCAATGCCATCGATGAATTACAGTCAGCCCGCCCATACGACGAGATCATTTATATGACACCCGATGGCGAACGCTTCAACCAGAAAACAGCCAACCAGTTATCGCTGAAAGAAAACCTGCTCATCATCTGTGGTCATTACAAGGGCATCGATGAACGCATCCGTGAGCACTATGTAACCAAAGAAATATCCATTGGCGATTATGTACTCAGTGGCGGTGAACTGGCTGCTGCTGTGGTAGTGGACGCTGTAGGGCGTTTGCTGCCCGGTGTATTGAATGATGAGACTTCGGCGCTTACCGATTCCTTCCAGGATAACCTGCTGGCGCCACCCGTATATACCCGGCCCGCCGATTTCCGCGGATGGAAAGTGCCGGACATCCTGTTACAGGGCGATCCTAAGAAAGTGGAAGAATGGAGGTATGAACAATCACTGCAACGCACAAAAGAAAAAAGGCCCGACTTACTGGACGAATAATATCCTTCCAAATCATGTTGCTGCCGTTCATCACCGCTTAGGATCGATCAGATGGCTTTAGCAGCACTTATACGGATATTGTATTACTATTACGGCTAATTATTATCTAAATTCTGCATAATCGCCCGCATGAGACTATCAACTGTCTGTTGGCTTTTGCCTATCCTGTTATCCCTGAACACATACGGACAACAAAGAGACGGCGAAACTTTCCAGAAAGAATACCAGGTGCATATCGCCCGCACGCAGGAACTCGTTAAGGTAGACGGAGAACTTGATGAAGCGGTATGGAAGAACACGGCTCCCCTCGGTTCTTTCTGGAAAAAATTTCCTACTGACGAAGGAAAAGCCATCACAAAAACAGAAGCGAGGGTTACCTACGATGATAAATTCCTCTACGTGGCGTTTACAGCTTACGACAGTGGTAAAGTATTCATACAAAGCCTGAAAAGAGATATCGGTCACGATGGCAACGATTGTGTAGCGCTTATCCTCGACCCGGTGAACAAACGGTCCAATGGTTTCTTTTTTGTTGTCAATGCTTTCAATGCGCAATCGGAAGACCAACTCTCCGGCAACGGGGAGCGCGTAAGTTTCAGTTGGGACAATAAATGGTATTCCGCTACCAAACGCTATGCCGACAGGTGGACCGTGGAAATGGCCATTCCCTTTAAAACACTGCGTTACACAGCGGATAAACTGGTATGGGGAATTAATTTTTTACGGGTGGATACTAAAACCAACGAATACAGTATGTGGACGCATGTACCGGTTAATTTCAAAACTTACGACCTGGGTTATACCGGCGCCCTGGTATGGCCTGAGGCGCCACCCAAACCAGGCAGCAACAGTGTGCTGATCCCTTACCTGACAGGCGGTCTCGAAGAAGACAAGGACAACGGCAAACCCTGGAAAGCTACCGGTAATGCGGGCTTTGATGCAAAGATGGCTTTGTCGTCTTCGTTGAATCTCGACATGACCGTGAACCCGGATTTTTCGCAAATTGAAGTGGATAAGCAGGTAACCAACCTCACGCGTTTCAATATTTTCCTTCCAGAGAAGCGCACGTTTTTTCTTGAGAATTCCAGTCTTTTCTCATCTTATGGTGTACCTTCCGTTCGACCGTTCTATTCGCGCAGGATCGGTCTCGATAAAAACGGTAATAAGATACCCATACTGTTTGGAATGCGTCTCACCGGTAATGCATCAAAATCTACGCGCATCGGATTACTCAGCATGCAAACAGGAAGCCAGGGCGATTATTCACCGGAAAACTATACGGCTGCTACCATCAACCAGGCTGTGCTGAAGCGTTCTACCCTTAACCTGTATTTTATGAACCGGCAGGGTTTTCTTTCCGATTCAGCTAAAAAGGCCGACCCACTTTCGGCTTATGGAAGAAACATGGGCGGGGAATTCAATTACACCAACCTGAAAGGCACCTGGAATGGCTGGGCAGGTTATCATCAATCTTATAAACCAGGCATCAGCAAGGACGATAAATTCATGGATATCGGCGGTAGTTATAATGGCCGTTATTTCAGCGCCATGCTCGATATGAATACGGTGGGAACGAATTTTTATACTGATATGGGGTATACGCAAAGGATCGAAAACTTCGATGCGGCGAGGGATACTACCATTCGCCTCGGATATAAACAAGTGTACAATGAATTCGATTATCGCATCCTGCCAAAAAAATCCAAAGTAAGCAGTTATCAATTCCAACTCACCAATTCATTTGTGTTCAATCCGGATAATACATTGAATGAACGCAGCCAATCGCTGGGATTAAATATCATGTATTGGAACACGGCGCAATTGCTTGTTTCACTCAACAATTATGAAGTGAATTTATTGTTCCCCACTGCTTTTACCGACAAAACGCCTTTACCGAAAGACAATTACCAATACAGCCAGGCCACATTGGGCTACCAGTCTGATTTCAGGAAAACGTTGAGTTATTATGCTACAGTTGGTGGCGGCGGGTTTTACAATGGCTCTTATCAAAGCTTTATTGGTGGCGTCACCTGGCGTAGTCAGCCACACCTGAACATAGATCTCCGTGCGGAATACGACAAGCTTGCTTTTCCTGATATTTATGGTGCAACTGAATTGTTCCTGATCGCTCCCAAAATAGAGATCAATTTTTCCACCGCTGTTTTCTGGACCACTTTTATCCAATACAATACACAGCGCAATAATTTCAACATCAACAGCCGTTTTCAATACCGCTTCAAGCCGATGAGTGATTTCTTTCTCGTGTATACCGACAACTACTATACAGATCCTCTGCTGAAGAACAGGAACCGGGCCCTGGTATTCAAGCTCAATTATTGGTTCAGTCTCTGATAATAGTTTTACTTTACATTTCACTAATACGCTGTTCGCATGTCAGGCATTGCTTCTTTCCGGTTAACCGGTAACCTGGTAGATGTTTGGAAGAAAAGCATCTACCCAGCAGAAATTTTTGTTGAGAACGGAATCATCAGCGCTATCAGGCCTGCAGAACAAATGAGTAACCATTACATCCTTCCCGGTTTTATAGACAGTCACGTGCATATAGAAAGCAGTATGCTGATTCCTTCTGAATTTGCGCGGCTGGCTGTGGTGCATGGAACAGTGGCTACTGTCAGCGATCCGCATGAAATCGCCAACGTGTGCGGAATGAAAGGGGTGGAATACATGATTGAAAACGGAAGAAAGGTTCCCTTCAAATTCAATTTCGGCGCTCCCAGTTGTGTTCCTGCTACCGTTTTTGAAACAGCCGGAGCATCTATCAACAGTGATGAAATAGAACAACTGATGCATCGGGATGAGATATTGTACCTGAGCGAGATGATGAACTTCCCAGGCGTGCTGCACAAAGATCCGGAAGTGATGAAAAAGATCGCTGCGGCACATGCATCGGGGAAACCGGTTGACGGCCATGCGCCCGGCCTGCGTGGCGA
The DNA here is from genome assembly GCF_000515315.1 of Asinibacterium sp. OR53. Lineage (NCBI taxonomy): Bacteria > Pseudomonadati > Bacteroidota > Chitinophagia > Chitinophagales > Chitinophagaceae > Asinibacterium > Asinibacterium sp. OR53. The sequence continues at coordinate 318,746 of NZ_KI911562.1, forward strand.
AGAAGCACGGCAATACATAGAAGCGGGCATTTCTACCGACCACGAATGTTTCACATTGGATGAGGCAGTGGATAAACTGGTACATGGTATGAAGATCATCATCCGGGAAGGCAGCGCTGCCAAAAATTTTGAAGCGCTGATCGATTTACTGGAAGACCATCCTGCGATGGTGATGTTTTGCAGTGATGACAAACATCCCGACAGTCTCGTAGAAGGACATATCAACCAGCTTTGTGCCAGGGCTGTTGCCAAAGGCATTGATGTATTCAAAGTACTTCGCGCCGCTTGTGTGAATCCTGTATTGCATTATCATCTGCCGGTAGGATTATTGCGTGAAGGAGATGCAGCCGATTTTATCCTGGTGAATGACCTGGAACATTTTACTGTTCATCAAACTTATATTGATGGCCGGCTGGTAGCGGAAAGCGGCCAATCATTTATCCCATCTGTTCCTTCGGATACGCTCTATCATTTCAACTGTGAGCCCATAACCCCGGAAGACGTGAAGATCCGCAAGCATGAATACCCCGACGAAAACGGGCTCATTCCAGTGATAGAAGCGCTGGACGGACAACTCATCACCAATAAACTTCAGCTGAAAGGAAAACTGCAAAACGATGAATGGGTAAGTGATACGGCCGGAGACCTGTTGAAAATGGTGGTGGTGAACCGTTATCACCGTGCACCTGTTGCCAAATGTTTCATCAAAAATTTCAACTTCAAAACGGGCGCCATTGCGTCTACTGTTGCACACGATAGCCACAATATAGTGGCTGTGGGCGCCAACGACGAAAGCCTGGTTAAAGCCATCAACCTGGTTATATCGGAAAAAGGGGGCGTTAGCTGTGTGAATGGCCATGAGGCAAAAGTGCTGGGACTGCCTGTAGCGGGACTGATGAGCGCGGCCGACGGTCATCTCGTTGCCCGCGAATACACTGCTATCGATCGCATGGCCAAAGACCTGGGCTCCACGCTGGGGGCGCCTTTCATGACGCTCAGTTTTATGGCTTTGCTGGTCATACCTCATTTAAAACTGAGCGATAAAGGGCTTTTCGACGGCGATACATTCCAACTTAAATTTCCATTTACAGCCGATAGATTTTAGTTTTGACCCATGATTATTAACCTGAGTCAGCATCACAGCCTGCTCAGCAACTGGGTTGCCGAGCTGAGAGACATCAACATACAGGGCGACCGTATGCGTTTCCGGCGCAACCTGGAACGCATCGGCGAGATAGCTGCTTATGAGATCAGCAAAGAGCTGCCCTGGAAAACGGTGGAAGTGCCTACTCCCCTCGGCTCTCACGAAAGCAAGGTGCTGGAACAGCAGCCTGTATTGGCTACCATCCTGCGCGCCGGGTTGCCTTTACACAACGGCATGTTGAATTATTTCGATAAGGCCGACAATGCTTTTATCTCTGCCTATCGCAAACACCACCGCGATGGTTCATTTGATATCAGTTTGGAATACATGAGCAGTCCTTCACTCGATGGCCGTATCCTGATCATCAGCGATCCTATGCTCGCTACCGGTGCATCGCTCGTGAAAACAGTGGAATACCTGAAAAACGAAGGCTCACCCAAAGCCATTCATATTGTAGTGGCCATTGCCTGTACGGTGGGCATTGAATACGTGCACCGCGAATGCGGCGAAGACGTTAAAATCTGGTGTGGAGATGTTGACGATGAATTGACTGCCAAAGGATACATCGTTCCCGGCTTGGGTGATGCGGGAGATCTCGCGTTTGGAAACAAAACACAAGCATAAGCACTCAGGTTTGATTGTTAAGCCCATCACAATTCTTGTAACACGGAAGCAACCTATATCCTTTTATCGGCGTAAATTCGTATGTGATCAAATCTTTATCCAAAATAATCTGCTTTCTTTCTGCGTTGCTGCTATTGCAAAGGGCATCGGCGCAGGATCCGCATTTTTCGCAATTCTTTTCTTCACCGCTCACACTGAATCCCGCTTTCACAGGAAAATTCGCAGGTACCTTACGGGTAGCCGGTAATTACCGCAACCAATGGCCCACCATCAACAACGCTTATACAACCGCCGCTTTATCGGTAGACTTTCCCATTTTGCAAAACAGCATTGCCAATAATGATACCTGGGGCCTGGGGCTTTCCGGATACAACGACAACAGCGCCAACGGCGCAGTGAAATTCAACTATGCTTCTTTTTCTACGGCCTATCATAAAGGATTGGATGAAGATGGTTTTCATCAACTGGGGGCAGGGTTCCAGGTAACTTATGCCAACATGCTCATCAACACCAACAGCCTCAAATTCGAAGACCAGTTAACGAATGCTGGTTTTACCGGTGTTACTTCCGAAGTATTCAATAATGGTACGTTGAAGTCGAGCTATCTCGATGTCAATGCAGGTATATTGTACAATGGCAGTACCAACGAAAGGAATAATTTTTATTTCGGCGTCAGCATGTACCACCTCAACAGGCCCAGGGAAGATTTTACCGGCGCCAATTATGTGCTCTATCCCCGCACTACCATTCATGCGGGCGGTTTCTTCCCTGTAAGTGCTACCACTACCCTGCACCTGAGCGCGCTGCAAATGTTCCAGGCCGGCGCTTCCGAAACCATGTTAGGTGGTGCACTCCAGTTCAATGCCAATCCGGATGATCCCAGTCCCACCAGCCTTTACGTAGGCAGTTGGATGCGGTTCAACGACGCCATCATTCCATACCTTGGTTTGGAATTCAGTCAATTCAGGTTGGGACTCACATACGATTACAACGTTTCTTCTCTCAAAACAGCCTCTCAAAACAGGGGAGGTATCGAATTATCGCTTATCTATATTCTCAAGCCTTCAACCGATAAACCCATTAATTGTCCGAAGTTTTAAGCGATCATTTCTTTTTCGGCATCTTACTCACATAAGGATTATCCTTCAGTATGAAGCGGTAAGGCAATAATGCATCTTCTCCTGCATAATCAACCCCGATCCTGGGCGTGGCGATAATTTCAGAAAGTTTGATCGTGGTATTGTCCGATGCCAAGTGCAGTTCTTTGCTCAATAAACTGGTTCCTGTATGAAGGGTATTCAGTCCGAATGCTTTGGCCACATTGCCAGGGCCCCTTGTCAATGAGTGATCTGCTTTTTGTTTACCTGTACGCAGCAGCATGGTCTCAATTCCCGCAATGGGTTCTACTGCACGGATGAGCACTGCATGCGGCACTTCCTGTACGTTCGTTACAATATTGAAAAGATGGTGTATACCGTAACAGAGGTATACATAGGCCAGCCCCCCGGCCGCATACATCACTTCTGTTCTGTTGGTCCTGCGGCCATTCCAAGCATGAGAAGCCCTATCGGTCTCACCCCTGTATGCTTCCGTTTCCACGATCCTGCCTGTTGTCAACTTCCCATCGATGCGGGTGATCAATATTTTGCCGATCAGCGCTTTGGCAATAACCAGTACATTGGGTTGCCTGTAAAAATCAACGGGCAATTTTGTAACGGTGCCCATCGTTATAGCCTTAGTTTTCATCGAGCATAAACTTACGAATACCTTATCTTTAGACCTGCTAAAATACCCCCCGTTGCTTAAAGAAATGATCATTGCCATACAGGCTTATGCACAGGCACACGAGTTCATCAAAAAACACAAGCTGTGGAAGTGGATACTGATCCCAGGTATTCTTTATACTTTATTGTTCCTCCTGGGTATGTATTTTTTCAGTCATACTTCCGGCAATTTCATTGAATGGATGGCTTTGAAAACCGGTTTGAAGAACTGGCTTGACAGGCTCAACAACGGATTCCTGGGCTTTCTTTTTGCGATGGGCACGTTCCTGCTCTGGCTTTTGCTGCTGCTGCTTTATTTTTCCCTTTTCAAATATTTTTTCCTCATCGTGGGTTCACCCCTTTTCGCTTATCTCAGCGAAAAGACCGAAGCCATCATAGAGGGAAAAGATTTTCCTTTCAGCCTAATGCAGATGGCAAAAGACATTGCACGGGGTATACGCATTGCCGCACGGAACAGTCTCTGGCAAACGGTATACATGCTGTCGATCCTTTTCCTCAGCCTGCTTCCTTTGATCGGATGGCTTACACCCATACTGGCGGTGCTCATTGAATGTTACTATTACGGTTTTTCCATGCTCGACTACAGCATGGAGCGGCACAAAAAAACAGCTACCGAAAGCATTTATTATATCGGCCGCCACAGAGGCCTCGCTATTGGTAACGGCATTGTATTTTATATGATGCACTTGCTGCCCTTTGTTGGATGGGTGCTGGCGCCCGCTTATGCCGTAGTGGCAGCTACCCTCAGCATTTACCCCTTAAAGGAACAAGCGAATGCATACAGGTAAAGTCTTTCTTATTCCCACCGTACTATACGAAGATGCTGTTGAGACCCTTCCCGCCTACCTGTTGGATGCGGTAAAACAGTGCCAGGTATTTTTTGTGGAGAATGAAAAAACAGCGCGCCGCTTCCTGAAAAAAATATGGCGCGAGATGGTGATCGACGATTACCAGTGGTTTGCCATTCACAAAGCGGAAGAAGAAGTGAAACGCCAGTTCCTGCACCTGTTGCAGGCAGGAAAAAACATCGGTATCATCAGCGAAGCAGGATGCCCCGGTATTGCCGATCCCGGGCAGTTGCTGGTGGAAGCCGCCCAGCAGGCCAACAGCATTATAAAGCCGCTGGTGGGACCCAGTTCTATTTTGCTGGCGCTGATGGCCAGCGGCATGAATGGACAATGCTTTCAGTTCCATGGATACCTGCCCATCGATACCGCCGAAAGAAAGAAAAAGATCCGCGAACTCGAAGCAGACTCCCATCGCCGGAACTGTACCCAACTGTTCATTGAAACGCCTTATCGCAACAATGCCATGATCAAGGACCTGTTACAGAGTTGCCACGATGAAACCAGGATCTGCATTGCAGTAGATATCACCGCACCTTCGGAGAGTATCCGTACCCAGACCGTTAAAAAATGGAAACAGGAACAGCCAGACATCCACAAACGTCTTGCCCTATTCCTGTTGCATGCTTTCTGAAAAAACGGAAGTACTTATTTAGGTTTGATGATGGTTTCCCCGCTTACCCCCCGCACTTCGTACACGCTGTCTACAATATATTTTTGCATACCGCGCCAGGGCAGGCTGCCGAAATACCGTTTGTAATGCAGCTCCACATCCCTGCCTGAGCTCCGCAACAATATATCTGCTACGTGTTGATTGGTAACACTGAAATCAAATTCATTGCTCTGTACATTGGCCCTGAAACCGCTTTGGATGATGTTTCCTTCATAGGTTTTGAACAGGATCCCTTTGTACTGGAAAGTGTTCAGCTGCCCCGCTTTGGTTCCTGTGGCAAATACATAATAATACCGGAAATAACCAAAGCATATCAACACCAATATAAGGATGATGATGAAGTTTCGCAGTATTTTTCTCTTGTTCATATCAGAGTCCGTATTTGTCTACAAGATAAATCAATGCAGTCATATTTACTGCACCCAGCAACAGTTCTCTTTTGTTCACATTTTCAAATACATCGCTGCGTGCATGGTGGTAATCGAAATAACGTTGTGAGTCGGGCAACAGCTCACCATAGGCTGTGCCAAAGTTTTTGTTGAGCGGACCGATATCGGCGCCACCACCTTCACCCACGATAAAGCTTGTTCCATAAGGAGCCAGCAAAGGAATCCAGCTTTGCAGTTTAGCCAGTTGCTCTTTACTGCCGGCAATACTGAATCCGCGGGGTGTGAATCCACCGGCATCGCTCTCCAGTGCAAACACATGTTTTTCTCCTTTGTCTTTGGCTGCTGCTGCATATTTAATACCGCCGCGCAAACCATTTTCTTCATTGGCAAACAACACAAAACGAATGCTGTGTTTGGGGTGGTAGCCCAATGCTTTCAGTGCACGCATAACTTCTATGGTATGCACCACTCCGGCCCCATCGTCGTGTGCACCTTCGTTCACATCCCAGCTATCGAGGTGCCCGCCAATAGTAATGTATTGATCGGGAAATTCCGAACCCTTCCATTCTGCGATCACATTATGACCAATGGTGTCTGGCAGAAAATGTCCGCTGGTAGTCATGCTCACTTTTACATTCGATTTTTTGCCTAAATCCCACAGGTAGTCAGCATCCCTGGGTCCTATTGCGATGGCAGGTATTTGGGGAAAAGAATCGTTGTACTTCATTGCACCCGTATGCGGGTCATTGGCAGTTGAAGAAGTCAGGGAGCGTATCATTACACCTGCTGCACCATATTTGGCGGCACGGCTCGCACCTGCGTAACGGTAAATACCAGCATCACCATAGGAAACAAAAGTCTGCACATTGGTAGGGTTAAACGCATAATTATAATAGACGATCTTTCCTTTCACTTCATCCTTTCTTCGTTCCAACTCGGCAAAATCCGCTACCAATACCAGATCGGCTGTAAGGGCTTTCCCACTGCCTAATGAGTTGCCCAGTGCCGTTGCATCCAATTTGCGGTTGGCCGTTTTTTGATCAATCGATACAATGGATACCTTGTCTTTTCCCCCCCTCACCCAATGCGGCACCATGCATTCCTGCAGGTACACTTTATCGCCGCCATTTTGTTCCATGGTGGTTTTGCCCCATTGAACCGCTTTGGCAAACTGTGGTGAGCCGGCCAGCCGGCCGCCAATCTGTTTGGTTAACTGGTGCAGCATATCATACGCTTTACCATTGGTTAATATTTCATCGGAGATGCGTTTGATCATCACTGCATCTTCATTGGTCTGCGCCATGGTCAATACGGGACAAAGGCAGAGGAGAGATAGTATTTTCTTCATGCTATAAAGATAGATGTTAGCCGATAGAAAAAGAGATTTCTTACCCCCATCTACCAGCCATCAACTAGCACCTGACAACTCAAAAAATAATCGTTACTTGCATACAAAATATCTCTATGCGCATAGGCATCGTTTGCTATCCTACTTTTGGCGGAAGTGGTGTGTTGGCCACCGAGTTGGGAAAAGCCCTGGCCGATGAAGGTCACCAGGTGCATTTCATCACTTACCAGCAACCCGTTCGCCTGAACGTATTCAATGCCAATATTTTTTATCATGAAGTAAGAGTACCTACTTACCCGCTGTTCAACTACCCGCCTTATGAAGTGGCATTGGCCAGCACCATGGTAGACGTGATACTGAATCACGACCTGGATCTCTTGCATGTGCACTATGCTATCCCGCACGCTTCGGCTGCCTATATGGCCAAGCAGATCGTGCGACAAAAAGGACATCGCAATGTGCCGGTGATCACCACATTGCATGGCACTGATATTACGTTGGTGGGGAAGGACAAGACCTATGAGCCGGTGGTTACTTTTTCGATTAATGAAAGTGATGCCATCACGGCCGTATCACATAACCTGCGGGATGAAACGTATAGCTTCTTCAACATCCAGAAAGAAATAGAAGTGATCCACAATTTTGTGGATGTGAAACGTTTCAATAAAAAGCCCATCGATGCATTCCGGGCAGTGATAGCGCCCAATGGAGAAAAAATATTGGTGCATGCTTCCAACTTCAGGAGAGTAAAACGTGTAGATGATGTGGTGAAAATATTTGCTGCGGTGCGCAAAGAAATGCCTGCTAAATTATTGATGGTGGGCGATGGGCCTGAGCGGCCGATGGCCGAAAAACTCACCCGTGAGTTGGGCATCGAAGAAGATGTTCGCTTTTTGGGCAAGCAAGAGCAGATGGAGGATATATTGGCGGTAAGCGATGTGTTCATACTCCCCTCAGAATACGAAAGCTTCGGTCTCGCTGCTCTGGAAGCCATGGCGGCCCATGTAGTGGTCATCAGTACCAATGCCGGTGGTCTTACCGAGATCAACACGCAGGGCGAAACAGGGTTTATGGCGAATGTGGGCGATGTGGAAAGTATGAGCCGCTTTGCCATTGACCTCTTGCGCGACGATGCAAAATTGAATGCCATGAAAGATGCGGCTTACAAGCAAGCCCGCCGTTTCGATATCAAGAACATCATTCCGCGTTACGAAAAACTCTACAGCAGGTTCTGCCGCATGGGCAATTGCTGATCATTTCACTACTGAGTGGATGCTGTATACGATCCTGTCGCATACTTCTTTCAGTTCTTCTTCTGTAATGATGAGTGGTGGTGCGATGCGCAGCCTGTCGGGCGCGAATACAAACCAGTCGGTGATCAGTCCGTTCTTTACGCAGGCATGTACGATGGCCTGGTTCAGTTCTGCTGTTTTAAATTGAAGCGACATCCACAATCCTGCAGTGCGTGCGTCGATGATGGTGGGATGTTGTAACGTGCTTTTGAGTATTGCCTCTTTTTGCTTAACCTGTTCAATATACTTTCCCGCCAACAATACTTCCATAGCTGCCTTTCCGGCTGCACAGGAAACAGGATGACCTCCGAATGTGGTGATATGGCCCAGTACCGGGTCGTGCGTCAGTTGCTGCATCAGGGATTGATCCGCAATGAAAGCTCCCAGCGGCATCCCGCCTCCCAACGCTTTTCCTAATAGTAAGATATCGGGTAACAGATCCAACTGTTCAAAAGCCCATAAGCTGCCTGTTCTGCCAAAGCCTGCCTGTATTTCATCCAATACCAGGAGCGCTCCCTGTTCGGTGCATTTCTTCCTGACGGCTTGTATCCAGGCTATATCCGGTTTTACAATACCACTCTCTGCCTGTATTGTTTCCAGGAATACACATGCCGTATTGCGATCGATCGCATCGATCAGCGCCTGGCTGTTATAATCTATATGATCAATATCCGGGAGCAAAGGTCTGAACGCATTGCGCCAATATTCATCTCCCATCATACTCAAAGCGCCTTGTGTGCTGCCATGATAAGCTTTGTTGGCAGCAATGATCCGCGTTCGGCCCGTAACCCGCTTGGCCAGTTTCATGGCGCCCTCTGTGGCTTCAGCGCCGCTGTTGGTAAAGTACACACAGTTGAGAGAAGCCGGCAAATGATCCGTAAGCATTTTGGCATATCCCACCTGCGGCGCTTCTATGAATTCGCCATATACAATGAGGTGCATGTATTCCGCAGCTTGTTCCTGCACGGCTTTCACTACGGTCGGATGACTGTGCCCGATATTACACACGCTGAACCCGGAGATCAGGTCAACATATTCTTTTCCTTCCACATCCCACAAATGAATACCCGTCGCTTTTTTCATCTCAATGCCAATCGGCGCAGGAGAAGTTTGTGCAATGTGCCGGAGAAATAACTGTCTGTTCGGTGTAACACTCATCATTTATTAGTTTTCCTGGGTTTAAAATTAGAAATTTGAACATTGAAATCTCAAACTTTATGGCAACCATACTACCTGTTCTCGGCAAACATCCCCAATTCGGCGAAAATTGTTTTGTAGCACCCAATGCCACCATTGTGGGCGATGTGGTGATGGGCGATGAGTGCAGTATATGGTTCAATGCCGTTATCAGGGGCGATGTGCACTATATTAAAATGGGGAATAAAGTCAACGTGCAGGATGGAGCGATCATTCATTGTACTTACCAGAAAAACCCCACCGTTATCGGCAACAATGTTTCTATCGGCCATAATGCGCTGGTGCATGGTTGTACGGTGCACGACAATGTACTCATTGGCATGGGTGCTATTGTAATGGATCGATGCGAAGTGCATAGTAATGCCATCATTGCGGCAGGTGCGGTAGTATTGGAAGGAACGGTAGTAGAAGCAGGCGCTATTTATGCAGGTGTACCTGCCAAAAAAGTAAAAGATGTTTCACAGGATCTCATTCATGGCGAGATAGACCGCATATCGAATAACTATGTGAAGTATGCCTCCTGGTTCAGCAAATACAATGACCGTCAGTAGTTTTTGTCATCCATGGTATCCAATATATTGAGGTAACTGATATAGCGATCTTCCGATACGGCTCCGCTCAAAACTCCTTGTTTTACGGCACATCCTGGTTCTTCCATATGCATGCAGTTGTTGAACTGGCACTCGGGCAGCAATGCCCGCATCTCGGGGAAATAATGCGAGAGCTCCTGTTTGGTAATGTCTACCAATCCGAATTCACGCACACCCGGCGTATCAATGATATGTCCCCCGTTATCGAGGTCGAACATCTCGGCAAAAGTGGTGGTATGCATGCCTTTGCCACTCCAACTGCTCACTTCCTGCGTGCGCAGGTTGAACTGGGGGAATACGGCATTAATGAAAGTGGATTTACCTACACCGCTGTGGCCGCTCAACAAGGTGGTTTTATCTTTCAGCAATGCTTTCGCTTCTTCAATCCCTTCTTTCTTCAACACACTGGCCAACACTACCTGGTAACCGATCGCCTCGTACATCTGTTTGTATTCCTGGAACCGTTCCAACTCTTTTTTGCGGTAGATATCTGACTTGTTGAATACAATGATGGCCGGAATATGATAGGCTTCACAGGAAACCAGGAAACGATCCATGAAACCCTGCGAAGTGCGTGGCTCTTTCAATGTAGCGAACAAAATGCTTTGGTCGAGATTGGAAGCAACGATATGATGCTGCCGTTTGTTGTGAGGTGATACCCTGGCTACATAATTACGCCTGTCGGCAATAGCAGTAATCACAGCCGACTCCTCCTGCACCGCTTCAATGTCTATGTCTACCTCATCGCCCACCGCAATGGGGTTGGTGGAGCTGATGGCATCTATCTTAAAAATGCCCTTGATCCGGGCATTGTAGAAGTTTCCGTCCTCACCTTTTACGGTATACCAACTGCCCGTAGACTTGTAAACACGTGCTTTCATGCCCAACGAAGATAGTAAGCCCGGGGTGATGAAATTCAATATCTTTGCAGCCTATGGCAAAATTTGCGCACGATGAAATAGTGCCTTACCAGGAAAGCGGGATGGAGAAGAAAGAGCAGGTAGCGGAGATGTTCAACAAGATCGCTTTCCGGTATGATTTTCTCAATCGTTTTCTCAGCGCAGGTATCGATGTACGATGGAGAAAAAAAGCCATCCGGCAGTTGGCATCACTGCATCCGCAGCAGATACTGGATGTGGCCACCGGCACCGGTGATGTAGCCATCATGACTTACCAACTGCTGCATCCGAAAAAGATCACCGGTATCGATATTTCGGAAGGAATGCTGGAACTGGGTCGAAAGAAGCTGCAAAAGCTGCATTTAACAGATCATATTGAATTATGCAGCGGCGATAGCGAGGTTATTCCGTTTGAAGACGATAGCTTTGACGCCATCACCGTGGCTTTTGGCGTGCGTAATTTTCAGCACCTGGAAAAAGGATTGCGTGAAATGTATCGCGTATTGCGGCCGGGTGGTAAATTAGTAGTGCTGGAATTTTCGAAACCGGCGGGACTGTTCAGGGGGTTGTTCAACCTTTATATGAATGTGATCACTCCGGCATTTGGTAAATTATTCGCAAAAAACAAAGACGCTTATACTTACCTGAACCACAGTGTACAGGCATTCCCCGAGGGGCAAACCTTTTTAAACATAATGCATGAAGCAAGATTTACTCAAACTTATTTGAAAAAGCTTACTTTAGGCGTATGCACCATCTATTGCGGAAGCAAATAGTTCTGCTGATCCTTTTATCCGTTGGTGTCCTGCACGCGCAGGCGCAAAGAGAAATCTATCGTATCAACCACGATAATCTTCCCTATTATTTCGGCCTTACACTGGGCTACAACAGTTCATACCTGCAGGTGAGTAAATCACCCAAATTCCTGCAAAGCGATAGTATACGCAGTGTAATTCCCGGATCCAGCGGAGGCATTGCCATGGGCCTGCTGGCCACTCTCAGACTGGCCGATCATTTCGAAGCGAGGGCCAACCCGCAGTTGGTCATCGGTGGTTCCAAATTCCTGTCTTATACACTGGGCATTACCAAACCGGGAGAAGCCGCTTTTCAGAAACAGATACTTCCGGCTACCCTGGTGAGTTTTCCCTTTCATATCAAGTTCAATTCCGACAGGATCGGGAACTTCAAGACCTACCTGCTGGGCGGGTTTAAATTCGATATGGACCTCTCGAGCAATTCGGCCGTACGGAATGCCGATGACATCATCAAATTGAAAAAATACGATTTCGGATTGGAAGCGGGTATGGGCTTCAATTTCTACCTGCCTTTTGTAACCGTTTCGCCCGAGATCAAGATCAGCTATGGCTTGTCGAATATCCACCAGCTCGATCCTGCCCTCAAATATTCCAATGTGCTCGACAAAATACAGTCGCGCATGATCGTCTTCTCCATCCACCTGGAAGACTAATCATACAATTTGGTAATGAGCCAACTGCCGAATTGTCGAATTGCCGAATTGTCTCATTAAATTGCATTTGCAATTGAACGGTTATGGCAAACAAAGACTACCTCATCAAGGATTGTTGTATGATGAATGAAGGTCAACGGACCTTTGGCGACCTGTGGATCAAAAACGGGCGGATTGAAAAGATGGGCGGCGTAATTACACTGCCCGGTGACGCTACCGAAATTGATGGCAGTGGCCAGTTCCTCCTGCCCGGCGCTATTGACGACCAAGTGCATTTCCGCGAGCCGGGTCTTACACACAAAGCCAATATCTATTCCGAAGCCAGGGCAGCCGTGGCGGGGGGAGTAACCAGTTTCATGGAAATGCCCAACACCAAACCGCCTGCCCTCACCCACGAACTGCTAGAGCAGAAGTATACTATTGCTGCACAGACTTCCCTGGCAAATTATTCTTTCTATATAGGCACTTCCAACGACAACCTGGATGAAGTACTGAAGGCCAACGATAAAAAACAGGATATCTGCGGTGTGAAAATATTCATGGGTTCCTCTACCGGCAACCTGCTGGTAGATAATCCGCTGCAACTGGATAAAGTCTTTGCCGGCAGTGAATTGTTGATCACTACCCACTGCGAAGAAGAAAGCATGATCAGGGCCAACCTGCAGGCATTAAAGCAGCAAAAAGGCAAGCTGGAACCTTCCGATCATCCCATCATCCGCAATGAAGAAGAGTGCTTTGCATCCTCTTTCAAAGCCATTCAATATGCCAAAAAACATGGGAGCCGGTTGCACATATTACATATCAGCACAGAAAAAGAACTGCAACTGTTCACTAATATGATCCCCCTCGAGGAGAAGCGGATCACAGCCGAAGTATGTGTACACCACCTGCATTTTACCAGCGACGATTATGCGAGATTGGGCAACCAGATCAAATGCAATCCCGCCATCAAGGCGCCGCATAATAAAACTGCATTGTGGCAGGCGCTGCTCGACGACCGGCTCGATGTGATCGCCACTGATCATGCGCCGCATACCTGGGCCGAAAAACAGGAAGACTATGAACACGCACATGCAGGCCTGCCATTGGTGCAACATTCCCTGGCATTGATGCTGCATTATGTGAACGAAGGAAAGATCAGCCTGGAGAAAGTGGTGGAGAAAATGAGCCATGCCGTTGCCCGGTGTTTCCAGGTAAAAGAAAGGGGCTTCCTGCGTGAAGGTTACCATGCCGACCTGGTACTGGCCAATCTCGAAACCCGCGCTACTATTGCCAAAGAAAACATACTGTACCGTTGTGGTTGGAGTCCGCTGGAAGGTTTTAGTACCCCGGTGATCACAAATAGTTTCGTAAATGGTCACCTCGTTTATGGAAATGGGGTCTTCGATGAGTCTCAAATGGGAATGCGGTTAAGATTCAACAGATAATTCTTATGCAAGTAGACAAGACCACCCTTTCCGACCTGAACATATTCCATCGCGAAGAGGAACTATCCTTATTCCACCACCTCAACCACACGCAGACCAATGACGGGCGCGAATACCTACGATTACTGCTGGGTAAGCCGCTGGATAATATTGAAGACATGCTGGACACCCAGCAAACGATCCGGCAGCTCATGGCGGTTGCCGATCACTGGCCTACTACCATCACCAACGGCACCATGATGGTGGTAGAGAAGTTTTACGACTCACAGATCAACAGTTACCCGCACAGGCCCGATCATGTGGGCAGTTTTCTTTATAAACTTTTCAACAAAGCCGACTACTCCCTTACCCGTTACACAGTGGGTCATTGCATCGATTTTGTGAAAGGGTTGAATAATGTAGTGAGCCTGCTCAGACAAGCCCCTATGAGTGATCTTTTACAACTGTATGTAACGCGCATAGAAATATTGCTGAACAAAGGGGCCGTTCCGTATATGATGGAAAGCGATGCAAAAAAGCTGAATGCCAGAACAGTACTGGTTTTCGGCGCTTTCCTGAAATACCATTTCAAAGCTGCCGCATTTGAACTCTTTGATATTTACAGCCGTCTTGATGCTTATCTGAGCCTGGCTGTTGCCTGTAAGAAATATAATTATTGTTTCCCTGTTATAGAAGCATCTGCCGAACCTTTCATAGAAGCGAAGGGCCTGTATCATCCTTTGTTGCAAACACCGGTGAGCTACGATACAGGAATGGATGTTGACAGGAATTTCCTTTTTCTCACCGGGGCCAATATGGGTGGAAAAAGTACTTTCATCAAAGCAGTAGGTGTAAGTGTATACCTCGCACACCTGGGCATGGGCGTACCGGCCAAAACCATGCGGCTGAGCCAGTTCTACGGACTGTTGAGTAATATTCAGGTAGAAGACAATATCATCAGGGGCGAAAGTTTTTTCTTCAATGAAGTGCAACGTGTACGCAATACCATTGAAAAGATCAGCGATGGCAAGCAATGGCTCATACTCATCGATGAACTTTTCAAAGGCACCAATGTACAGGATGCCATGAAATGCAGTACTACTGTAATTCAGGGTCTATTGAAATTGAAAACCGCCTTATTCATCTTATCCACTCACTTGTATGAGATCGGTGATGAGCTAAGGCGGTATCCCAATATTCAATTCCGTTATTTTGAAACCAATGTCGAGAACGATCAGTTGGTATTCAGTTATCATCTCAAGGAAGGCATCAGCAACGACCGCTTGGGTTATTTCATCCTTCGCAAAGAAGGCGTTGTGCAGATGTTGGAAAACTTGTAAAATCAGGTGTAAATACCGGTTTTCGATGGCACAGCTTTCTTAATTTCCACCTTTCCTTTTTACGAAATTATTATTATGCTGGTAAAGACCTTTGGCAGCGCCGTTCAGGGAGTGGAAGCCATTACCATTACAGTGGAAGTGAATGTGAGCATGGGACAGAGTTATAGTATTGTTGGCCTGCCCGATAATGCTGTGCGTGAAAGCCTCAAGCGTACTGAAAGCGCCATCAAGAGCAACGATTATCACATGCCGCGCACCAAAGTAATTGTGAACCTGGCGCCGGCTGATATTAAGAAAACAGGCTCTGCTTTTGACCTGCCCATTGCTGTGGGAATACTGGGAGCCAGTGAACAATTGCACCACATAGAGCGACTACAAGAATTTGTGATCATGGGAGAATTAGGGCTCGATGGTAGTGTGCAACCCATTAAAGGTATATTACCCATTGCTATACAAGCGCGCAAAGAAGGCTTTAAAGGATTGATCGTTCCCAAAGCCAATGCGCGAGAGGCGGGGATGGTCAACAACCTGCGCGTGTATGGCGTTGCTCATTTGAATGAGATCATTGCATTCTTTAAAGATGAACAATCATTGCAACCCGTTGTAGTCAATACGCGGGATGAATTTTTTGATGACCAGTATGCGTTCGGTATGGACTTCAGTGATGTAAAAGGACAGGAACACATCAAACGCGCGCTGGAGATTGCCGCCGCCGGAGCGCACAATGCGTTGCTGATTGGTCCGCCCGGCGCCGGAAAAACCATGTTGGCCAAGCGATTACCTACCATCATGCCGCCATTGAGTTTGCATGAAGCATTGGAAACTACCAAGATCCATAGTGTGGCGGGCAAATTACCAGAGAACAGCTCACTCATCAGCAGGCGGCCTTTCCGTTCACCGCATCATACTACCAGGGGTTCATAGAAGCCAGGAGCATGAAGCTGGCGGGGAAATCGAGTATCATCTTGGTTCTTGAAATACTCACTTTCCTTTCTTCCATGGGTTGTCGCATTACTTCCAATACTGTTCTTTTGAATTCGGGTAACTCATCCAGGAATAAAACGCCATTGTGTGCCAATGAAATTTCTCCGGGCTGCGGAATACTTCCTCCACCTACCAATGCCACATCACTGCATGTGTGGCTTCTATAATCATCCAACACGCAATTGTACCTGTCCGCCCGGTGCTGTACAAAAATATTTAAACAAAGTTTCCGGCCCTCTACTTGATCGTATCGACCTGCATATAGAAGTTACTCCTGTTGCATTCACCGAATTGAATAATGACAGGCCGGGCGAATCTTCTGCAATTATTCGTGAGCGGGTAGTACGCGCAAGGGACTTGCAGGCTGAACGTTACAAAGATCATCCTGGCATTTATGCCAATGCGCAGATCAATACTCAACTGATGCATGAACATTGCCGGCTGAACCCTGGCAGCAACAACCTGCTCAGGAAAGCCATGGAACGCCTCAACCTCAGTGCACGTGCGCATGACCGCATCCTAAAAGTAAGTCGCTCTATCGCAGACCTTGCAGACAGCAAGAATATCTGCCCCGAGCATCTGGCCGAAGCCATTCAATATAGGAGCCTCGATCGGGAAGGTTGGGCGGGATAGAGGGGATGGACGGGATAGTATCTGAAATAATTGGTATTCTTCTTATATACGCTCACAAAATTATGAGTCTCAACCGAAGACAAATCTTTTCAATCTCCATTTTGAACCAATTCTTTCCAAAAGATAAACACTACAACCTCCAACAGTTCTAACCTCAACAAGACACTGTTTTTTATTTTTTGAAAATACTGGAGAAGATAAAGACACGATATGAAAAATGCCGTCAATGTACGTTAAAGAACGAGGGTTAGAAAAGAGTGAGCTATTAATAAACAGGTTAGAATTGCCACGTATATTACAATCACCCCGATAAAGAATGTATCTACCCAGTGTTGTGCAGAAATACAATTATCTACGACCGCTATTTTTATCACTAAGCATTTTGCCCTGCTTTTCCCAAACCGCTCTCCTTCTAGACAATAACTCCGTCTTCTAAGAGATAAACCCTGTCACAAATATTTTTCAACACATGTAAGCGATGAGTGATAAAAATAATTGCCATTTTGCGCTTTAAGCGTTCTATTAAATCAAGTACAAATTGCTCCGAGTTCTTATCCATAGCCGAGGTAGCTTCATCTAATATCAATAATTGAGGTTGGTGGTACAAGGCCCTTGCCCATGCTATTATTTGCTTTTGCCCCCCTGACAAATTAATGCCTTCTTCTCCAACTAATGTCATTACAGATTGCGGAAGACTATCCATTAAAGCACGAAACCCGTAATCATTTAAAAAATTGAGAACTTCTTTTGGCTTTGTTATTGCATCATCAAATGCAATGTTCTCTAGAACGGTTGCATTGAAAATATGTATCTGCTGCGGAATAACGCTAACAATCTTTCTCCAACTAGTGACGGATATATCTTTTAATGAATGTCGCTGGTTAATTATAATGTTCCCATTTTCATAATCGTAATGCTTCTGAATTATTTGCGAAATGGTACTTTTGCCACTGCCATTTTCACCCATAATAGCTACTATTTCGTTTTTATGAATTTTAAGAGAAACATTATTAAAAAGTGGACGTCTTCCCGGAAAACGAAATAAGATACCATCAACTTTCAAAGAATCAAACTCCGTTATTTCAATAGGACTATTATTTTCCTCGAGTTCAATTCCAGTAAATTCAAACATTCTATCGAAAGCGATTTTCGCTTCATTTATTGGTATTGATATTAACGCTAAATTTGCAATACTCGGCAATAATGTTGAACATATTCCTACTATTGCCATTAACTCTCCTATTTTTAAATTACCATTAAAGACTTGATAACTACAATAGAGTAGAATGCTCAATAAAAAAATAATTCCAAAAATGTTGGCAACAAAGCCAAGTCTAATCTGCACTTTCCCGAGAGAAAGAATACTCTCTTGGAACTTGCTATAAATACTATTATTAGTATCTATAAATAATTCTTGTTTACGGTAATTTTTTATTGGTTCAATTCCTTGTAGGGTTGAAATATAGTTAGCTTCACTCATTGCATAACTACTCATAATATTTCGTTGCCCATCAATAATGTCTTTGTTATGCTTGTAAATAAGGAGAAAATAGATAGGTAATACAAGGAATGATGCAATGGCAATTTTCCACGAATATGAAAATAAAAAAACAAGCACAACTAATGTAACCAATATATCGATTACTACATTGCCTGCTAATTGACTAATTACTCTTTGAATCCTTGAAGTATCTGTTAGCCTTGCAGTTAATTCACCAATTTTTCGAGTATCGAAAAATGGTTTAGGTAATTGCAATAGTTTCGAATAGAAGCTTGATATAATTCTTATATTAAAATCTTTCGATTGTTTAAATAAGAAGTATTGCCTTAAAGCAGATAATCCTTCCTTAGATAGTAACAATAGAAATACTAATACAATACCTATATTTAATTTTGCAAAATTTCTCTTCGGTAATATATCATCAATTAAGTGCTGTGAAAATAATGACATCACGACACCTAATACGGCAATAGCAATCCCAACTACAGCCGCGATAGATAATAATGGAATATCTTCTTTGAGCAAATGCTTTATCCATAGCTTTTTTTGATGCGCAATATCTTCAGCTTTTTTAAATTGTTTATTTGGTTCTAATGTTAAACAAGTCTTTGATTGCCAGATTTCGTTTAATTCATTACGCGATAAATAGATAATCCCTTTAGCTGGATCACCAATAATAAATTTAGCCTCATTGTATTCCCCGGTGATTCCAAAGCAAACAACATAATGCTGTAACTGCTTATTAATAATTACATGTAATATTATAGGGCTCCGATGTTTAATTAATGCTGCCATATCAGCCTCGCAGCCTTCCGCAGTAAATCCACTTTGGGTTGCGGCTTGGTATAGTCCTAGCAATGTAGAACCAGTAATATTTGTGCCACTTATCTTGCGAAGATTTTCTACGGTACTGCTGCCTCCATAATATTTGATGACTGAGAGTAGACAGGCAACGCCGCAATCAGATTCATCCTGTTGTTTTATTATACGGTATTTATCAGTTAACAAGATATCAGTTTTATTCTGTGAGAAGATTTCCCAGGCTTGTTTCTCCTACAATTTTTTTTGTCAACGCATTTTCTTTGTAGATTAAAAATGTTGGTGTAGTACTTATTTTTAGAAAACTTGACGTACTTCTATCAATAATGCCAACACTTATATAATTCGAAGAATTAAGATCATTCTTTTTGACAAGCTGTTCTATGATATCTCTTTGATCGAAGATTGAAATCATTATTACATAGCTCTTTGCAAAAAAAGATTTGTGAGTAATTATTTTTTGTAACATATTTTGACAATGCTCACAATCTGCGCTAAAAAAAATTAAGAGTACAGATTTTTTCTCTTTGAGAATTGAAGTGTCAATTGGCTTTATATAGTCGATTCTAATTGATTTTATTAAGCTTTCGAGTGAAGCAATTTTAGAAATATCGCTTTTCTTTAAATCTTCACTTTTATATAGTGTATACCCTAAATAAACTAATGTAATAAAAACAACAACTCTTATAATGTATTTTGTTATTCTCATGAAAATCGTAATTGCAAGAAAATGATTAAAATATTCCACATAACTAATAAAAGGCCGTATGTTGACAACACTAATTTTGCGCTTTGATAAAAACTACTTTTAAGCTTTATCGTAATAAGATTTATCAATAAAAATATATAGAGCAGTTGGAAAAAGTTTAGAAATTTAAAAGAGTATCTAAACTCCTTTGAGAACTGATTTAAATTAACAAAATTGCCAATGCTTAATGGGTAAAATTCTTTTAGTTGATCAAAGCCTTGGAATCCATTATGTAGAAAATAAAGTACTCTAATTACTTCCCCTGTAAATAGGACAAACTCCGCTAATATTATAATTTTAAGGACCTCATTAAAGCTAATTGAAAAATTAGATAATTGAATCCCGATGTATACCGCGAGTCCTACTGACAATAATTTAATACAAACAGCTAAAGGGACAAACAAATATTCTAATCTTTGAAATACTAAAAGCCTATTGGTTATTGCTTCGGCAACTTCTGAATTAATCTGATCTGAAATAGTATTTATATAGGAGGTATAATTTAAGACAAAAAAATTCATAATAAAATCAAGTGCGGTATACAACAATGGCACTAGTATTAAAAAATAGCGAAGATTAAAATCAAATATTTTTTTTTCGTTCATTTTCAAAATGAAAAACAGCTTCTAAGAAATCATCAGAAGATAAATCTTTGACCACTTCTTAAAAGCCGTTTGAGATTAGTAAATGTCTTTAAACTATCAGGCACATTATACCCATTGGATGTAAACTGACAGCAGATTAGGTTCTCCCGTGGTTAATTAATTACCAGTCACCTAAAATTCAGAAGCTAGACAAATGTTCTTTTTATAATCTTACCTTTCGTCTGTATTGCCTCTTTAATTGCTATATCTGCTTGTGTGAGACACAGTAGCCACATACATTGGTTATTCAGCGACTGACTTTTATTATTTATTCTATACCACGTTCCCTCTAATTACCTCAAGCAACTTCTAAATGCAATGTCTATCTCGTGAAATATAATTGCTTAAAATATTTAGCTCTAAAAAAAGGAAGTAATAACTTCCATCTATTAGATCTATCTATTAACTTAAAATGAGAAAGTCTAAGTCCATCAATTATGGGTCTGTATACAATTAAATAAGCAAATAATCCAACAATGAAATTCTTCTGAGAAGAATTATACATAACATATATGAGAAGTGCCCAGGGTAAAATAATTAGCAATAGGTACACGAATAAATTTTTCATTGCATCAAATTTTAAATGAAGTTAAACTAAATTGAGTATTATGTCAAACATACTCCGGCTGCGCAACCTGCCGCTGCTGCGACACCTACTCCCGGATCGACAAGGGTGCCAACCCATAAAACAACTGAGAACCACCCCTGTTGGGTGTATGCGCTACTAATACAATCTATGGTTCTTTGCCCGTTGCAAGATCCTCCATGGATTTGCTCCATTTGATTTAATTCTAAAGCTTTCATTTTAATTAATTTTTAGTATGACAATCCTGTCTATCGCCATGGATTGAATGTTCAGCGGATTTTTTACTTGCTTTACTGCAAGGTTTCCAGTTTCTGATCCGGCTGTTTATAGCTAACCCCGTAGTAGTATCGTTGCTACCAACGCTCTTTTTTTGTTCTTTTGAGGATAATAAAGAGTAAATGCCTCTCAATTCTTGCGCAAAGAATATTTTAACTAACAGTAAAATTTAGTCCTACAAATCTACACGTACATCATAACTTAATTTGTATGATGCACATCTATCTAATTGTTCAATTTCAATACAATTGAGATATATGTAACAATTATTAGTAAACGCATTCAAGTTTATCGGGGGGAGAGGTCAACTTGAACACCATATTAATTAGATATTCAAAGTCAAATACCTAATATAAATATGTAGCTGCTCTTAGCAACTTAATTCTGCTACTAAAGTTAAATAATTAAATTAATAATAAAATTGTTTTTTTCACTGAATTTATACCAGTGTTTTCACCCTTTCGTGCCGTGTTTTCACCATCTTAATACCTCATACTCATTGTAACCCAACAATTAAGAAAAGCCGCTCAAATATGAGTGGCTTTTGTGTGCAATATGGATATAATCCTACTCATGCTCCGTGCGAGCGGCTTTGTCTCATTCCGCTCCCATTGTGCCACCGTCCCTTCATCCACCCCGAGCAGCTTCGCAAGCTTCTTCGTGCTCATCCCGTGCAGATTCTTGTACCGGGTAATCTTGCCGCCCAAGGTATCCGTTTCGTGATCGAAGGGATAGTAACCGAGGAAGGCTATGAGGGCCGGATAGTGGTGGAGCTGGGGAGTATTGCGTTCCGCTTCCCAAAGCCAGACACAGTCTTTGGTAACTCCCAAGAGTTTTGCAAGGCTCGCTTGGCTCATACCTTTGGACAATCTCCGCTTCTTGAGGTGTTCTCCCAAGGTCTTTGGTGTCTCGGTACATCCCTTCAGGTCTTTTCGGGGTACCCTTGTTTGGTATCGGGAAAAGATCGACACAGGAATGCCCCTGCGGTTATTACAATCATCCCGACAAGGCCTGTACCTGTCCGCCCGGCGCCGTGCAGAAATACCTCAACAAAGTATCCGGTCCACTCTTAGATCGCATAGACCTGCACGTTGAAGTAACACCGGTAGCGTTCACAGAGTTGAATGATGACAGGCAAGCAGAAAGTTCCGCCTCCATCCGCGAACGTGTAGTAGCCGCGCGCGATCTGCAAGCTGAACGTTATAAAGAGTATCCGGGCATTTATGCCAATGCACAGATCAATACCCAGTTGATGCAGGAGCACTGCCAACTGAATAATATTTGCAACAACCTGTTACGCAAAGCCATGGAACGCCTCAACTTGAGTGCGCGTGCATACGATCGCATTCTCAAAGTAAGCCGCACCATTGCCGATCTGGATGCCAGCCAGGAAATCCGCCCTGAACACCTGGCCGAAGCCATCCAGTACAGAAGCCTGGATAGGGAAGATTGGGCGGGATAATCATGTAATTGGAGGTCGCAAATTGCGGCCTCTTGATAATAAAAATGGGTGTTTTAACCATTGCAATAGTGAAACCAACCTGTTACTTTCACATCACGTTTCACTGCTCCAAATCCTTTAAAAACAAACACCCATGGCCAGTCCAATTCCTTCCGGCATCAAAGCATTCGCCAATTGCGACCATGTGATCATCGCATGGAAATACGACCAACCCATACCCAACTGTATTGGTTTCGCACTATATAAAAAAATGAAAGGGCAGCCGCCATCCAGCGCACAACCCCTGAACAACCGCATTGGCTTTGCCGGTCAGCAGGCCCAGCCCGGCGAGCAAAGACCCAGCACAGCCTGGCCCATCCAGCGTTTATTGTGGACGGATTTCAGCGTTAAGCCGGGAGACAGCATGAGTTATCTTGTAGTGCCCCTCTACATCCAAAACAATACCCTGGTAAAAGACATGACCAACGCCACCGCATGGAGTAATGAGGTTACCGTTGGTACCGGCACCGATATAGAAGCTTATTTCAACCGGGGTATCATTTCTTCCCAATTCATGTCGCGCCAGCTATCCGGCGCCGATGTGAAAGCAAAGGGAACAACCCTCAAATCCACGCTGGCTAATGAAGATTCCCCCGTTACGCAATTCCTGGGTGGCGTGCTGGCACAAAAACTATTCGCAGAGCTCGACGCTGTGATTGCCGACAGCACCCTGAGTATTTATGCCTCACTTTATGAACTGAATGATGAAAGTGTGATTGACCGTTTTAAAAAGATCGGTAACAGACTGAACCTGGTGCTGGCCAACGGCGCTTTTAAAAGCAATGCAGCCGGCGAGAACGACGAAAATGCCGACCTGCGCAAAGAATTGAAAACGACTACCAGCATTCACCTGTACGATCGCATCGTTCCCATGGGCCATTTTGCACACAACAAGTTCATGGTGTTTTGTAAAAACGGACAACCTTATAAAGTCTGGACAGGCAGTACCAATCTCACACAGAACGGACTTTATACGCAGGTGAACAATGCCATCCTCATCAACGATCCGCAGGTGGCTAACTGGTATCTCAACGAATGGAACCAGATAAAAGGCGCCGGCAATGCATACCCCGCACCTTTTATCCAGTACAATACAAAGGGCAACGCGAAGCCGAACCTGTCTACCTGGTTTGCGCCCGTTTCCAACCAGGTAGACCTGGCCGCAGCCAAAGCCCTGATCGATAATGCACAACAAGGCATCCTCTTCCTATTCTTCAACCCCGGCACACACGACACACTCTTTAATGAAGTGGTGGCACAGATCGACAAACCCGGCAAAGAAGATATCTTCGTACACGGCATCATGAACCAGGACCCTGGTGGAAAACAAACCCCGTTGGTATTCATCCACAAGAACAATGTACCGAAGGGATCAACCGATTTCGATACCATCATACCCAAAGCCATCGGAGGAGAGTTTTCATATTGGCAGAATGAGATCACACCTAAAATGGTTACCATCCACAGTAAAGTGGTCATCATTGATCCCTTTGGCAGTCACCCTGTGGTGATGACCGGTTCACACAATTTAGGCCCTAAAGCCAGCCAGAAAAACGACGATAACCTGAACATCATTGAGAACAACCCGGCACTGGCTATGCAATATGCGGTGAACATCCTTTCGGTGTACGATCATTATCACTGGCGCTATGCATTGGCCAATCAAAATGCCGGCTCCATCGCTTATACGGGCTTATCAACCGATCCCAACTGGATGACAAGTTACCTGGTTGACCGGAATGTAAGAGAGATCGATTTCCTTTTCGGCACCATTGGTAAATAGAATGATCAATATTGGCCGGTACTCAGCAGTACCAGTGTACAGGCTTCTACGGCTTTTATGCCGTTGGCCTGTACCAGTTTTTCCAGTTCTTCATTTTCGGTACCAGGATTGAAAATAACGCGCCTGGGGCGCAACTGCAGGATATAATCGTAGTATGCTTTCTGCCGCTCCGGATTGAGATAAAGGGTTACCGTATCTACGCCGGCCTCCTCCGGATGTTCAGTGATGATGGGGATATCGCCTATCTTTCCTTCCCTGTTACCAATGGCTACTACGGGATGCTGATGTGTATGCAACCTGTCCACCGCCAGGTAGCTATAGCGTTGCGGGTGATCAGATGCTCCCAGCACCACTGTCTTTTTTGGATTCATAAGGCAAGTTACTCAGAATAACCGATACCTGTTCCGAGGCAACCCCTGTATCACATCGGTCAACGCTCCTGTTATTTCCGGGAAACGGAATACAAATCCATTTTCGATCAACCTGGCAGGCAGTGCATGATTGCTCTCTAATATCATCGATGGTTCTTTGCCCATCATCCACGCACCGGTCCTTACCATCCACTCGTATGAAGGCAATCCTATTGGAATACCACAGGCTTTCCGAATGGTCTGCATGAATTGGGTATTGGTCACCGGATTTGGGGCACAGGCATTGAAAGCGCCACTTAATTGTGTGTGTTGATACAAAAAAGCAATGATGCGGCATACATCGGCTACATGCACCCAACTGATCATTTGTTTCCCTGTTCCCTGTCGTCCACCCAAACCGAATTTTACCAGGTTGAGATATGGTTCCAGAATACCTCCATCACCTAATACCACGGCCAGTCGTAATGCAATCTTCCTGGTATGTCCGTTGTCGCCTGCTTCAAAAAATGCCGCTTCCCACTGCTTCACCACCGATGCCATAAAACCGGAGGTGAATGTCCGGGTATACTCATCGCTTGGTACTCCATCTGCATACAGGGAAATGCCGGAAGCATTGATCCAGCAGGAAGGAGGAATGGCGAGTTCCCTGATGGCGTTGCCAATGGCTTTGGTAGCATCGACGCGGCTGTCCAGGATTTTTTTACGGTTGGCCGGAGTATGCCTGCTCTGTATACTTTCACCTGTGAGGTTGATGACAAGATCGGCGCCATCCAGTTCCTGCATCCAGTCCGACAATGTTCGTGCATCCCATTGCACCATCCTGTATTGCTTAGCTATTTTTTTGTTGCTATTACGGGTCAGCAGTACAACTTCATTGTCTTTTTCAAAATAACTGGCAATAGCGCTGCCAATGAAACCGGTTCCACCTGCAATAACGATCTTTATGTTTTTAATAGCTTCCATAAACGGCGATTTCACGCAAAGCTATTTCGTTATCTTCCCCGAATGAAATCATATTTGCCGGTACTGGTATTCATCCTTGCTTGTTGCATTTCCGCAAAAGCACAAATAAAACCTTTCCGTTTTGCGTTCATCTCCGACACCCACATTGGTTCGCCCAATGGCAGCGCCGAAGAAGACCTGCGCAGGACCGTTGCCGATATCAACAATATGAATGATATCGCTTTTGTAGTGATCACCGGGGATATTACCGAATTGGGCACTGATGAAGAACTCAAACATGCTAAACAAATCCTGGATCAGTTGAAAGTACCCTGGTACATTATTCCTGGCAATCACGACACCGGTTGGAGTGAAAGCGGCGGTCTTAGTTTCGGACAAGTATTCGGATATGACAAGTTCCGTTTTGAATACGAGGGTATCCTCTTCCTGGGTTGCGCTTCGGGTCCTTATGTACGCATGAGTGATGGCCATATTCCGCGTGATGCCGTGAACTGGCTCGACAAAGAACTAAAGAAAACAAGTCCCCGGCAGCCCGTTATTTTCCTGAATCATTACCCGCTCGATAAAGACCTGGATAACTGGTATGAAGCCATTGACCGCCTCAAACAACACAATACCTGGGCGGTGCTATGCGGACATGGACACAACAACCACGCCCTTGATTTTGAAGGTATACCAGGTGTAATGGGACGTTCCAATCTCAGGGCCAAAGCAGCGATAGGTGGATACAACCTGGTAGATGTGCGCAGCGATTCCATTATTTTTTCTGAAAGAACACCGGCAACGGTTACACATGTTCCCTGGACAGGTATCAGGATCGGCCAACATACTGCTCCAAAGCAAGTGTACCGTCCGTCTTATGCAATAAACGACAGCTTTCCCTACGTCAAAAGCCGCTGGACCTATGCATCCGATGCCAATGTGATTTCTACACCGGCTGTTGCAGGGGGATTGGTTGTTTTTGGTAATAGTCTTGGTAAGATCGATGCCTTGTCATTAACCAACGGTAAAAAGCGGTGGTCTTTCCAGACCCAAGGTCCTGTTTACTCTTCTCCCGCAGCGAAGGATAATAAAGTTGTGCTGGGATCCTGCGATGGCCATGTCTATTGCCTCTCTTTATCAAGCGGTCGTTTGCAGTGGTCATTGAAAACAGCTGCTGCTGTATTGGGTAATCCCCTGATCAGCGGCGATACGGTATATATCGGCGGAAGTGATCACCAATTCAGGGCCATTGATTTGAAAACCGGCAGCGTGTTCTGGCAATATACCGGCGTGGAAGGTCCCGTAGTAAGCACCCCGGTATTGTACAAAGGCATGGTTATTTTCGGAGCCTGGGACCGCCACCTGCGTGCGCTGGATGCCTCCACCGGAAAGCTGATCTGGCAGTGGAATAACGGCTCTGCTGTTCGAAACTATTCACCCGCATCCTGCATCCCTGTTATCTGGGATGATGTGGTGTATATCGTAGCGCCCGACCGTTTTATCACTGCAATAGACGTTCACTCAGGAAGCACTTTATGGCGTAATAACGACGCTACCGTGCGCGAATCGATCGGCATTTCAGCAGATGGCCAATATGTCTACGGCAAGACCATGACCGATACCATCGTCGCTTACCACACTTCCCGCTCCAAACAGCCGGCTGCCTGGAAACTCAACTGTGGCTTCGGTTATGAGCATGTCCCTTCTATGCTCATAGAACGCGATGGACTCGTTTTTTTCGGTACCAAAAACGGAACGGTCTATGCCATCGATCCGCAAAAGCAGGAAAGGCGATGGGCGCACAAGATCGACAACTCAATGGTGAATACGGTAAGGGCCCTCGGAGCCGGGCAAATCATTGCTTCTACGATGGATGGGAAAATAACATTGCTTGACATGCAACCAGCCATTATGCACACCAACTAATATCTTTTAGCGGTGGAAAAATGTATTATTTAAAATAATTTTCTAACTTTCCTTTCTCATCTAATAAACAAAATCAACTAACTCACATCATCATGGCAAAAGCAAAAAAGAAAGCTGCGAAAAAAGCAGTAAAAAAAGCCGCTCCTAAAAAGGCCGCTAAAAAAACTGTAAAGAAAGCTGCGAAAAAAGCTGCTCCTAAGAAGGCTGCGAAAAAAGCAGTAAAAAAAGCCGCAAAGAAAGCCGCTCCCAAAAAAGTAGCCAAGAAGAAACCAGCGCCCAAGAAAAAAGCAGCAGCCAAAAAACCTGTAAAGAAAGCAGCTGCTAAAAAACCCGCCGCCAAAAAAGCAGCACCTAAGAAAAAAGTAGCGGCAAAGAAACCCGCAGCTAAAAAACCTGTTGTTAAGAAAGCTGCGAAACCCGCACCAGTAACGGCTCCTGCGCCAGCAGCGGCTCCTACTTCGCTGTTTGAAATGCCTGCATCCAACGAGACACCTGCAGGATCTTAATAAAGAAATTGACCAACAGTTCAACTCCTGTTATTGTTTGAAAAAAATAATACCAGGAGTTTTTTATTACTACTCAAATCCAAAACGATGCGCACTTTATTTGCATGGCTGCTTTGTTTTTGTTTCGTTGGTGCTGTTGCACAACCGGCATCAAAAATTGCCGATAAAACAAAAAACATGAAACGGTACGATGGCTATTTCACTTTCTGGTGGGATGCCGCGAACGGAAAAATCTGGATGCTGGTTGATAAATTTGACAAGGAATTCCTGTATGTCAATTCACTTCCGGCCGGACTCGGTTCGAACGATATCGGGCTCGACAGGGGGCAGATCGGCGCCAGTCGCATCGTTTATTTTTCCCGTATAGGTAAAAAATTACTCCTGGTTGAGCCCAACTACAATTATCGGGCCTCCTCATCCGACCCCCGCGAACAGCGCGCTGTTCGCGAATCCTTTGCCCAGTCGGCCATCGGCGGCTTCACCATCGATGAAGACGAAGGCGATAAAGTACTGGTAGACGCCACTTCTTTTTTTGTACGTGACTCCCATGGCATCGCCGATCGCATCCGCAGCATGCGGCAGGGCTCCTATGTTTTCAACGAATCCCGTTCGGCCATTTACCTGCCCAATACCCGCAACTTTCCCCTGAACAGTGAATTCGAAGCCACCATCACTTTTACCGGCGGCAGCGATGCGGGGCGCTTTGTCAGTACCGTTACCCCTTCAAACGAAGCCATCACCCTGCGTGTACACCACTCTTTTGTACAACTGCCCGATAATCATTATAAGCCTCGTCGCTATGATATACGCAGCGGTTATTTCGGCATTTCTTATTTTGATTACAGCACTCCTTTCTCTGAACCCATTGAGCAACTCTTCATCGCCCGCCACCGGCTCGAGAAAAAAGATCCCGCCGCCGCGGTAAGTGACCCGGTAAAACCTATTGTGTATTACCTCGACAACGGAACACCCGAACCCATACGCTCTGCACTGCTCGACGGCGCCCGCTGGTGGAACCAGGCTTTTGAAGCGGCAGGATACCGGAACGCATTCATCGTAAAAGTACTGCCCGATACCGCCGACGCCATGGACGTACGTTATAACATGATCAACTGGGTACACCGTTCTACCAGGGGATGGAGTTACGGCGCGTCGATCACCGATCCACGCACCGGTGAGATCATCAAAGGGCAGGTGACGTTGGGGTCTTTACGTGTGCGGCAGGATTATCTCATTTTCACTGGGCTGCTTTCTCCGTACGAGACCGGCAAACCGGCACCCGAAACCATGCAGCAGGCTGCCTTACAGCGTTTACGGCAACTGGCGGCTCATGAAGTGGGACATACACTCGGACTCCAGCACAACTATGCATCGAGTTATAATGACCGGGCTTCTGTAATGGACTATCCGCATCCCAATATATTGCTCAACAGCAAAGGGAATATTGATTTTTCGCAGGTATATACCAATGTCATTGGTGAATGGGATAAAAGGGCCATCCTCTATGGTTACCAGGACTTCGGTGCAGGCGTGAATGAAAATGAAGCATTGAATGCGATACTGGATGAAAACACAAAAAACGGACTCTTATTCATTGCCGATGCCGATGCGCGTGCCGCCAGCGGTATGCATCCTTATGCGCATCTATGGGATAATGGAAAAGACGTCACCGAGGAACTTAAGAACGTATTACAGGTACGTTCCAAAGCGCTGGATCAATTCTCTGAACAAGCCATCCGTGAAAGAACGCCGTTGTCAAGACTGGAAGATGCATTGGTTCCTGTATACAACTATCACCGTTACCAGCTGGAAGCAGTATGTAAGCTGATCGGTGGTATGAATTACAGTTACAGCGTGCGAGGCGGACAGCAACAGGTTCCCCAGGTTTTACCCAATGCCGTTCAGCAGAAAGCATTACAAACAGCGCTGGACTGTTTATCGCCTGAAACACTCACGCTTCCCGAAAGGATCATTGCCATGATCCCTCCCCGCCCGCCGCTTTATTATAATGTAGGCGAACTCTTTGCCAAACGCACCGGCATGGGTTTCGATCCTGTAGCAGCGGCCGAAGCCCTGGCCAATTTTGAGTTGGAATTTTTGTTCAATGCAGAAAGAGCCAACCGGTTGGAGCAGTTCAAAGCGCAAGCCGGTACACTGGGTTGGGACAATGTATTGGATGCCACCATTGAAAAAACATGGAAAGCCCCTTTACAGAAAGGATTGAAAGGTGAAATTCAATTACAAACACAGCAAATGGTACTCAGTTGGATGCTGGGCCTCAGCCAGAACGACAATGCCAACTATCTCGTAAAATCGATCTGCTTCGACAGGCTGCAGTCACTGAAACAATATGCAACAACACAGGCGCAAGCGCATCCTGCTTTAAAAGCACATTATTCCTACGCAGTAGAACGGATCAACAAACCAAAAGATATTGCGGTACCCCAACATAAAGAGATAGCTCCGGGAGCACCCATCGGTTGCGATTTAGATTTCTGACGGACTACTACCCGCCGTCATCCTGAGCGAGCGAAGAACGTCATCCTGAGCGAGCGAAGCGAGTCGAAGGACCTGCTCAATATTCGGGCAGGTCCCTCGGCTGCGCTCGGGATGACGAAAATAAAATAAGGTAAGCTTATACCAGCATCCTCAAAGGCTCTTCCAGTAAGGATTTCAGCGTTTGCAGGAAAGCCGATCCTGTTGCACCGTCTACTACACGGTGGTCGCAACTTAGGGTAACTTTCATAACGTTACCGGGTACGATCTGTCCGTTTTTAACAACGGGCACTTGTGAAATGCCACCTACTGCCAGGATACAGGCATCGGGCGGGTTGATGATGGCAGTGAATTGTTCTATACCAAACATACCCAGGTTGGAGATAGTAAAAGTACTTCCTTCCCAATCGGCGGGTTGTAATTTTTTATTTTTTGCTTTCTGTGCGTAGTCTTTTACTTCAACTGCAATCTGGCTCAGTGATTTGCCATCGGCAAAACGAACTACAGGAACCAGCAAGCCTTCATCCACCGCTACAGCCACACCAATATTGATGTGATGATTGTGACGGATGGTATCGCCCAACCAACTGCTGTTCACCTGCGGGTGTTGTTTCAATGCCAGGGCTGTTGCTTTCAGTACCATATCGTTGAAGCTGATCTTCACAGGCGCCGCTTCATTGATCTTGCCACGGGCTGCAACAGCAGCATCCATATCAATGGCCATGGTAAGATAAAAATGCGGTGCGGTAAACAGACTGTCACTCAGGCGGCGGGCAATGGTTTTGCGCATTTGTGAAACAGGTACATCTTCAAAACTTATCGTACCCGCCGGAGCCATGGCAATGGCGGAGGCGGGCCTGGTCTGTTGAGCAGCAGGTGCAGAAACAGCAGCAGGCTTGAAATTATCGATATCGCTTTTCACAATACGGCCATTATCACCCGTACCTTTTACATATTTAAGATCAATGCCTTTATCGGATGCAATCTTTTTAGCCAACGGCGATGCCAGTATCCTGCCTTCGTTTACAACAGCCTCCGCGGGTGCAGCAACAGGTGCAGTGGCAGCAGCAGCGGGGGCAGGTGCTGCCGGTGCTGACTGAGCAGCAGCAGGCTGTGATCCACCAGCTTTTACAGCGGCTACAATGGCATTCACATCGAGTCCGGGTTTACCGATGATGCAAAGCAGGTCGTTCACCTGTATTTTTTCACCGGGTTGGGCTCCCTGGTACAAAAGCGTACCATCTTTATAGCTTTCCAGTTCCATGGTGGCTTTATCGGTTTCGATATCGGCCAGCACTTCACCTTTTTTAACAGCATCGCCCACTTTTTTATGCCATCCGGCAATCACACCTTCGGTCATGGTATCGCTCAAACGGGGCATCAGTACTACTTCTTCCATAGAAGCAACATCTAGTGCAGGAGCAGCAGCGGGGGCTGGAGTTGGAGCCGGTGCTGCCTGTGGAGCAGGCGCCGGAGCAGGCTCGGGAGCTTTCGTGGCTGAAGATGCACCACCCGTATACTTTGCTACCAGTGCCGAAACATCTTCACCAGCCTTACCAAAAATGGCCAACAGGTCGTTCACCTGTAATTTGCCACCGTTAGGAGTTCCTATATACAACAAAACACCATCCTGATAACTTTCCAGTTCCATGGTGGCTTTATCGGTTTCTATTTCAGCTAACAGGTCGCCTTTTTTAACGGTATCGCCCACTTTTTTATGCCAGGCGGCAATGACACCCTCCGTCATGGTATCGCTCAGCCGGGGCATTAATATCTCTTCAGCCATATTGATTCGATTGCTCTTTTAAATTGAGCCGTGAAATTAAGGAAAAAAGCGATTGGCATTGAAGCTTCTCTTACTGACCTTGTGCCAGACTATAAGCTTTTTTGTCTCCCCAGGCGTTCAATAACTCGGTAGAGCATATCTTGAAATCATTTGCCAGGCGCTTGTACAGTTCCAGGATATCGGTCTGGGTAACGGGTTCATCGCCCACACTTTCAAAGCGACAGGTATATTGATTCACCAGGTTGGTAAAAGAAGAGCCTTTGGGCCATACCTGTGTGCCCCGGTTGCTGATGGTAACCAGTTTG
This sequence comes from Asinibacterium sp. OR53, assembly GCF_000515315.1. NCBI lineage: Bacteria > Pseudomonadati > Bacteroidota > Chitinophagia > Chitinophagales > Chitinophagaceae > Asinibacterium > Asinibacterium sp. OR53. The sequence continues at coordinate 351,555 of NZ_KI911562.1, forward strand.
AACAGGTCTGACGTGTGTTGCAGGCATTTTTCCGCTACAATGCCCGGCTGTTCATTGCTTTCAATAAACATATCTACGCCTACAATATGTGCATGCTCCGTTTCCTTGCTCTCCAGCATGGGATTGCGGCTGAGCTTGAATATGGTAGGGGTTACCTCCTGGTTGGCAATGACCGGCTTGGGGTTATGAACGGGCTGTTTACCAAAATTACTGATGATCACCCGGGCAAAATCGGTGGTATTGAGTGATGGGGTCGATTTGTCGCCAAAATCTCCGGTGTGCTGACCGGATTCCAGCGTGTACAACAGCGCATTTTCCATCATAGCCGCCTCTTCCCGCAACCCAAGATGCCGGAGCAACGCGAAGCCGCTCAACAACAGAGCTGTGGGGTTGGCAATGTTCTTACCGGCAATATCAGGCGCCGTGCCGTGTACCGCTTCGAAAATGGAAATATGGTCGCCAATATTGGCCGAGGGGGCAAAGCCCAGTCCGCCTACCAGTCCCGCACAGAGATCGCTTACAATATCGCCCTGGAGGTTGGTAAGCACCACCACATCGAAAAGATCGGGGCGGCTCACTAGTTTCATGCAAAGATCATCCACGATCACATCATCGGCTTTCAGGTCGGGATACTCTTTGGCCACTTCATAAAACACTTCCAGAAAGAGGCCATCTGTAATTTTCATGATATTGGCCTTGTGTCCGCAGGTAATGCGCCTTGCGCCTTTTTTCCTGGCCATTTCAAAAGCATATCGGATCACCTGCATACTACCCGGACGGGTGATGAAACGCCGGCTCAATGCCACATCTTGTGTAAGCATGTGCTCCACGCCGCCATAAGTATCTTCTATATTCTCACGTACAATGGTAATATCAATGGGTATGCCTGCCTTACTGAATACGGTATCTACCCCATGCAGGGTTTGAAAAGTACGGTTATTGGCATAAGTGTTCCAGGTCTTCCGGGCGGTCACATTCACACTTTTCACCCCTTTTCCTTTCGGTGTTTCCATGGGGCCTTTAAAAAGAATGCCCAACGACTCAATGGTTTGCTGGGCTTCCGGGGTCATACCGTTACTGTAACCTTTATCAAATACCCATTTTCCCATATCTACAAACTCATAACCCAGGGGCACTTTGGCTGCGTTGAAAATGGTCAATACGGCGTCCATTATCTCGGGACCAATTCCATCACCTTTTGCTACAGCGATCTTTGTCATATCCTCACTTTTAAAGTGGTGCAAAATTACGCGATCAGGCCCAATAACCGGCAAACAAACAGGCTATATCTGCTCTTTTACTTGTTAAGAGAATTGATGAGCGTTACGGCCACACCGGCCATAGATACTATAACACTGGTAAGACCAACTATCTCACCGGTACTCAACCGTTTGTGTTCTGTTTTGACTATTTTCGGCACGAATATCTCAGTACCCGTTCTGATTTTCGGATAGCTGCGGATCAATCCCCACAAAGCCATTTTGGTTTTCGCTACCTGTCCGTTTGCATATACCACATAAGTCTTGGTACGCCTCGCAAAATCATTATACCCGCCAGCCCTGTCGATGTAATACCGGAGCGATTGCCCCTCCTGGTATTTTACTTCCGTGGGCGAATAAACTTCTCCGGTAATTTTCACCAGTTCATTGATCTTAGGCACTACAATTTCATCGCCCTCGGTCAGAATGAGGTTATCAGGTGAATAGGGGTTTGCGATGATCGCGCGCATATTGACCGGAATTTTAGAAACCGGGTTGGCAATTTTCTCTGCCAGAATACTATCGCTCCCTTTGGTATTGATGGCTGCCGCTTTATCAATTTTTTCCTTCTTTTCCAGGGGGCTATTACTGCTTTGTCTCATAAGATATATACCATCTATATAAGCCGCATTGGTGAAACCGCCGGAACGCAAAAGTAGTTGCCCGATTTTTTCCGTTTTGAGCCTGATGGTATACTCTCCGGGATAGAGTACTTCCCCTTTGATGGTGATCTTTTTCTGTTCAGCATATCCCGGAGTCCTTCTTACCGTTACAATATCGTATGGCTGTAAAAGATATTTGAACCGGCGCATCACAAGGTCTTTTTCTGCACCGGTATTCAATATTTCCGCAAGGGAATCTGACACGGTTTTACCGTTCTCATTCCTGATCCGTCTGGCTATCTCAATACGGTAATTAGCAGCCGCATTGGTGAATCCCCCGGCTTCAAAGATCAGGTCTTTCAGTCCAAGGTTCTCCCGATACATGAACTGACCGGGTTTCCGCACTTCGCCATTGATGGTGACCACAGACTCGTCTTTCAGGTCAAAAACAGATGCGATTTGAACAATATCTTCCCTCTTCAATACAATATCTGTATCGCCATTCACAACATCCTTCACGCTGAAAGAAATGTTCTGTATGCTCATATCATCTTTTGTTCTGGTCAGTAACCCTCTTTCCAGGAATGCATCCTGTTTTAGCCCGTCTGATTTTGTGATCAATCCGCTGATCGTAAGACCACTGGTCAATTCATATTGACCTTCGCGATAAACAGCCCCCTTGATTTGCACCCTGTTTTCATATCTGTCCAGTATCCCATTAACCAGAAACTCATCGCCTTTTTGTGGTATATAGCCGGCGAATGCAGCATTTGCCAGGTCTTTTACCTTCCGTTGTGTGGCAGTTAATGATGTCACCTTGATGCTTGCCGTATAAGCCTGTTCAGTAAATCCGCCCGCGCATTCAATCAAGCGCATTGTATTTTCATTCTCCAGCATTTCATAGGTTCCAGGACGCTTGATCTGTCCCGTTATGGTAACCCTCTTTTTATATACAGGGATATTGATCACATCTCCTTCTTTCAATAATACATTGTCTTTCACATAGCCCATCATAAGAAACTCATACAAATCGATTGTACGATAAACCTTACCTCCCCTGATCAAAGTGATTTCGCGATAAGAACCAATATTATTGTCGGGACCGCCTGCCAGGTACAAGGCGTTAAAAAGCGTGGTGAGAGAAGATATGGTATACAGGCCCGGCTTTGCTGCTCCCAGGATCGTTACACGGATACTTTTAATTTTGCCCAGTGTTACACTCAAATGGGTTGACCCGCTTTTGATAGAATGATACACTGTGCCCGACAATTTGGACTTAATCTGTGTGATGGCATCTTCGAGTGACAAGCCTGCAACATGCACTTGTCCAACCTGCGGTATGGTAATCATCCCTTCCGGCTGTACCAATAAATGAAAACTGGCTTCCTGTACACCATAGATATTCAACAGCAGTTCGTCATCCGGACCCAACACATAATTCATTGGCGTCGCAATACGCAGGTTAGGTTCAAAAGAAAGGGAAGCGGTAGTGAAAAGTTGCGAACCGAATACCGAGACCTTGGCCTGTGCGGTTTTTTCAACGGTTTTATATTCATTGAGCTCAGACGTCGTCCTCACATTATTAGTAACTCCAACCGTCGGATCTGCACGATTGGCTGCTTCGGTATGGGTCAGGCGCTCCCGCAATTTGATGATCTCTGTTTGCGGCATCCTTTTAGCAGCCGCCATCTGTTCTGCCTGTGAAATGGTGAGCCCGGAAGATTTCAATTGTTGTTGCAGTTTGGCAATATCGGCATCTGAAAGCTGGTCTACTTTAACAGCGCTCAGATCTCCCGATTTCAACAGGTCCTGCCCATTAACGGTAAAGAACAACGCACAGACCATAACACAGGAAATAACCAACCTTCTCAAAAAGCACATAAATAAGATTTTGCAGGGTTTAGGACTGAATCAATAAATGAAAAACTCAGTATAGGTTTTCAGAGGGCAAGGAAGTTCGGCGCAAATTCTGACAAATTCTTTCAATGAGAAAATTATAGGCATTAAGAAGTGATTAAGTCTGCCTTATCCAATAAATAAGCATATAAAATCGTCTAAATGCAAATAACAGATCAGTAGATAAGCTGCTGCCATCCCCGTTCTTACAAATTGACAATATTCTTAACAGCTAATTCGTTATTTTTATGACAAGCAATCGTTCCAAACATGGTATCAAAAATTTCAGAAGGGGTAGAGATTAGTGTAGAGACCTTTTACCAGGCCGATTACAGCAATCCATTGAACAGCGAATACATGTTTGCTTACCGGATCACCATTGAGAACCACAACAACTTTACCGTTAAACTTTTGCGCCGCCACTGGTTCATATTCGACAGCAATGGCGAGCACCGCGAGGTGGAAGGGGAAGGCGTGGTGGGTGTTCAGCCTGTGCTAAAACCCGGAGAGAATTACCAATATGTTAGCGGCTGCAATCTCAGAACCGAAATGGGTAAGATGCATGGCACTTATCAAATGCAGAATGAACACAGCAAGGAGCTCTTCTCTGTAAATATTCCTTCTTTTGATATGATTGTGCCCGCTAAAATGAACTAATCCTCGTCATCACTTCGTTCGCTCAGGGTGACGATCATAATTATTATCTCGGCTTGTACTTCGCTTCTTCAAATAATTTTGCTGCCGGCATTTTCATCAAGGTGTCCAGTGAAGTTCTTTCATGCGCATCCATCCATTTGTCTACGATCTGCCTGCCCACAAACTGACCGATATTCCCTGGTGATGACTCACCCAGTGCTGCCGTATTGGGCGCATCTGTGAGGTAATCGCGTGCCGTATTCGGATCATTGCTGAATAGCAAATCGTTTTGTACAAAAAAGCTCCATACCTGCTGCTCATTATGCCGGCAAAAAGTAAGCTGTTGCGCTGTATAACCGGTTCTGATGCTATCGGGCAGTTCAGGTAGCAGCTTTTCCAGCAGGTACTGTCTTTTGCCGGATTCTATCATCTGCTCTATCAAAGGTTTTCCACTGCTTTGATCCGGATACATATCGTCTACGATATTCCTGATGCAGTTCACCGTAATATATTGTGGCTCGAAGCGCCGCGAAACAAAGGCAGGGTAAAGCGCCTGGCCCTGTTCATCCTGGTACAAAGGATAATCTTTACCCATATACAACTGCAGCCCTACGGCCAACGCATCTTTTGTAATGATATTGCCGTAACTGTTGATAGGCCCGATGAAAGTAATCAACCGGGTGGGTAGTTTATAAGAAGGAAAATAATAATGCAGGAATTGCAGCCCCCTTTTCAGGGAGTTTTCAACCGGACTGAAATCGGCATATTTTTTTGCCGATGCCTGGGCCAGGCTCTGGTAAGTACGGATGAAGCGTGGCACATCTTTGAATGCACTGTCGGGCGTTGTTCCCAGTATATTGAACAGGAAGTCCTGCGTAAAGCCGGGGTATCTTTCGGCCAGTTGTTGCAGTGACCGGTTGAGGTGACTGGTATCCAGCGTGAAGAAAGGGATTTCAAATCGTTGTACCTCCAGGTTGATCCTGATTCCAGAAACATCGGGTGTTGACCTGTGGCTCCTGCAGGCCACAGCCACCAATAATATCCATCCAATCCATACTGATTTCCGCATGCCGAAAACTTTGAGCAAAGATGCACGAACGGGAGAAAAAAATATGCTAAAAGTTCAGGAACTTTGCACCATGAAAATTTGCCTGGCACAACAGAATTACCATATCGGGAATTTCGAATACAATATTGCTAAGATCATAGAAGCCATTGAGGCCGCCAAGAAACAGGGAGCCGATCTCATCCTCTTCACCGAAATGTGCGTTTGCGGTTATCCGGCCAGGGACTTTGTAGAATTCAACGATTTCATCAACAAATCGTATGCAGCCATCGATGTCATCAAACAACACGCCGATACCATTGGCGTATTGGTGGGCGGTCCGGCCAGGAATACCACACACAAAGGCAAGAGCCTCTTCAACGCTGCTTTTTTCCTGTATGAACAGGAAGTAAAAGCCGAGATACACAAGACATTGCTGCCTACTTATGATGTGTTCGATGAGTACCGTTATTTTGAACCCTCGTACGAATGGAAGGTGATCCCTTTCAAAGGAAAAAAACTGGCCGTAACCATTTGTGAAGATATCTGGAACCTCGGCGATAACCCCTTGTACCGCATCTGTCCGATGGACGAGCTGGTCAAACAGGGGCCTGATCTCATGCTCAACCTCAGCGCTTCGCCCTTTGATTATACACACGATGAAGACCGCAAGGCGGTGATCAAATCGAATGTGCTCAAGTACAAGCTACCCATGTTTTACTGCAATGCAGTGGGCAGTCAGACCGAAGTAGTATTCGATGGCGCTTCTCTTATTTTCGATAAACAGGGTAACCTGTGCAAAGCATTGCCGATGTTTGAGGAAGCTATTGAAACCGTTGTACTGAATGATGATGGCAGCCTCGATGCCCCCATCCTGGAACCTGCCAGCCGCGTTCCCGACAAAGAACTCAACCCCGCTACGCTGGAACCTGAACTGAATATTGCACAGGTATATGATGCGCTCATACTGGGTATACGCGATTATTTTGGCAAGATGGGTTTCTCCAAGGCTATCCTGGGATCTTCGGGTGGTATTGACTCTGCCGTTACGCTCGCACTGGCCTGCGATGCCCTCGGAGCAGAAAACGTACGCGCCATTCTCATGCCATCACCCTATTCTACTGAACATTCCGTGGATGATGCTGTGCAATTGAGTAAAAACCTGCGCAATCCTTACGATATCATACGCATTGATGAAGTGTTCCAGGCGTTTACCCATACACTGAAACCCATTTTCAAAGACCTGCCGTTCTCATTGGCTGAAGAAAACATGCAGAGCCGCAGCCGTGGTAACCTGCTCATGGCCATTGCCAACAAGTTCGGTTATATCTTATTGAACACATCCAACAAAAGTGAACTGGCAACAGGTTATGGTACATTGTATGGCGATATGGCCGGCGGGTTGGGTGTACTGGGCGACTGCTACAAACTACAAGTCTATGCCCTGGCACATTACATCAACCGGAACAAGGAAATCATTCCGCAAAACATCATTACAAAAGCGCCCAGCGCCGAACTGAGACCCAACCAGAAAGACAGCGATAGCTTGCCCGATTATGCAGTGCTCGACCAGGTATTGTATCAATACATAGAAAGAAGAATGGGCCCTTCCGAGATCAAAGACATGGGATTCGACCAGGTATTGGTTGACCGTACACTGAAAATGGTCAATTCAAACGAATACAAGCGCAATCAGTTTTGTCCTATCATTCGTGTATCGCCCAAGGCCTTTGGTGTAGGCAGAAGAGTGCCCATCGTAGGTAAATACCTGAACTGATCATTCGTGTATCACCATCAATGGTATGATGCTGTGGAATGCCAGCATGCGTGTATGACTTTTATGGAACAGTCCTTCAAACCAGCCATGTTTTTTAGGAATGGTAATCACAATCTGTGAATGCTTTTCCTTTACAAATGCGTTGATGGCATCGGTAAAATCGGGATTGTCTACGAAGAAATAATGCGGGCGGCATCCTTCCAGCAGGGTATCCAGCATGAGGCTCTCATAAGTAAATGTATCGTCGTATTCTTTGTTGTGGTATACATTGAGTACAGACAAGCGGGCGCCTGTAGCGCTCAACAGGCTTTTGATGGATCCTACCGGTGTGGTCTCCACCACTTTTTTATAATCACAGGCAAAAAGCACTTCCTGAATGGGAACAAATGAAGCCTGTGCAGGAACTATGATCACGGGATAGGTACTGTGTCTGGCAACACTTACCGCATTGCTGCCAATCAGGGTCTCTTCCACTCCTCCCGCCCCGCTGATACCCATTACAATGAGATCGGCACCGGTTTCCTGGCAAACACTATCGAGCCCTTCGGAAAGCACATTGAAAGCACTGAAAGTTTCGAGGCTGATGGTACCCGCCGCTTCTTTTAACTGTGACCTGAAACGATCCAACGCTTCTTCACTGTTCTTTTTCAGTTCATCGATATCGAACAATTGAACCGTAGGCATCATGGGATCGATCGTAACGGGCGACTGGTAAGCATTGTACAATACCACGCTTTTAACGCCTACTTGTTTGGCTAAACCCAACGCATACAGCGCGGCATTGGTTGCCGTTGCTGAAAAGTCAGTGGGGATGAGAATCTTATTCATACTACAGGTTTTCAATAATACCCGCAATACCCTGGCCTCCTCCTACACAAGCCGTTACCATGCCGTATTTCTTTTTGAGGCGCTTCATATCATTCAAAAGTTGCACAGTGAGTTTGCAACCGGTACAGCCTAAAGGATGTCCCAATGCAATAGCTCCCCCGTTGATGTTTACGATATCGGGGTTCAGTCCCAGTTCCCGGATCACCGCCAACGATTGTGAAGCAAATGCTTCATTCAACTCTATCAACTCAATATCGTTCAGGCTCATGCCTGCCTGTTTCAACACTTTGGGTACTGCCGCTACAGGACCAATGCCCATGATGCGCGGGTGCACGCCGGCCGATGCACAATTCACCAGGCGGCCCAATGGTTTCAGTCCCAGTTCCATCATCATCTTCTCACCCATGACAATAGCAAAAGCCGCACCATCGCTGGTCTGGGAAGAATTACCGGCCGTTACACTGCCTCCCAATGCAAAAGCAGGCTTGAGTTTGGCCAGCACCTCCATATTGGTATCTGCACGAACCCCTTCATCGGTATCCACTGTATAAGAACGAACTGCTTTTTTACCTTTCTCATTCAGGTAAGTTTCTTCAACCGTAATGGGTAATATCCCTGTTTTAAAATAGCCTTCCTGTATGGCATGCATGGCTTTCTGGTGAGACCTGAAAGCAAAGGCATCCTGATCTTCCCGGCTTACTTTAAATTCTTTCGCTACAGCTTCTGCCGTCAATCCCATACTAAGATAATAATCGGGTTCCTCTTTCGCAATGGAATAGGCCGGTACTGTTTTCCAGCCGGCTGTTGGAACGAGGCTCATACTTTCCGTACCGCCCGCCACAATGCAATCTGCCATACCTATTCTGATCTTGGCAGTAGCAATGGCAATGCTTTCCAGTCCACTGGCGCAATACCGGTTGATGGTAAAGCCGGCTGTATCGATACCCAGCGCCCGCGCTGCAATGATCCTGCCAACCTGCAATCCCTGCTCGGCTTCCGGCACTGCATTACCTACGATCACATCATCTACCCTTTTGGCTTCCAACTGCGGTACAGATGCCATCAATCCTTTGATCACATCCACGGCCAGGTCATCCGGACGGTAGAAACGAAATCCTCCTTTCTTACTCTTGGTAACCGCTGTACGGTATCCGGCAACTATATATGCTTCCTGCATGATCGATTTTTTTCTCTACCAAATATACGCTTTTCTGCATAAAGTTGTTTATGCAACTAAATCCTTGTTTTCTGTCTTATCTTCGCCGCATGAGTCTTTATCCTCTTATCCGTGAACTGTTGTTCCGCTTTCCACCTGAAAATGTGCACTATTTCTCCATGAACCTGTTGCAGGGCGCCTGCCGGGTGAACTTACTTAAAGAGATGATAGAGAAGCAGTTCAGTGTATCTGATGCACGGCTAAAACGGGAGTTATTCGGACTTACATTTCCGAACCCGGTGGGATTGGGCGCAGGCTTTGATAAAAATGCCTTGTACCTCGATGAGCTGGAAGCATTAGGATTCGGGTTCGCTGAAATTGGTACGGTAACGCCCTTGGGCCAGCCGGGTAATGACAAGCCCAGGTTATTCAGGTTGCCGGCCGACCAGGCATTGATCAACAGGATGGGATTCAACAATGACGGGGTGGCTGCTGTAGCAGCAAGATTGAAAAAAAGAAAAGAACGTTCGGCTGCATCAGCGTTGATCGTTGGCGGCAATATTGGCAAGAACAAGATCACCAGCAATGAAGATGCCTGGAAAGATTACCACACTTGTTTCGATGTGCTGTTCGACTGCGTGGATTATTTTGTGGTGAACGTGAGCTCGCCCAATACACCCGGACTGCGCGAATTGCAGGAAAAAGATTCCTTGAAAAAAATATTGGGCAACCTGCAAAACAATAACCAGGGCCGTCAACATCCCAAGCCTTTGTTACTGAAGATCGCTCCCGATCTCACGAAAGAACAATTGGATGATATTGTTTCCCTTGCATTTGAAGTGCGGCTGAGCGGACTGGTAGCTACCAACACTACCATCAGCAGGGAAGGTCTTCGCACCAGCGATACGCGCATTACAGCAATCGGTGCAGGTGGATTAAGTGGCCGCCCCGTAAGAGAAAGAGCGACCGAAATAGTACAATACCTTTCAAAACAAACCAACGGCAATATTCCTATCATCGCCAGCGGCGGGATTTTTACCGGCGCCGATGCAGCAGAGAAATTATCGGCCGGCGCTTCACTGGTACAGGTATGGACCGGTTTTATTTATGAAGGCCCCTCTATTGTGAAACGTATCTGTACCCATCTGCTGGACTCCTGATGCATCTGTAATAACAGTCTTATTGGCTTTATCTTTGTAGGGAACAGAGATGCTTATGCCACAACAAAAACTTTATAAAGCATTTGTCCATGCCTTTCATGGGTTGGGCAGTTTTTTCCGGAACGACAGGAATGGGAGGATACACTTCCTGGCAGCAATAGCAGTTATTATTGCCGGCATCATTTTTGGCTTATCGGCAGTTGAATGGTGCCTGGTTATGTTGTGTATTGCAGGCGTAACGGGATTTGAGATGCTGAACCATGCACTCGAAAAATTTTGTGATGCCGTTCATCTGCAAACGCATCCGCTCATTAAAATAGTGAAAGATGTAGCAGCCGCTGCCGTACTTTGGTGGGCCATCATCAGTGTGGTCATCGCGCTGTTTATTTTCTTACCTAAAATAATTGCCATCATATGAGTCTCAGGCTTTCCAGTCTCAGCCGAATGCTGTTGCTGTCGGTTTCATTTACGATGGCTTTGCTGGCATTCCGTATGTTCCGCACACACACGCTGGAATATGGCTTCTATGTATGGAATACCTTTTTGGCCGCCATACCTTATTTCTGCAGCAATCAACTGGTTCATTGCAAAAAAATGAATGGAGTAGCCATTTTGCTCCTGGCAGGATGGCTATTGTTCTTTCCCAATGCGCCTTATATCATTACCGACCTGTTTCACTATGAAGAAAAACCAAATTTTCCGGTGTGGTACGATCTTATACTGGTAACATCTGCCACCTGGAACGGCCTCATACTGGGCATCGTATCCCTGATGCGGGTAGAAGCATTTCTAAGCGATCACATGAAACAGGTATGGGTAAAACTCTGTGTATTTGCAAGCCTGTTCCTTTGTGGTTATGGCATTTTTATGGGCCGGTACCTTCGTTTCAACAGTTGGGATATTGTAAACAAACCAAAGGAATTGGCTTATTCATCTGCCGATCATATTCTGGCGCCACAGCATCACCTTAAATTATGGGTATTCACTTTTCTATTTGCCGTTTTATTGAGCCTGGTGTACTTCACATTAAAAAAACTACCCCGCCTATTACAGCAGGGCAGCTAAATATCCATCAATCTTATATCGATCAGAAATCAAATCCCAGTGAGAAATACCACATGGGTTTGCCTCTGAATACACCTTTCATCGGCCAGCCAGCATCGAGCTTCATGAAGTATCCCAGCAGGGTACTGCGTACACCAAAACCATAGCCGCCTGCAAAGGGACCCAGTCCGCCTGCATCGATGTGCACAACAGGTGAAGGGATCGGAAGGCCATTGGCATCGTAATTATAATACACTTCCGAAGGACGCTTGATGCCATTGTAATTTCCATTCCAGGCAGTTCCCAGATCAATAAACTGTGTAACCTGGAAATTACGCAGGAAAGCATTATTGATAGGCCTATTGATGAGTGTAGCAAATACCGGAAACCGCAATTCGCTGTTGATCACCACTGCATTGTTACCATTAGCCACGTTTTGCTGGTAGCCTCGCATATTCACGGCAAGTGATTGGTAAGCATAGGAAACATCGGGCGCCGGCTTGTTCTGGTCATTGAACTTGGGTCCTACCCATCCGTCTACACCACCCAGATAATAAATGATCTTCTGTCCACCCCATGAGAAATCTCCGGCTGCACGTGCAGCCCAGATAAAGTTCCGGTAGATCTTCAGGTAATGTCTCCCATCAAATCCGAAATTATAAGTAGGCTTACCATTGTTGTTCGCTACCGATTTTGCAAACGGCACATTGATATCGAGGTATACTTTATACCGCAACCCGTTCCAGATATTTTGTGTTGGGTTGATGGTATTGTCGTGTACATATTCCAACCGGCCCACTGCAAATTTTGTCAGCGAATCGGGCAAAGGCAGGAAGAGCGGATTGGTGGCTTTGAGTATAAAACGGTCTGTCCGCAAACCGATGGTTGCCCGCAAGCTTTTCACTTCATTGAACGGATAAGTGAAGTTGGCCTGGTACAGATTGGTAACCAGTTTTTGCGCAACGGTTGTATAGAATTGTCCGCCTCCCGGTGTAGTAAGAATGGCATCGGCAGAGTTGGAAATATTACTCCTGTAATAAGTAAGTCCCCAATCGAGCCGCTTACGCAGGTTCTGGAAGCTGAAGAAGATATCCTTGTCCTTCAGATCGGTACCCATCCGAACACCACCCAGGAATTTGATGTCTTCCATCACATCACTCACACCTAATTGCAGGTTAAAGTTCAGGTCGTTGCCATTGTTCAGTTGTATGGGCCCTGATCCTCCGCCATAGGGTTGGTAACGGTTGATGAGTATTTTATTAGTGAATCCGGTGATCACATAATCGCTCGAGAACTTGAGACGGTAATCGAATAGTTTAGACCTGCCAAGTGCCGATGACTGTGCAGCAGTGAGATCGCGTTGATTGGCGTGTACTGTAGTGGTATCGGGCTTTTCATTTGCAAACTCATTCTGGAAAAAGTCTTTTGCTTTCGGCCTGCTGGTATCGGCGGCCGCTTTTTTATCATAGATGATGGCTTTGCCTTCGGCCGCTTTTTGCGACTCGATCACTTTTTTCATGTATTCGGTGGGCCTTGCATTCACATTCCGTTTGTTCAGCGCCTGCTCATCTACTTTTAGTTTATACAGGAATTTATAATCGCCTTCCCTGCGTACTTCACTTACCTGCCCGTTGTTACCGGCGATCCTTGTTTCCAGCAGCGAGCTCTGGTAATTGGTAATGGGGAAGGTATAAGTAGAATCTTTGTACACCTGGAAATAACTTACGCTATCAGGTTCCTGTTTCTGCCATGCCAGCAGGGTAGAATCGAAATCTTTGGGTGTAGGATTGCGCAGCAATTCATCACCTATATAATATAAAGTATCCAGCCCGGTTCTTTTTGTAGCGAAGAAGCCAGCCCAGCGGTTATCGATACCATTCTCATCAGACACATAAGTGAAGTGATTGTTATTATACTGCATAGGGAATTTGGCATTACCCTGTTTGAGGTTGGTCAGTTGTGTGATCTGCTTCTCTTTGCTGTTGTTGAGAATATCGATCATGAAAATATTATAGCGGTAATTGCTGGGCAATACGGTATCTCCGCTGGGTGCATGCGGAGAAGGTCTGTTCGATGCGAAAATGATACCCGACTTATTGGGAAAAGTAACATAAGTAGGGTTCAGGTCGTCGTACACATCATTGGTGATCTGCTCTGTTTTCTGCTGCTCTATTTTATACGTGAAGATATCGGTATGTCCATTCTTCACAGCGCTCAATATAAGTGTATTGGCATCGAGCATGAACGAAGCATCCAGTATCTGCTCGAACCCGGTGATCTCCTGTTTGAAACGCTTGAAGCGCGCTACCACATCATACACAAACATTTTAGTTTTACCTGCTTCCCAGTACACGACCAATAACCTCGATCCTTTGCCATCCCAGGCCAGTATCGGATAACGCGGATTTACATCGGCCTGGTTGGTTCGTACACCACTCTTCAGCAACACCTGGGCATTGTAATAGTTTTCCATGAGCTTCACACTGTAAATGCCTTTCTTGAATTCAACCACGGCATACGTAGCGCTCTTCGGATTGGGGTTGGCCTGGAAACGGAAATAATCGTTCTTGGAAACGTCTTCAGAAATATTCAATTGCCCTTTGGGCGCATTTCTTCTTTGCCGGATGTCCTTGATATAACGGTCCTGCTCGAAATTCATGAAATCGCTGAGCACTTCTTTGAATTTCTTTTTACAAACCCGCAGGCAGGCATTGTTGAGGTTCTTGTAGATGCGGGCCAGGTATAAGAGATATGAAATATTTTCTTTCCGGTATTTCTCGCCTATATAATTCCAGAAAGCTTGTCCGGCCAGCAAAGGCTTTTCAAAAGCAAACTGGTAAAACGAATTATACCTGCCGCTGAGTATGGCGCTTTTGAGCTCGTCGTCTTTTTCGGTACTCCAGGGTTCTGCTGCATAAGCTACATAACCGTCTACCATCCATTTGGGCAGGTCCAGCAAAGCCTGGTTACTGGCGAATTCGCCAATATCATCTCCAAACAATAAATTATCGGTAAGGGTTCTGGCAATGCCTTCACGTATCTGGCGCTTCAGGTGCTGGTGGTCGCCATCGAAATACACCACTATCTTATTGTTCACCAGTTTGGTTAGTCCGCCTGCACTCTGCCAGTCACTGCCCAATCCTATATTGCTGCTCTTATAATCGTTGTAGTTGTTATACACTACAATATTGGCCCGGCGTTGTAAAGAATATTCAATAAAATTTTCAACGGATTTCAATTCTTCTTCTGCCACCTGGGCTACGAACTTCCCCAGCTCTACCCCACCCTGCGATACATAGGTGTTGAAGTTGGGCGACTGGTAGAACTTCCAGACGAATTTCTTATGCTGTACACGGTTCTTGCCGAATTCTACGGTATTCACCTGCGCAGTCAATAATAAAGGAGACAAAAAAAATGCAAAACCCATCCATTTAGCAATACAATTCCGTTGCATATCCGAACTTTAGTGTTTTAAAATTAGTCATTTACCATTAAACCCCTCACAAAAATACAGGTATGCTCCAGGTAAAGTCTTTCACCTTCAGCCCCATTCAGGAAAACACCTATCTCCTCTATAACGACCAGGGCAAAGCTATCATAATTGATCCCGGTTGTTACTTTACCGCTGAACAGGAAACGTTAAAAAATTTCATAAAAGATACGAAACTCGAGCCGGTGCAGTTGCTCAATACCCACTGCCATCTCGATCATGTATTCGGCAACAAATGGGTGCATGAAACGTACGGACTTGAATTGTACCTCCACGCGAATGAAGAAGCCGTGCTGCAGCGGGCTCCGGCATCGGGAGAAAGATGGGGTATGCCTTTCAGTAATTATGTGGGGCCGTTGCATTTTCTTGCGCATGGCGACAAGGTACAACTGGGCACAGACCAATTACAGGTGATCCTCGCTCCGGGTCATTCACCCGGCAGCATTTGTTTTTACCATGCGGCGCAAGAATTTCTGGTGGGTGGCGATGTGTTGTTTCATGAAAGTATCGGCAGAACCGATCTGCCAGGCGGTGATCATGCAACCCTGCTCAACAGCATCCGGGAACAATTATATGTTCTTCCCGAATCGGTTACTGTTTACCCTGGTCATGGTCCTTCCACCACTATCGGTCATGAAAAAAGGCACAACCCTTTTGTAAGAGTTGCTTAATGCTTAAAAATTTTGATTGTACCGTTATCTCGCTTCCTGCATCATGGCTTTCGTATACGCCATGATGAACATAGCGCCCAGGTTTTTCTGCGGCGGGATATAATCGTCGAACTTTTCTTTGTATCCACCGGTGAACCTGCCCTGGAGCGTTTTCCAAAGATCGTCCCAAACCAGGTCTTTACCCTGCCTTAACCGTTCACTGATCGCATCGATCAGCCCCTGGTTCAGTACGCCGGCTGCTACCTGTTTGGAAGCGATGATCTGTGCAGACGGACATATTTTCAATATATCGTTCAGTTTCTGGTATCCGCCACAACTACCCAACAACACGATCCTGGCGCTGGGTGGCAGCCGGTTGATTGTTTCCTGCAGGTAATAACTGTGTCCGCGGTGGATCACGATCGTTGGTTCAAGGTTCTGCACGTCGAGATAGCTGATGAGACTATCCTGCGCTTTGGTATCGAGTTCTTTGGTTTCATCGAGCGGCAGGTTGGCATAGATGGTAATAGGTGTACCCTTGGCAGAGTTGATCTCTACCCAGTAAGGTTTACGGATGATCTTCCAGTTATTATTACTGAACCTGCTGAGAAAGGCGCTGAAATAAACCGCCGCATCTTTATCGCCATAAGAAAACTGTTGCATGATGATGCGGCCGGTGCCATTTTCCAATCCTTTCAGCGGCATATAATATACCGGGTCGATACCCAGCAATGCAGTAACATCTACTTTATGCACGGAATCCATCGACTCGAAGATGGTGTTGAGTAACCGGTAGATCACTTTGCCTTTGGGAGTGCCGTGCTTTTCGGCTGTTTTCAGGTTTTGCTTCACTTCATCGAGGATCAGGTTCCTCAGCTCATCATTGTATATGCTGGCATAAGAATCGGCTACATCCACCGCATCCTCCAGTGTAGGTGTTTTTTCCAGTCCGTCTACGAAGTGCCGCATCAGCTTCACGGAACTTGGTTTGCTCATGCGCTTCAGGAAATCGTCCAGCGTATTGTACGAGGCCGACATTTTAATGAACTTCTTATAAAAATCATGGTGTACCAGGTCCAGCAATGAATCTGACGAGGGGTGTTTCATCCGCTGGAATATGCGCGGATATACGCCTACCACAAAACTCGAAGTGTAAATATCTTCTTCTGCCAGCACCGCCAGGTAATACAACTCTTGTGCATTCAGCGGTTCCAGTACTTTAAAACGCACTTTCTCATTCGACACATCGTGCAAAGCATTGATCTCATTGATGTATCGCTCTATTGCTTTGAAACGCAACCGCTCTGTTAATACGTTTTCCGCCATGGGTATATCGCCACGTTCTATACGTTCTGCATAACCAATACGGGTCCTCACCAATAGCTTATAATACCCATCGGTAGAATCATTTTCAACATAAGGACGGATAGATTCCAGGGTCAATTTGCCATGATAGAGATCATCGAGGAAAGGGAAATACATCCTTCCGGTATTCATGGTAGACAGCTTACTGATCAGCTTTACCAATGGATCTTTATTGCTGCGTATCCGCCTGGCAAGCGCGTCGGAAGCTTTTGCGTAATCGTATAATTTATCCTGGTTATGAAACGCGGCCCGCGTGATGAGGCTGTCGGCATAAGAATTATCGGGATACCTGCGCAGGATCGGGAGAATATTTTCGGGATCGCGCTGGCAGGCTTTGAGCACCAGCACATTCTTCGCTTTATCGAAATCGGGATTGTCTTTAAAAGCAAAGTTGTCGAGCAGGATATTGCCTACTTCTATTTCGTTATCGGTGATCACGGGAAGAATAGAAGCGCCTTGCTGTTCCAGCTTCATCGCATCTTTAAATGCTTTCACCAGGGCCGGCAGCATTACACTGGGTATGGCTTTGAGCTGGTATTGCGAAATGAAACCGGTGAGCATTTCATTGATGCCCCGCAGCCATCTGAATTTAGCGTTGTTATCGAGCGATTTATCCAGTTCAATCTCGGCCCGCATATTGTTGACGGTGATCCGTACAGAACGGTTGATGGCTACGTTGAGCCTGGGGTCGCTGGTAATAGGAAAAATGGTATCCTTTTTATTGTGCAGCTTACTGATGACCTGTAATGAGTTGAGGATTTTGTCGTGATGTAACTGACGGATCGCCGGAACGGGTGGCACCGGCAGCTCTTTCTGAGCCCATGAGCTGGCCGCCGTTATCAAAAATATCCCCGCGGCTAAGTAAAATTGCTTCATTTTCATAGGGTATTACAAAAATACTGCCAAAAAAGGAGAAAAGACGCATGCCGGGGTGGTCATGGTGTTAACAATTAGATAATGGGTAGTAGCTGCCGGGTCGGGGGTTTAAAATTAATTTTGCGTAAACATTACGTTAACATGGAAGTGAAGCCCAAGCAAATTCTGATTGCAGACGACGAACAGGACATATTGGAGATCATCAGCTACAATCTTATCAAGGAAGGATATGAAGTATATACGGCCAAGGACGGAAACGAAGCGATTGAAAGGGCTCGCCAGTTACATCCCGATCTCATTATCCTGGATATCATGATGCCCAAGAAGACCGGCGTAGAAGTATGCGCCATTCTCCGGAGCCAGCCACTTTTCCAGGACACCCTCATCATTTTCCTCACAGCATTGAGTGATGAAACCTCCCATATCAAGGGCCTTGAAACAGGCGCTGATGACTACGTGAGCAAACCCATCAGTCCGAAAGTATTGGTAAGCCGTGTAAACGCCCTGTTCAGACGCCTCAACAACAAAGACTCGGGCAAGGCCATCAGCCTGGGCAATGTGATCATCGACCCGGTTAAGTTCCTGGTTACCGTAGACGATAAAGAAGTGGTGCTGGCCAAAAAAGAATTTGAATTGCTGCACCTCCTGGCTTCCCGCCCCGGCCGCGTTTTTCTCCGCAATGAAATACTTTCCCAGATATGGGGTAACGATGTGATCGTGGGCGACCGTACCATCGATGTGCACGTAAGGAAAGTGCGCCAGAAACTCGGCATCGACTGTATCACTACCGTTAAGGGTGTGGGATATAAGTTTGATGTGTAGGGGAGTTGTTAGTTGATAGTTGTCAGATGTTAGCTAACTTAGATTTCGATGTTCAAGACCAAGAACCTTTCCCCACAGCAACTCTCCGCCTTTACGGCGCTGATCCTTTCTATTCCCATTGCATTGGGCATCTGGGTCATACGGCCCGACTGGGAGATCGCACTTTCTTCACTGGTGATTACTTTCTTTGGCAGCTACCTGTTGATCCGTTTTGTGCTGGAATCATTTATCTATCGCAAGATCAAACTCATTTATAAGTTCATCTACCAAACCAAGGCCACCAAGAGAGAAGAAACTTATTATAAATATATCCTGCCGCAGAAAGGTATCGATGAAGTGAGGGAAGATGTGGAAAAATGGGCCGAACAACGCAGCGCCGAGATCGAGCAGTTGAAAACCAACGAAGCTTTCCGCAAGGAATTCCTGCAAAACCTTTCACACGAATTCAAAACGCCCATTTTTGCGATACAGGGCTATGTAGATACCCTGCTGGGTGGCGCCATGGAGAACCCCGGGGTCAGCAAACGTTTCCTGGAGAATGCCGCCCGCAATGTAGAACGTATGGTGAACCTGGTGCAGGACCTTGACGAGATTGCCCGTCTCGAAAGCGGTGAACAGCCTTTGTACAAAGAAACCTTCATTATCCAGGACCTGATCAGGGAGGTGTACGAGACCCTTTCCATCAAGACTGCTGCGCGCAATATCAGGTGTTCGATTAAAAAAGGATGCGAATCGCCCATTTCTGTTTTTGCCGATAAGGAAAAAATCAGGCAGGTGATCAATAACCTGCTGGAAAATGCCACCAAATACGGGAAACAGGATGGCAGTATCGTGGCCAGCGTATACAAAACCGACGGGCGGCATGTGCTGATTGAGTTTAGTGATGATGGTATTGGTATAGCGGAAGAGCATCTTTCCCGCATTTTTGAACGTTTTTACAGAACCGACCGCGGCAGGAGCCGCGACGGGGGTGGTACCGGGTTGGGATTGGCCATTTGCAAGCACATCATTGAAGCCCATGGGCAAACCATGCATGTGCGCAGCAAGCTGGATGTAGGAACCACGATCGGATTTACGCTGGACGCCAAACGGGAATAACGGCACAGATTTAGTATCTTGATGCTATATTATCTTATTATTAAGTTTACATCTCCACCTGAGCATCAATGGCATAACGCTATTTTTGCGCTAAATTTCAATTTGTATGGGTATTAATACCTTCGGCCGTTTCTTCATGCCTAAAAACAAAGTGTTCTATGAGTTGTTCGAAGATGTGGCGGAAAAAGGCTACGAGATGGGCATCAAGCTCAAGGAAATGGTAAGTGAGCCTGAAAAAAACAAAAGAGCTGCCATCCTCTCCCAGATTGAAGACCTCGAACACAAGAACGACGATAATACCCACCGCATTTTCACTGAACTGGGCAGGAATTTCATCACACCCTTCGACCGTGAAGACATCCACTACCTGGCTACTGCACTCGACGATATCGCCGACTACATATTCGCTTCCGCTAAAAAGATCAATTTTTACAGTGTAAACCCCAATGATACCGGCATCCAGAAGATGGCCGAACTGATCCTGCAGGGAACCATCGAGATCAGGAAAGCCGTATTGGGTCTGCGCGATATGAAACATCTCCGTGAAATGACCGAAGCGCTGGTAAAAGTGAACAGCATCGAGAACCAGGCCGACGATGTATTTGACATGAGCATTGAAATGTTGTTCCAGCAGGAGAACGATTTCAAGGAAGTGATCAAGAAACGTGAGATCTACCAGGTAATGGAAATTGCCACCGACAAATGTGAGGATGCAGCCAATGTGATCGAATCCATTATCATTAAATATGCATAATAGTGCGCAGCCCGTTTTCGCTATCGGCGAAACATACTGCGCATGAAAAAGAAACTTATGGCAACCTTACTGATCGTTATCATTGTACTGGCTTTTATTTTCGATTATATTAATGGATTCCACGACGCAGCTAATTCTATAGCCACCATTGTTTCTACCAAAGTATTGACTCCTTTCCAGGCCGTACTTTGGGCTGCCCTTTTCAACTTCGGCGCTTTTTTCATCTCCAAATACCTGATCGGCGGGTTTGGTATCGCTGATACGATTGCCAAAAGTGTTACTATACAGAAAGGTGATCACCTGGCGCTTTATGTAACATTGGC
Source organism: Asinibacterium sp. OR53 (assembly GCF_000515315.1). Lineage (NCBI taxonomy): Bacteria > Pseudomonadati > Bacteroidota > Chitinophagia > Chitinophagales > Chitinophagaceae > Asinibacterium > Asinibacterium sp. OR53. Next base: position 372,336 of record NZ_KI911562.1, read on the forward strand.
CGCTTTGCTTTCATCCATCGCATGGAACCTGATCACCTGGTGGTTTGGTATTCCGTCCAGCTCTTCCCATGCCCTGATCGGCGGACTGATCGGCGCAGCCGTAGCCCACTATCAAAGCTTTGGTGTGATTGTAATGAGTAAGGTAATTCCTATTGTAGCTTTTATTGTGCTTGCACCGTTCATAGGCATGGTCATTGCCTTTATTATTACCATCATCATTGTACACCTATGTAAACGGGCCAATCCATACCGGGCAGAAAAATGGTTCAAAAGATTACAGTTGTTGTCTTCCGCAGCCTTCAGCCTGGGTCATGGTGGTAATGATTCGCAGAAAGTGATGGGATTGATCGGTGCTGCCATGGTTGCATCGAATTTTATTCCCGACCTGAAATCCATACCAGACTGGGTGCCGCTTTCCTGCTTCCTGGCAATGGGATTGGGTACTATGAGTGGCGGCTGGAAAATTGTGAAAACCATGGGTACACGTATCACCAAAGTAACACCACTCGAAGGCGTTGCAGCGGAAACTGCAGGTGCCATTACCTTATTCCTTACCGAACATTTCAAGATACCTGTTAGTACCACGCATACCATCACCGGATCCATCATTGGTGTGGGCGCTACCAAACGACTCAGTGCAGTTCGCTGGGGTGTTACCGTTAACCTGCTTTGGGCATGGGTATTGACCATTCCGGTTTCGGCGGTAATGGCTGCTGCCTTCTTCTATATCATGAAATTATTTCTCTAGGATTCCCTGCCTTGCATTTACTTTGCGCCACTAACTTTGTAGTATGGCTAAAATACTGGTAACCGGCGGATGCGGGTATATAGGTTCTCACACCATCGTTGATCTGATCGAAAACGGGTTCGATGTTATTTCCATCGATGACAATTCAAGGTCTACTTCTTATGCTGTCAAAGGTATTGAACAGATCACCGGTAAAAAGATCAAGAACTACCTGGTGGATCTGAAAAATTTCGACGATACACTCGCCGTTTTCCAGGAAAACCCCGACATCACCGGCGTGATCCATTTTGCCGCTTACAAAGCAGTGGGTGAGTCAGTAGAACAACCGCTGATGTATTATGAGAACAATATGTTCTCACTCATCAACCTGCTCAAATGTGTAAAAGAGTTCAGGGTTCCGCATTTTGTATTTTCTTCTTCCTGCACGGTATATGGAAGTCCGGATAAAATGCCGGTTACAGAAGACTCTCCCATCAAAAAAGCCGAATCGCCCTACGGCGCCACCAAGCAAATGGGTGAAGAGATCCTGCGCGATTTCGCAAGGAACGGTCATACCAAAGCCATCCTGCTGCGTTATTTCAATCCTACCGGCGCACATCCCACTACCATACTGGGTGAATTACCCATTGGCAAACCGCAGAACCTGGTTCCCGCCATCACCCAGACCGCGATTGGCAAATTACCCAAGATGATGGTATTCGGCGCCGATTATCCTACACGCGATGGCAGCTGTATCCGCGATTTCATCCACGTGTGTGATATTGCACATGCACATACACTGGCTGTTGAATACCTTGCTGCCGGAAAAAACAAAACCTCCTGCGATATATTCAACCTGGGTACCGGCAACGGTGTTACCGTGCTGGAAGCCATTCATACTTTCGAAGAAGTCAGCGGTGTTAAACTGAATTATGAAATAGGTCCACGCCGTCCCGGCGATATCATGGCCATTTATGCCAACAACAACCATGCAGTAACCGAGCTGGGCTGGCAAATCAAATATGACATCAAAGACATGATGAAGACTGCCTGGGAATGGGAACTGAAGATCAAAGAGGCGGAGAATAAAGTCAAGAATAATTGACGTTATTTTTCTAACATTTTTTCAGCATTCTCCGCTACCTGTAACGCTTCGATGAATTCATCGATCTCTCCGCCGCCTACTACCGCATCGAGGTTATAAGAAGTAAGACCAATGCGATGGTCTGTTACACGGCCCTGCGGCCAGTTATAGGTTCTGATCTTGGCACTTCTGTCTCCCGTACTCACCAGCGTTTTACGGCGACGGGCAATTTCTTCTTCCTGCTTACGCACCTGATCTTCATACAATTTGGTACGCAACATGGCCATCGCTTTTTCGCGGTTACCCAACTGTGAACGTTCTGTTTGACAAACCACCACTACACCGGTTGGTATATGTGTTAAGAATACTTTGGTCTCTACTTTGTTCACGTTTTGTCCGCCTGCACCACCACTTCGCGCTGTTTCCATTTTCACATCACTCTCTTTCAATTCAAAATCCACTTCTTCCGCTTCGGGCATCACTGCTACCGTTGCAGCCGACGTATGTACGCGCCCCTGTGTTTCGGTATCGGGCACCCGCTGTACACGGTGTACACCGCTTTCAAATTTGAGGGTTCCATATACATCTTCACCGGTTACTTCTACCACCACTTCTTTATAACCACCTACTGTTCCTTCGCTTTCACTTACAACAGCAGTTTTCCATCCTTTGCGTGAACAGTAACGCAGGTACATACCCAACAGGTCTCCTGCAAACAAACTGGCTTCGTCGCCCCCTGTTCCTGCACGAATCTCCAGGATGGCATTCTTATCGTCCTGCGGATCTTTGGGAATGAGTAAACGGGTTAACTCTTTTTCCAGTGTGGCCTTTTTTTCTTCAAGGGCAGGTAACTCCATCTTGGCCAGTTCCCGCATATCTTCATCGTTTCCGGAAAGACTTTCTTTCGCAAAATCATAATCACTTACCACCCTTCTGTAATCGTCATAAGGCTTCACTATCTTCTCTAAAGTGCGGTACTCTTTACTGTATGCTCCAAACTCTTTCTGGTTATTGATGATCTCCGGGTTCGTCAGCGCAATACCTACCTGCTCAAAACGCGCCTTGATGGCTTCCAGCTTATCCAACATATCCTTGATTTTAAGAGTGCAAAATTACGAGAATAGTTGGTAGTATGGCGTTTGCTCATAAAGCTGTAATTTCATCGCGTATGAAGAAGTTTCTGTCAGAGCAAGAATTATCCTTGAGTTCCCTGATTAAGCTCTCGGATTGTTTACCCTACCCCTTCATCATTGCTGAGAAGTCTGACAACAGAAACAAACATATATATTTTAACAATGTATTTGTGACTGAAATCGGGTATAGCTGTGAAGAGGTTCCGGATGAAGCTGCCTGGTTTGAAAAAGCATACCCCGATCCTGCTTACCGCGAAGAAGTAATAACCAAATGGGTTCAATTGGAAAAAGAAGCCGTATTGAAGGGGGAGAGCTTTGTGATGTCCAGAGCAAGGGTTACCTGCAAATCGAACGCAGAGCGGTGGTACCTGATCAAGTCTTCCATAATTGACAACATCCGCATCGTGGCTTTTGTAGACCTTAACAATGAACTCAGTTTGCAGGAATCATTGATTCAGACGGGCCACAACAAGGACCGGCTGTTATCCATTCTCAGTCATGACCTGAGAGGGCCTATCACCAACCTCTTCACCATCTCTGCATTGGCCACTACCGGCGATCTCACCAGTGATGAGTTCACCTGCATGACCCAACTCATTCAAAAGCAATCTTTCCAGGTACTGGAGTTGCTCGACACAACACTCAACTGGGCCAGGTCTAATTACAGTGGTTTCAGGATGGAAAAAACGACCATTGATCTGGAGCAGTTGGTCAACAGGATATTTGCTATATACCGCAACATCTGTGAAAGCAAGCAACTCAAAACTTCCGTCAAATTCGGAGCGTTCCGGAACATTGAAGCAGATGCCGAAATAATGACGGTGGTACTACGTAACCTTATTTCCAATGCCATCAAATTCACGCCTCCCAAAGGATCAGTGGAGATCGTCACTGCGAAAAATGAAATCATTATCCGCGACAGTGGCATAGGGATGAGCAAGAATACGATCAGTGACATCTTCAATAAAACATCTGCATCCAGGAAAGGAACCAACGACGAGTTGGGGTTGGGCATGGGGCTCAACCTCGTGCTGGACCTGGTAAAACTGGTACCTTGCGATCTGGAGATAGAAAGCAAGCCTTCCGAAGGAACTGTGATGAAACTGAAATTTAATGGATAATCATTACCTTTAATCTGATACCAATCCGTCTTACTGAATGACAATTGCACTGATCGATGATCATGAATTAATAGCGAAAGCCATTACTTACATGTTGCAGAAAGACCCCGGTATTACCGAGGTAAAAACATTTACCGCCGTTCCTCTTTTTCTGGAATCACTCGATGGCTCCTGGAAGCCCGATATCATCATCACCGATCTCGTATTGCCTGTTATGGGAGGTATGGAATTGATAGAAAAGATCAGGAAGATGCCCGAGTTCAACAGTACCAGGATCATTGTACTTTCTTCCATCACAGATGCACATACCATCAGGCATACATTCAAGATTGGCGCCAATGGATATTTATCGAAAGATTCCTCCCTCGAAGAATTGACCGATGCGATACAGGCAGTGACAGAAGGCAAGCAATACATCGCAAAAAAATGGGGGGCCAGCCTCACGGACCTCGTCCTCTCCGACAAGCCCATCCGTATCCACCTCACGCCTCGCGAAAAAGATGTGCTGGAGCTGGTCTGTTCCGGGTTCACGTCAAAAGAAATTGCGGCGCAACTCGGACTCAGTGTTTATACCGTACAGGGATACCATAAAAACATCATGAAAAGATTCAGGGTAAACAGAACAGCAGACCTCATTGTATTTGCCATACAGAAGGGTTTATATGTTTCACCTTAGAGAATTCTCTTCCAATAACTTTTAACCATTCCTATGCGAATACCAGTACTTCTCCTTCTTTGCTGCCCAATCTTGGTTCACGCACAACAAGCTGATATCCTCATTAAAAATGGCAGGGTCATCGATGGTACAGGTAATTCCTGGGTTTATGGAGACATTGCCATCCGAAATGGCAAGATCGTTCAGACTGGTCGCCTCTCCCATTGGCAAGCGAACAGGATCATTGATGCATCCGGACTGGTAGTAGCGCCCGGATTCATTGATGTGCATACGCACCTCGAGGGTGAGGAGAAAAAAGTACCCGAAGCGACCAACTTCATTTATGATGGTGTTACCACTGCTGTTACCGGTAATTGCGGATCATCGAATACCAACCTGGGGCGCTATTTTGCAATGCTCGACAGCCTGAAACTTTCCATCAATGTTGCATCGCTCATTGGCCATAACGATGTGCGCAAAGCTGTGCTGGGCAACGCCAACAGGGACCCCAATGAAGCTGAAATGCATCAGATGGAAGAGATCGTGGAACAGGCCATGAAAGATGGGGCGGTTGGGTTTTCAACAGGATTGATTTATATACCCGGCACTTATTCCAAAACCGAAGAAGTGGTACGGCTCGCCAAAGTAGCGGCGAAATACAATGGCGTCTATGCCAGTCATATACGTGATGAAGGCGATAGTGTGGTGCAGGCCATTGAAGAAGCGCTGCACATAGGGCGTGAAGCAAAGATGCCCGTAGAAATATCGCATTTCAAACTGAGCGGCCAGCAGAACTGGGGCAGAAGCCGCGAAACCATTCCACTGATCATCCGCGCGCGGAAGGAAGGATTGGACGTTACCATTGACCAGTATCCTTATACGGCCAGCAGCACTTCGCTGAGCACTTTGTTACCCGACTGGGTGTTGGCAGATGGTCATGATTCGATTCGTGCCCGCCTTGCAAGACCTGCAGTAAGAAAAGAAGTGATCGATTACATGCTCGCGCGCCTGAAAAAAAGAAAGCTGAGCCATTTCAGTTACCCGGTAGTAGCCACCTTCAAACCCGATACCAGCTACAATGGCAAAAGCATTGAAGCCGTGAACCTGATGAAAGGCAAAAAACACAAAGCTTCAGAAGAAGCCGAAACTGTTGTGGAAATGATGGAACAAGGCGATGCATCGATGGTATTTCATGGCATGAGTGAAGGAGATGTGAAAGCCATCATGCAATACCCTTACGACATGTTCGCCTCCGATGCCAGCATCCGCGTTTTCAACCAGGGCAATCCGCATCCGCGCGGATACGGCACCAATGCCAGGGTGCTGAGCAAATATGTGCGGGAAGAAAAAGTACTCTCACTGGAAGAAGCCATTCGCAGAATGACTTCCCTACCTGCTCAAAAATTCCAGTTGAAAGACCGCGGTTTATTGAGGGAAGGATTTGCCGCCGATATCGTAATATTCGATGAAAAAGAAGTGCAGGATCATGCTACGTATGACAAGCCGCATCAGTATGCTACCGGGTTCAGATACGTGATCGTAAACGGACAGTTAACTGTTGATGATGGCAAGCATAACGGCACAAGAGCTGGCATCGTCTTAAAAAAACAATAGTATGAAGTATTTCTCTCCCTGGTTGTTCGCATTGTTGCTACCGGCAGGTATGCAGGCGCAGGCTTACCAGAAATTGCATGCCAAAGCCACTGTGGTGGATACGCACAACGATGTGCTTACCCAATCGCTCGAAAAAAATGTGGTCTTCGATGAAGACATGAAAGCCTTCGCCCATTCAGACCTGCGCCGCATGAAACAGGGGGGGATTGATGTGCAGGTATTCTCGGTATGGTGTGATGGCTCTTATGGAAAAGGAAGGGCTTTTGCAAGGGCCAACAGGGAAATCGATACACTATACGAATGGGTGAAACGGAATCCTGCCGACATGATGATCGTTAAAACACCTCATGACCTACAGCAAGCTGTGAAAACAAAAAAGCTGGCTTGTATGATGGGTGTGGAAGGAGGCCACATGATAGAGAACAACCTGCAATACCTCGATAGTTTGTATAAAAGAGGCGTGCGGTATATGACACTTACCTGGAACAACTCTACACCCTGGGCCACTTCGGCTATGGATGAAAGTTCCGGCAAAGTTACCAACGCCAAAAAAGGACTGAACGATTTTGGTATACAGGTGGTGAAACGCATGAATCAACTGGGTATGATGGTAGACCTTTCGCATGTAGGTGAACAGACTTTCTGGGATGCCATTCACACTACCACCAAACCTGTTATTGTATCGCATAGTTGCGCCTACACGCTGTGCCCGGTGTTCCGCAACCTGAAAGACGACCAGATAGATGCTGTTGGAAAAAATGGCGGTGTGATACACCTGAATTTCTTTTCCGGTTTTCTCGACAGCAGTTTCCAGCGCAAGCTCGACGGCTTCAATGCACGGCATAAAGAAGAAAGGGATACGATACTTAAAATGAATCCCGAGCCTTTTTTTGCCGACAGTTACCTGGCAGAGAAATACGCCGACGAAGTAAAAGAACTGCGGCCACCCCTTTCACTCCTGATCGACCACATCGATTATATTGTAAAAAGGATTGGGATAGACCATGTAGGATTGGGATCTGATTTTGATGGCATTACTTCCGCGCCTATCGGGCTCGACGATGTAAGCTGTTATCCATTGATTACCAAAGCACTGAAAGAACGCGGCTATAGTAACGGCGCTGTTAGAAAAATACTGGGCGAGAATTTCCTAAGGGTATTCGCAGCCAACAGCAGGTAAGATACGCTGGTGTTTACCGGGCAATATTCCGGAGATGGTATTCCTGTATCAACGCAGGGTGTTCCGGCGTAAGTGTAAAACTCACAAGGATATTCGTGCTTGTACCATATAACGTAAATGAGCCGCGCAACTGGTTTTCCGGCATCACTTCGCCAACCCTGATAATGGTTCCGGCTTTTTCAAATACTTCTTTCGCTTCCTTCTTTAACGCATCAATCAGGTAATCGGCAAAAAAATTCTCCGCAAAAATACCGCTGGATGCGGCACCATCCCAACTGGGCAATAATTTCAACAACACTGCTTGTCTTTCTTTCAGAATATCAGATGGGGGCAAGGATGCAGGTTTCAATTTTGCAGCCCTGATCAGCGTATCCAACACTTGCAGGTTGATGGCGCTGGTGCTGGCATAAGTCACGTTGGCAAACAATATCACGCCTAAACCATATTCGGGTAGTATCTTCCAGTTACTGCCAAAGCCTGGCAATCCGCCGCTGTGTTCAATGATGGTTCTCCCTTCGCAGTCCCTCGACCATCTTAAACCATATCCATAAGCGCTAACAACAGGACATTTTTTTCCATCGGGATAAGTGAATTGTGCATTGAGGCCGCTGAAACGCCAGGGCTGGTGCATTTCGCGTATGGAACTTCTTTTCAAAGGGCCCTGTTCTGCATCATTGCGCGGTGGCCATGCCTGCTGGTGCAATGCCACATATTTACTGAACGATTCTATCGAAGTGATCATGCCGCCCATGGCACCATAGATGCCATCATGCAAAAGAGCTTCTGTTTTCCAATGACCATCAATCCAACGATAACCATGTGCCAGTTGCGCCGCCGGAACACGGCTGTATTCATACGTAGCCTGGCTCATGTTCAATGGTTTCCAGATATGTTCGGCAATGTATTCGCTGTAAGGTTTGCCTGTTACTTTTTCTATGATGTATCCCAGGCTGGCAAAGCCCAGGTTGCTGTATTCATAGGCAACACCCGGTACATTTGAAAATGAAATTCCTTTTTTGATCAATTGCAGTAATGCTTCGCGGGTGTCTGCCAATTGGCGATCGCCCCAGGGATTGTCTTCCGGAAAACCGGCACTATGAGTAAGTAGATGGCGTATAGTAATGACAGGTGCATCGCTGGTGAGTTGCTGGTCATGGATTCCGGGTATGTATTTCGATACCGGATCATCCAGTTGCAGTTTACCCTGATCGCGCAATTGCAGGATGGCCATGGCTGTAAAGCTTTTAGACATGGATGCAATGCGGAACATAGCCGTAGTAGTAGCCGGTATTTTATTTTCCAGGTCAATATAGCCGCCACTCCCCTTGTACACCAGCTTGCCATCGAGCATGATGCCAAAAGCATATCCCGGAAAATGATTCTTCTCTGCATAGGAAGCATACAGTTGCGCTACAACAGGGAACAAAGCTTCCATGCGTTGCAGCCGGTCTTTGTCTTCAAATACAGGTGCATGATACTGTTCTTTTTGTTGTGCCGCCGATAGCAGCGGACAAAAACAACAGAGCAAAACCATTCTTTTAAAAAGACTATGCATAGTTATAAATTGAAGCATTAATAAGCCTGCAGTTTCTTTATGCACGCATCCAAACGGCTTTCCGCCATGAAATTCTTTTCCAGCTCCGTGTTGAACGGAACAGGCGTGTCCAGCGAAGCGCAGCGCATTACGGGAGCATCCAGCAATTCATAACAATGCTCTCCTACCCAGGCCGCCACTTCTGCGCCAATGCCTCCGGTCAGTGTATCTTCATGCAGGATCAATACTTTGCCTGTTTGCTTTACCGCTTTGCGTATCGCTTCGTAATCGAGTGGTAATAAGGTTCTGAGGTCCAGGAGGTGCAGGGAAATATCCGGGTGCTCTTGCTGGTAATGTAATGCCCAGTGTACGCCCATTCCGTAACTGATCACGGTAATATCTTCTCCCTGCTGCACTACCCGCGCCTTGCCGATCTCCACTTCATAAGGCTGACCGGGAAAATGGCCGCTTATACTCCTGTACAACGCTTTGTGTTCGAAATATAAAACCGGATTCGGATCATTGATGGCTGCAATGAGTAGTCCTTTTGCATCGTGCGGCGAAGAAGGATACACCACTTTCAAACCGGGCACATGCGTGAACCAGGCTTCATTGCTTTGTGAATGGAAAGGACCGGCTCCCACACCGCCGCCTGTTGGCATGCGGATGACCACGTCTGCCGGTTGCCCCCAACGGTAATATATTTTTGCCAGGTTGTTGACGATCTGGTTGAAACCCATGGTAACAAAATCGGCAAACTGCATTTCTACTACCGATTTGAATGTTTCCAGGCTCAACCCTAACGCTGTTCCTATCACTGCACTTTCACAAAGCGGTGTGTTGCGCACCCGCTCCTTACCAAACTGTTCTACAAATCCTTCCGTGATCTTGAATGCGCCGCCATATTCGGCTATGTCTTGCCCCATGAGCACCAGTTGTGTGTGCTTTTCCATACTCTGCTTCAACGCTTCCGTAATTGCATCGATAAAACGTTTGGCGGGCTCATCCGTTACAGGTTCGGGTTCATCAACCCTGTTAGCCAACGACCATTGGCTGTGGATCACCGATTGTTTCGCATATACGTCCTGCAATTCTTCGGCAGTATCGGGTATTATGGGTTGTGCATCGAAAGCATGCTGCAGTTCTTCTTCCATATAATCCTTAAACCCATTGCGGATATTGGTTACTTCCGTTTGAGTGAGCACTTTTTCTGCGAGCAGGTATTGTTCAAAACTTCTCACCGGATCCTGCTGTACCCATTTTTTGAACAGTTCCTGCGGCACATATTTGGTGCCGCTGGCTTCTTCATGTCCGCGCATGCGGAAGGTCATGCACTCTACCAGGTAAGGTTTCCGGTTATTGATACAATATTCACGTACGCCTTTGATCGTATCATACACTTCCAGCACATTGTTCCCATTGATGCGAACGCCTTCCATGCCATATCCTCTGGCTTTGTCAACCAGGTTTTGGCAGCGGTATTGTTCGCTCACGGGTGTGCTCAACCCGTAGCCGTTGTTTTCAATAAGAAATATCACCGGCAGATCCCACACAGCCGCTATGTTCAGGGCTTCGTGAAAATCTCCTTCGCTCGTACCGCCATCGCCCGAATAGGCTAACGATACTTTTTGTTCTTTGCGAAGCTGGTGCGCCAGGGCTACTCCATCGGCCAATGTCAGTTGCGGTCCCAGGTGAGAGATCATGCCACATATATGATGCGCTTTGCTGCCAAAATGAAAGCTGCGTTCCCTGCCCTTGCTGTATCCGTCTTTGTTTCCCTGCCACTGCATGAACAATTTTTGCAGCGACATCTGACGGGAAGTGAACACACCCAGGTTGCGATGCAATGGCATGATCCATTCATTTTTCTGAAGGGCCAGCGTACTGCCTACGGCAATGGCTTCCTGTCCGATGCCGCTGAACCATTTGCTGATCCTGCCCTGCCGTAACAACACCAGCATTTTTTCCTCAATCATCCTGGGCAGTAAAAGATTGCGGTAGATATAGATCAGTTCATCGTTGCTCAATTCCTTTCTGAAGAAATTCATGTGTATCAGATTTCTTGCTCCAAGATAGAAAGAAATGCAATTAAAAAAGCCGCCCGAAGGCGGCTTCAACATTATCTGATAATGATTTTAGTTTCTGTTCGAAAGTTTACTCAACAATTTAAGTATTTCAATGTACAGCCAGATGATGGTAACCATCAGTCCGAATGCACCATACCATTCCATGAACTTGGGAGCGCCTCTTTCTGCACCCTGTTCGATCATATCGAAATCAAGGATCAGGTTCAACGCTGCGATAGCGACTACAAACAGGCTGATGCCAATGCTCAGCGGGCTGCTGTCGTACATGAAGCTGATGTTCACACCAAACCAGCGCAGCACCATCGTAATCAAATAAAAGATGAAGATGCCCAGGGTTGCCGAGAATATGATGGATTTGAATTTCTCCGTAGCCTTGATCACGCGGAAATTATAGAGCAGGAACATGGCAATGGCCACACCAAAAGTGAGCCCTACCGCCTGCATGATCAACCCGGGATAGCTTTTGGCGAAAGCCGCATTCAGTATCGCGGAAATACCGCCGATGAAAAGACCTTCCAATATGCCATAAGCGGGTGCCAGGTAAGGCGCCCAGTTGGGTTTGAATGAAATTGCGAATGCGCTGATCATACCACCGATCGCTCCTACGATCATCAGCGTGGTCATGGTATCTTGTTTGAACTGGTCATACAAGTGCCAGCTGTAACCGGCCCCTGCTATTACCATCAGCATCAAAAAGCCGAACTTGTTAATCGCCCCACGCACACTCATGGTACCTTGTGCTGCCGATTCCAGCTGCAAACTCCTGTCAAACATCTTTTCCGAAAGAGTAGGGTTACCCGATTTAAAAATTGCCATAGTTTTTATGTTTTGTCTGTTTCAAAAGTACAAATTCCCTGCCTGATTCATAACCGGAAAAAATGACAGGTTTTCAATTTTAACGTTCTCAAAAAGGCTGATACACAGGCGGTTTGATGCCGGGATAATGATCCACGGTTTCGAAAACATAGGCCGGATTCTGTTTGAGCAACCGGATAAAAGCAGACAGGGCCGCCGCATCTTCCGGCCGCTGGAACATCCGGTCATGCGAAAGGATCACCAGGTGGTTCTTCACATGGGTCCTGTTCCTGGCGAAAGCGCTGTCGACCTCCGCAAGCAGCTTCTCCGGACTTTGAACGGGTCTTGCATTCTTGTGGTTGAAACTCCACTCTACATCCCATCCGAACACATTGTACCCGGCACTGTCGAGCAAAGCGGTAACCGGCCGCACCAGCGGCGAAGCCTTCAGTTCCCCCTGCCTTACCCAGGCGCTGTTGCCCGGCAGCCTGGCCATTTTATATGGCACATGCAATTGCTCCTGGGCGTTGGTAAAATCTTCGCCTGTCTGGCTCACCTGTTTGTAAAACCGGTGATAGCCAATAGCCGCATGCGTGGTGCTGTGGTTGGCCAACAGGAAGGAAGGGTAACTATCACGGATCATCTTAACGATCTGCATACCATCGGATTTGGCTTTGGCATGCATGGCCACCATAAAAAAGCTGGCTTTCACGCCCAGCTTGCGGCAGGTATCTACACAGGTTACCGTACCGTGCTGGGGTCCATCATCGAAAGTGAGGTAAATGTATTTTTTGGTGCTGTCGTATGCCAATGGCTGCCAATGGGCAAGCGGGTCAACGGCCGCAGGCTTGGCGGGTGCAACAGCGGACTTCACAATGGAGGCGGTGTCCGAAGCTTCCTTCCCGGTTGAGACATTATTACAACTCGCAATACTATTGACTGTTAGTATCAGGATGAATCCCAGCATATTATTTCTGATCGGCATCAACCGTTTTTTTGCCGTCAAATATAGTCGATCTGTTTCCATTACTGTGCTTTATAGTAACTTCGCGTACTATTACTAACAGTTTTTGGCATGACAAGAAAAGAAGAGCTCCTCCAGGATGTAGTGATCAAATTTGCAGGCGATAGTGGTGATGGAATGCAACTGACGGGGCAACAGTTTACCAACAATACCGCTTTATTAGGTATAGACCTCGCAACATTTCCCGACTTCCCCGCAGAGATTCGCGCCCCGATCGGCACATTGCCCGGCGTGAGTGGATTTCAGCTGCGCTTCTCCAGCGACATGGTGTATACGCCCGGCGATTATTGCGATGTGCTGGTGGCCATGAACGCCGCTGCGTTGAAAGTGAACCTCAAGAGTATCAAACCCGGTGGCAAGATCATTGCCAATGTTGATGGGTTCGACAATAAGAACCTGCGCCTGGCCAATTATCCCGATGGCGTGAATCCGTTGGAAGATGGCAGCCTGGATGCTTATGACCTCACCACAGTGGATGTAACCAAGCTTACGCGTGAAGCGTTGAAAGACTTCACCGAGCTGGGTACTAAGGAAAGGGACCGTGCAAAGAACATGTTTGTGCTGGGTCTTATTTATTGGATGTACAACCGTACGCTGGACAGTACCATCGACTTCCTCAAAGAAAAATTCGGCAAGAAGCCCGTCATCCTGGAAAGCAATATCAAAGTATTGCAGGCAGGTTATAATTACGGTGATACTACGGAAGCTTTTACTACCCGCTACAAGGTAGAGAAAGCCAAAATGAAATCGGGCCTCTATCGCAGCATCATGGGTAACCAGGCGCTGTCAATGGGATTGGTGGCTGCCAGTGAGAAAAGCGGACTGCCCATTTTCCTGGGCACTTATCCCATCACACCGGCATCGGATATTTTACATGAACTGAGCAAGCATAAAGCGTTTGGTGTGCGCACTTTCCAGGCAGAAGACGAGATCGCCGGTATCACATCGGCCATCGGCGCCAGTTATGGCGGTTCTTTGGGTGTGACTACCACATCCGGACCTGGTATGGCACTCAAATCCGAAGCCATGGGACTGGCCGTGATGCTGGAAATCCCATTGCTCATTGTAAACATACAGCGAGGCGGACCTTCTACCGGTTTGCCCACCAAAACAGAACAGAGCGATCTCATGCAGGCTTATTATGGCCGGAATGGCGAATGTCCCATGCCCATAATAGCTGCTGCTACACCGAGTGATTGTTTCGATGTTGCTTACGAAGCGGTGCGCATTGCGGTGCAGCACATGACGCCCGTGATCCTGCTCAGCGATGGTTATATTGCCAATGGCGCCGAACCCTGGAAATTCCCGGTATCGGCAGAATTGCAACCTATTGAAGTGAAATTCAAAAAGCAATTGGATGAAGGAGAAGAAAAATTCCTTCCTTATAAACGCGATGAGAAACTGGTAAGGCCCTGGGCTGTTCCCGGAACGGCTGGGTTGGAGCACCGTATCGGCGGACTGGAAAAACAAGATGTGACAGGTAATGTGAGTTACGACCAGGACAACCACCAGCACATGGTAAAAACACGCCAGGCCAAAGTAGACAAGATTGCCGATTATATTCCTTTGCAAACACTCGACAGCGGCCCTCAAAAAGGAAAAGTATTGGTACTAGGATGGGGCTCTACTTATGGCGCCATTAAAAGCGCGGTAGCCGAATTGCAGGCAGAAGGCAAAGCCGTTAGCCATGCACACCTTCGTTACGTAAGGCCTTTCCCGAGGAACCTGGGCGAGATCATCAAGAACTTCGATAAAGTGTTGATTCCCGAGATCAACAACGGGCAATTGGTGCGCATCATCCGCGATGAATTCCTGGTAGACGCCAAAGGCTATAACAAAATCATGGGTGTTCCTATTACCAAAAGCGAACTGGTAGATGCCATTGAAGCGATGCTCTAAGCGCTTCAATCATTTTCTGGTTTCAGGTGCAGGCTTATTTTCTGTATATCAGTAGCTATTTTATAAACGAAATAGAACTGATCGGTAATGGATTTGAAATCCGACAACTTTTTGCGCAGTGAAGATTCAATGATGCCTTTCTTCAGTTCTTCCTGTCTCTGCCGCATTAGTTCATTGATGTGCTGGTCCATCAATCGCACACCGGTGGTATCGTACTGCAGGTTATCATCTCCTTTACCAGTTTCTACCAATTGCAAAGACTGTTCAAGATAACGTGTGCTGGCATTGATCAATGGTTGATAATCTTCCGTAACATATTCACCCGAAAGTGAATCGGCATAATAAGTAAGGGTGGCAATGTGGGAAACCAGCATGTGATTGGCCACTACAAACTGGTGAATATGCGGTATGTTGATCTGTTTGCTCTTCGGCTCCGATAACATGCGCGTAAATGCATCCGACAGGTTGGCCAATGCCACCCAACTGTTTTTGCGGGCTACATTGGCAACCGCTTTGTCAAAAGGCTTACCGGTAAACGGTGCAGCCGTGAGCCGGTAATACGATATACCATCTTTGAGCACTGTAGCCATGGTTTCATTGATCTGTTCATGCTCCCATACCGGTTGCAACAGGTAACCAAAAATAAAAGCGATCGCTGAGCCGATCAATGTATCGATGATACGGTCGCTGAAAATGACAGCGAAGTCTTTCGGGTCTAGCAGGTGAAACATCAGCAGCAGGTAGAAAGTCATCATCGTTACACTCACCATATACTTCCTCCGCATAAAACTGTAAGTGCCGATCATGGCGAAAGCCAGCACAATCACAATGGCGGTCTTATCCTTCACCAAATACAAAAAAGCCAATCCTATGAGTGCACCGAAAATAGTGCCTGTAAGTCTTTCTACGTTGCGTTTTTTAGTAAGACTGTACGCAGGCTTCAGTATTACAACTACTGTCAGTAATATCCAGTAACTATGTCCCACCGGCAGGAACTGCGCCACCAGGTAAGCGAAGACTGCCGAAGTAGTAATGCGCAGCGAATGCCGGAAAATATTCGACCGGAAACTCAGGTTATCCCGCAACATTTTAGGATCGATATCCTGGTGCGAAATAAAATCATCGGGGTTGGGCGTGTTGATCTTTTTCTTACGTAATTTTTTATCGTAGGAAGTATAATGATGCAGGGTCCTGATCCGTGCAGCGATATCGTCGATGCTGTCCAGTATATGGCGAAGGCTGATGAACCCCTCGATATTCGAAGGGCTGAGCATGGTGGTACGCAACTTCTGCAGGCGCTCTCTTTCTTCCAGCAACTCATCATCGATTCGTTGGTCGTATCCCGATGTGGTGCCGCTCTTGAGTGCAATGCCTATTTCATCGAGTTCATTGGAAAGCGAAACGATGAGTAAACGATACTCATCCAGTATGCCCGTTTCATCAAAATACTTATGTAGTTTTTCATAGTTCTGGTGAGAAGTCATGGCCCGCTCGAACAGGTCCGCCACATCCATGAATACCATCATCAATACCCGTCCGGTATGCGTGGATTCTTTAACGATGCTCCTGGTTTTGAAGATCAGTTCCGCCACCAGGTTTTGCTTTTCCTGCACAGCAATCTGCCGGGCCAGCAATACCTGGTAATTCTTATCATAATCCAATTCCTTATCGTAAAAAGTGGCTTTCGCCCGCAGGTAATCGGCAGCCATCATCACATATTCACCCAATGCCTGTTGCATCAATTTATACGGCCGCATGCCGTACAATACCAGGCTCAGTAAAATATACCAGCCGCTGCCGGCTACCAATATGAGACTGTTGAATAAGATATCCCAACCTTTTGCCGGATGTTCTGTTTGAACCACCATTACCAACAGCGCAGCGACACCAATAGAGCCGGCCCTTGCACCGTACACACCGATCATGGAAAAAACGAAACAGAAACCGGTGAGCACAAAAAAGAACAATACATGTATGGGCGCCGTTAAAGAAGTGATGATGGATACAAAGAAGATCACGATGGTGCAAACGATCAGTCCGTTCTTGCGATGATGGATAGGACCCGGGTTATCGGGAATGCTCGCCGATAAAGCGCCCAGGGCCATCGTCATGCCCACAGGCAGGTTGCCCAGGTAACTCCAGATCAATACAGGCAGGAGTATCGCTGCGGTGATTCTTACCCCTTCGCTCAGGTAATGGCTGCTGATGAAACTGCGGTATTCTTTCAGGTAATCCATCTCCTGTTAAAGATATTTACTTTTGTAGTAGTTTCATCTTAACTATACGACATGCGAAAGATCTTTATCCTTGGTTCAATCCTGGCATTATTGCTGATCACTGTATTGGCATATTTTCTCGGAATAGGCTGGCTCTGGCTGCTGCTCCTGGTATTACCCCTGGTGTTGATGGGCATTTATGATATGATCCAGGTCAAACATTCCATCATGCGTACTTATCCTGTAGTAGGCAGGATGCGTTTCTGGATGGAAGATCTCCGTCCGAAGCTGTACCAGTATTTTGTAGAGTCGGATATCGACGGACGTCCCATCAACCGCATTGATCGTTCTACCATTTACCAGCGTGCCAAGCAGCAAACAGACACCATGCCCTTCGGTACGCAACTGGATGTTTATGCAGAAGGATACGAATGGATGAGTCATTCCATCGCACCCAAAGATTTTCATAAACTCGATCACCAGCCGCGCATGCTCGTAGGCAATAAAGGATGTAAACAACCTTATTCCTGCAGTATCCTCAATGTGTCGGCCATGAGTTTTGGTTCGTTGAGTCCGAATGCCATTGAAGCGCTCAATGCCGGTGCGTTAATCGGCGGTTTTGCACACAATACAGGAGAGGGTGGTATCAGTCCTTATCACCTGAAACATGGCGGCGATATTATTTGGCAAATAGGTACCGGTTATTTCGGTTGTCGCGACAAAGATGGGTTGTTCTCTAATGAAGGTTTCCGCGAGAATGCCTTGTTGCCGCAAGTAAAGATGATTGAGCTGAAGATTTCACAGGGCGCCAAGCCTGGTCACGGTGGCATACTTCCCGGCAAGAAGAATACACCGGAGATCGCCGCCATCCGTCATGTAGAACCATATACCACTGTGTACTCTCCTACTTATCACAGTGCTTTCAGCACGCCACGCGAGTTGGTATTGTTCATCCAACGACTCCGCGATCTATCTGATGGCAAGCCGACAGGTTTCAAATTATGTATTGGCCGCAAAAGTGAATTCATTGGCATCTGCAAAGCCATGATCGAGCTCGATATCTATCCCGATTTTATTACGGTAGACGGCGCAGAAGGCGGTACCGGCGCAGCGCCGCAGGAGTTTTCCAATTATGTGGGCGCTCCCATGCTCGACGGGCTTGCGTTCGTGCACAACATGCTTACCGGTTTCGGTATCCGGGAGCATATCAAGATCATTGCATCGGGCAAGATATTATCGGGCTTCCACCTGGTTCGGGCTTTTGCATTGGGCGCCGATGCCTGCAACAGTGCACGCGCCATGATGATGGCGCTGGGATGTATACAGGCGCTGCAATGTAATACCAATAAATGTCCTACGGGCGTTGCTACACAGGATCCTTCCCTATCGGTTGGACTGGTAGTAGCCGATAAAAAACAACGCGTGGCCAATTATCATGCAGCCACTGTGAGCAGTTTTGTTGAACTGTTAGGCGCCGCTGGTATCGATGATTATAAAAAGCTCACGCGCTCGCATATATACCGCAGGGTGTTTATGAATGAAGTAAGAACTCTTGAAGATATCTTCCCGTCATTGCAAGCCGGGTGCATGCGGAATGGCCATATACCTGACCGGTATCAACACGATTATGCAATGGCGGAAATAGACCGGTGGTAATGTTACTCCTAATGTGTAAATGTGCATGAGCTATTAGTAAGTACAAAATAGTATCCTGTTTGCTTCTTTTTACAACATTTTCGTATATTTGTATTGCTAAAGAGTTTTGAGCCTGCATATCTCATCCCATGATGGGTGTTGCCAAGAGTGGCACGGGGGCAAAAAGATTTTTTAGCTTTTTTATTGCTCTTCCTCTTCGTACAAGTTTAGCAGGGTTGGCGTATTTGTCTTTCAGCGCATCAAAATACCGGCTTTCCCCTTTTAGTAATTTCCGCTGTACTGCCCACATCAGGTAATCGATAATACTTAACTCCGGCATTTCTGTGCTTGATACAATTTCAAGATTGTATTTTATCGATGCATCAGTTTCAAATTCCTTTGCAGCTAAAGCCTTATCCACTGCACTTTGAAACCTATGCAAGGAATTATTACCTCTTTGAGAAAGGTAAAGCATATATCGGCAGTTTGAGTTGCGCAGCCTGCCATTGAGTAAATGATGCAGTACATCAAAATAAAACGCTGTTGGGTTATTATTGCACCTATGGTTAAAAATGTTTAGATCTTTTTTAGCGATCGCAATATGCGCCTTGTACCCTTTAAGGTTACGAAGCAATTCAAAGAACTTGGCTACAAAAATGATAAGGCTTCAAAAACACGGAAGGCTACACATTAGCTGGTATCGTGAATAAGTATGGAGGTACTTTTGGTTTTGATACGAAAGAAAAAATCCAATTCTTCTTATCACAAGCATATGTCGAATCAGGAGGTTTTTCAAGCCTGTTCAGGCAAGAAAAAACAAATTATACAGCACAGAATCTTGCAACTATTTGGCCAAATAGGTTTTCGTTTACTGACCCTGCGAAAGAGAACCCCAATAATTGGGTTGGCGACCCTCAAAGAATTCTTAACTTCGTATACGGAAGACGAAATGGTAATGGGGACGCTACTACGGGAGATGGCTACAAGTATCGAGGAAGAGGTATTATCATGTTAACTGGAAGATATAATTATCAGAAATTCAAGGATTTTTACAATGCAAACTTCCAACCATCTATTGATCCTGTTTCGAACCCTGATCTGCTTTTAACAGATCCCAATGTAGCTGTAATAAGTGCAATGTGGTTCTTTAAAACAAATGTGTTGGACAGGATTGATGTAACTGCGGCAACACCCGTGGATAAGGTTTCAAGGCGAGTAAATGGTGGAACTCATGGACTTGCACAACGCAGGACACAATTTTTGGCTGCTAAAGCAAATATTAACTGTTATTAATAATATTAAAATAAATATTATGAAAAAGATATCATTCAAAAAGACTGTGTTTATTTTAACAGTAACTACGATAGTTATTGTCTGTGTAATATGGTTACCAGGATATTCTCGTTACTTTTCTCCGAAAACTCCGGCTCCACCACCGGTGTCACAATATTTGATTGATGATCAAAATAATATTGTCGGCACATTTATTTCTGATGATGACAATTTGTCTAAATGGGTTTTTGATGCCAGTGGCAATTGCTATAGCTATTGTAAGCTTCCCCTGAATGTTACCCATGTGAGGTTAGAGTTAACGACCAAAAGCTTGTTAACTTTAAACTTTGAAACACATGAAAAAAGGAAGATTTACCGAAGCGCAGATTGTATCTGCAATGAAGAAACAGGAATCAGGAATTGCTGTTAAAGAGATTGCCCGAGAGATGGGTATCAGCGAAGCAACGTTTTACAATTGGAAGGCTAAGTATGGAGGCATGGAAGTGAGTGATGTTGTAAAAATGAAGCAGATGGAAGCTGAGATCAGTGAGTACAAGAAGATCGTGGCGGAGTTAAGCCTGGAGAACCGGGCAATGAAGAACCTGATCGCAAAAAAGTTTTAACGCCTGAAGCGAAACGGGAAACTGTTCATCATCTGATGGAAGAAGAGCAGTTAAGTAACCGTAAGGCGTGCGAACTGGCAGGTATATCCCGCAACACCTACCGGTATCAACCAAAACCTAAGGATGACAGTGAAGTTCAGGATGCACTGACGGTTTTAACAACCAAACATGTTGCCATTGGATTTTGGCAGTGTTGCTATCGTCTTTGGAATAAAGGGCATGAATGGAATCATAAACGGATCTATCGGGTATACACAGATATGAAGCTGAATATCCGTCGCAGAGGCAAGAAACGGCTCCCAGAGCGGATAAAGCAACCCTTAAACGTTCCAACAGCACCTAACCAGGTATGGAGCATTGATTTTATGACCGACACGCTCGTAGATGGCAGAAGGTTCCGATTGTTCAATGTGATGGATGATTTTAACCGTGAATCGCTGGCGATAGAGGTTGACACCTCACTTCCGGCACTCAGGGTGATCAGGGTACTGGAAAGACTGATTGTTCAGCGAGGCAAGCCTGCCAATATCCGTTGCGACAATGGCCCAGAGTTTATCAGCCACAAACTGGAAGAGTGGTGCAATGATGAGCAAAGACAGATTACGATACAATTTATTCAACCGGGGAAACCCACACAAAATGCATACATAGAAAGGAAGAATGGAAGCATCAGAAGAGAAGTATTGAATGCTTACCTGTTTTATCGTTTGTCAGAAGTGAGAGAACAGACCGAAGAGTGGAGGATCGACTATAACACTGAACGACCACACAAATCGTTAGGTTATCTCTCACCGATCAGGTATGCGCAAATGATGGAAGAACGAAAAAACCTTATCTTAGAAAACTCTAACTAAGCGTGGGTAAAAATAAAGGGGAGCCGACACTATTACAATAATGAACTTTTAGCTACCTATAATTATTCAATTTCGAATTCGTCTCCACAATGTGGCGTTGATGTTTTAATTGATGAAAACGAACAAACCGCATATCTTCAATTGTATGATGCTTCAGATGGATCATACCAATGTTATGAAATACATGGTATAACTGATCATTTATCACTTAAAACAGTGGACGGCGGGCCAATGTTGTTATTTACAAAACAATAATATCCATTAAACGCCCCTAAACAAGTCTAACTCTAAAATTTTTATAAATGATTTTTTTTAAAAGAATCTTATTATTAGCTGTGATTATTATGTCGTTTAGTGTTTCAGGACTTTGTCAGAAAAATGAAGGAATCATTAATACACAAATTACTGGAACATGGGTAGGTATGGGTATTAAGAGATGGAAGCTTGTATTTAAAGCAAACATGGAATGTTATGAATACGGCCTTGATGTGCATCCGACGATTTATCAGTACAAGGTTACAACTGGACATGTGGAATGTGAAGAGAAGATCGACTCCGCTGATACTGAGAAAATAAGTTACCTTAATCTTAAAAATACAGTTAATGGAAAGACAGACTGCTATGAAATTGAGGAGTTAAATTCAAAAATACTTTCTATACGTATGCTGTATTTACCTCAAGCTTCTACATTTAAAAGAGTTAAGGATTCGAAAGTCCAAAAGAAGAGCGGGTATTAAAGAGAAAATAAAAATTTCCCTTCAATTCAAATCCACAACTACCCTGCACATCCTTCTCTATCCAGACTCCTGTATTGAATGGCATCGGCAAGGTGTTCTGGCCGGATTTCCTGGCTGGTATTCAGATTTGCGATGGTGCAGCTTACTTTCAGGATGCGGTCGTATGCACGGGCACTTAGATTGAGGCATTCCATGGCTTTTGTCAACAGGTTATTACAGCTATTGTTCAACCGACAATATTCACGCATTAGTTGGGTATTGATCTGTGCATTGGCATAAATGCCCGGGTGCTCTTTATACCGTTCAGCTTGCAGATTGCGTGCAGCCATTACGTGTTCGCGGATGGAGATGGGACTTTCCGCTTGCCTGTCATTATTCAACTCAGTGAATACTACAGGTGTTACTTCAACATACAGGTCGATGCGATCTAACAGTGGACCGGATACACTTTGTTGAGGTATTTCTGCACAGCGCAGGGCGGACAGGTACAGTTTTTCCGGATGATTGTAATAACCACAGGGACAGTGTGGTGGAGTTCGCCATTTGAACATAGCAGAACAACTAAAACATTGATTTACAATTCAATTGGGCCGGATAGAAGTCCGCATTGCTGACGAGCGATCCTTTTAACGATCTTTACAGGCGAGGGATTGTCTTCAAATTTTAAAAGTCTAAATAACTTCATTGATAAAAAATCATGGATATTGAACAACTGAGAACCTATGCTTTAAGCAAGCCGGATGTGGAAGAAACCCTTCCATTCGGCCCAGACACATTGGTCTTTAAAGTGAAGGGAAAAATGTTCTTATTATGCGGTATGGATGAACAGCCTTTGCAGTTCAATGTCAAATGCGATCCGGATACAGCCATAGAATTGCGGGAACAATATCCCGATACGGTATTGCCCGGTTATCACATGAATAAAAAGCACTGGAATACGGTGATCGTAAATGGGGTACTATCATCCAAGCAACTGCAGCAGTTCATTGATGATTCTTATGCACTGGTGGCGGGTACGAAGAAAAAATAATATTTAATCCGATACGTCATCACGAGTGTTCAAGCAGGTCCTTCGACTCGCTTCGCTCGCTCAGGATGACGTTCTTTCCTTTTGGTAGTATTTGCATATCTCCTTCAATCCACACTCTCCGCATTTAGGGTTACGTGCGAGGCATGTATAGCGGCCATGTAGAATGAGCCAGTGGTGCGCTTTGTGTATGAGCTCCTTCGGTATGTATTTGATGAGTTCTTTTTCTACTGCCAACGGAGTAGATGCTTTTTCACTCACCAGCGCCAGGCGTTTGCTTACACGGAATACATGCGTGTCAACGGCCATATTAGGCTGGGCATCGATAACACTGGTAATCACATTCGCCGTCTTTCTTCCCACACCGGGTAGCTTTATCAATTCTTCTACTGTCATGGGCACTTCGCCGTTGAATTGCTCCATCAGCATCTGGGACATTCCTATCAGGTGTTTGGTCTTGTTGTTGGGATAGGAAATGCTTTTGATCAGCGGGAACAAATCATCGAATGTTGCTTTGGACATTTTTTGCACTGTGGGATATCGTTTGAAAATATCCGGGGTGGTCATGTTCACGCGCTTATCTGTGCATTGGGCCGAAAGGATCACCGCTACCAGTAATTCAAAGGGATTGTCGTAGGTGAGCTCGGTTTCTGCAACCGGCATGTGCTTTTCAAAATAATCAATTACAAACTGGTATCGCTCTTTTTTGGTCATGCGCAGTAAAGTTAAGCCTTAGCAATTGATTTAAAACAGCGCCTAATGCTTACTCTTCGCGTACTTGAGTATGGTCTTGACCGATAACCGGGAGGGGGATTTGAGCTTTAGTTTATTCAACTGCCGGATACTGCGTTGCAGCATGGCCAGTTTTTCCTCCACTTCTAAATTGTGCATTTCCAAAGCCTGATCAATTGCTGCTTTCAGCGACGGAGAACATTCTTTATAGAGGTACAATATCAGGTCCTCTTCCTTGATTTTTTTCATATTTAATAACAGCGATTGATACCGGTAGATACCACCCGTTATTAAAACGGCTCGGGGAAAACAATATTGTAAGGAAAAGCGCAACGAAATTATATCCGGATTATTTTCCGGCGGTCAGGGAATCTTCAATAATATAAATATCCTCCCCGTCTTTTTTCATCAGGTAACGTTCCCGGGCCAGTTTTTCCAGGGCGGCCGGGTTATGCTGGATATCGGTGAGTTCTTTACGGGCCTTTTCTATTTCCTGCTGGTAATATTTTTTCTGGGTCTCCAGTTTTTTTAACTCACCCAGCTTTTCGCGCTGTTGGAAAAAATCGCGCTGGTCGAAAAAAAGCATCCACACCACAAAGAAGGCTGATACCAGGAGGTATTTGTTGGTGAGGAAAGAAGCGGCTTTTTTCATACCCTAAAATTATAAGAAATTTTTTATTAAAATCGTCATCCTGAGCGACATTGATCGTCATCCCGAGCGCAGCCGAGGGATCTGCCCGAATACCCGGCAGGTCCTTCGACTCGCTTCGCTCGCTCAGGATGACGTTCTTTGCTCGCCCAGGATGATGATCAAAAATTATTTCTTTCCGAACTTGATCTTGCCTTTGGGGTAGATCGCAGTTTCTCCCAGCATTTCTTCGATCCTGATCAATTGGTTGTACTTAGCCATACGATCGGTACGGGAAGCGGAGCCGGTCTTGATCTGTCCGCAGTTCAGGGCTACCGCCAGGTCGGCAATAGTGGTATCTTCTGTTTCACCGCTCCTGTGGCTCATGATGGTATTGTAGCCATTGTGTTGCGCCAGGGTTACGGCGTTGATGGTTTCGGTTACGGTTCCGATCTGGTTTACTTTCACCAGCAGACCATTGCCGATCTTTTTATCGATACCGGTCTGCAAACGCTCTACATTGGTTACAAACAGGTCATCTCCTACCAACTGGCATTTGCTGCCAACGGTGTCGGTAAGGGCTTTCCAGCCATTCCAGTCGTCTTCGGCCATACCGTCTTCAATAGATACGATAGGATATTGTTTCACCCATTTCTCCCAGAATTTCACCAGTTCATCGCTGCTGAGGGCTTTGCCGCTGCTCTTATGGAAAACGTATTTTTTCTTTTTGGCATCCCAGAGTTCGCTGTTGGCGGCATCCATGGCAATCACGATCTGTGAACCGGTTTTGTATCCGGCAGCGGTGATGGATTCCAGCACGGTTTCAATCGCTTCTTCATTGCTCTGGATATTGGGAGCGAAACCACCTTCGTCGCCCACGTTGGTGCTGTATCCTTTTTTCTTCAATACACCTTTGAGGGTATGGAAGATCTCTACGCCCCAACGCAAACCTTCACTGAAAGAAGGAGCGCCTACGGGCATAATCATGAATTCCTGGAAATCAATTTTGTTATCGGCATGCGCACCACCGTTGAGGATATTCATCATGGGGATGGGCAGTGTTTTGGCATTGGTACCACCGATATAACGATACAAAGGCAGGGCTGCTTCTTCGGCTGCCGCTTTGGCTACCGCCATGCTCACAGCGAGCAAGGCGTTCGCGCCCAGCTTGCCTTTATTGGGAGTACCATCGAGTGCGATCATCGCAGCATCAATAGCAGCTTGTTCGGTAACATCAAAACCAACAATGGCTTCTGCAATGACATCGTTCACGTTGTTCACCGCTTTCAGTACGCCTTTGCCGCCATATTTCTTTTTATCGTTATCGCGCAGTTCCACCGCTTCGTGAATACCGGTGCTGGCGCCGCTCGGAACGGCTGCACGGCCCAGGGCACCGTCGTCGGTCACCACATCCACTTCCACCGTAGGATTACCGCGGCTGTCCAATATTTGTCTTGCATGTACTTCAATAATGTAACTCATGTTCGATTGCTTGTTAGGTTTATGATTTTTGAGGTTTTACGTTGCTTGAGGCCGCAATTTACGGATTTGCCTGTGTTTTAGCGGGTCAAACTGCGGAATACGTCTTCCAGTTTTCCACCTTCCAGCAGGCTTTCCAGCCGGTCGTCGGCCACAATACGGCCTTTGTTGATGATGATCACCCGGTCGCAGATGGCTTCCACCTCCTGCAGGATATGAGAAGAAAACAACACCGTTTTATCGCGCCCCTGCTCTTTGATCACCTGCCTGATCTCAACGATCTGGTTGGGGTCCAGTCCGCTGGTGGGCTCATCCAGTATCAGCACTTCGGGATTGTGTACCAGGGCCGCGGCCAGTCCCACCCGCTGTTTGTATCCTTTAGACAACTGCCCGATCTTCTTATGGCTTTCTGCCTGCAGGCCCGTAAGGTCGATCACCCTTTCCGTTTCCTTCTTCACATCACCCACTTTATGCACACCGGCAATAAATGCCAGGTACTCCTTCACATACATATCATAATAGAGCGGATTGGCTTCCGGCAGGTAACCGGTTTTGCGCTTTACTTCCAGCGGATTTGTGCGTACATCAAACCCTTCAACGGCAGCGGTACCGCCATCGGGTTGCAGGTAGCCGGTGATCATTTTCATGGTAGTACTCTTGCCTGCGCCGTTGGGACCCAGGAAGCCTACAATCTCTCCTTTTTTTGCGCTGAAAGAAATACCGTCTACCGCTTTCTGTTCGCCATACTGTTTACTCAGTTCTTTTACTTCAATCGACATGCGCCAAAATTAGTCGTTTGCATCGTATTCGCCCCTGAAAGCATAATAACCAAATATGACCAATCCTACCGCAATGGGAACAAAGACCAGCACAAACACGCTCCATTGAATAATAGTGCTGGTATCGGGCTTTTGCGCAATTTCTGCTGCAGCTGTTTTAATGAGAAAATAAATGGCGGCAGGTCCTAATAAGATCCAGAGGATGCCGGCTATTCGTCTAAGCTGATTCATATATAAAGATTTAAAGATCAACATCCTTCTTTTTACCGGTGAGATACAACGCACCCACTACCAGACTGATGGCTGCTACGATAATGGGATACATCAACCCCGCCAGTTTATCTGATGTATAAACGGTGGCCAGTAAGGTGGCGATGAAAGGTGTGAGTCCACCGAATACGCCATTACCAATATGATAAGGCAGCGACATGGACGTATAACGAATGCGCGTAGGGAACAGTTCCACCAGGAAAGCCGCAATAGGACCATACACCATGGTTACATACAATATCATAATAAATACCACGAATACCATTTTCCAGTAACTGCTGCTGTCCATCAGTTTGGCTGTTTTGATTTCAGGCTTCCGTGTTGTTTTGGCGGGGTCGCTGTACAATGTGTCTTTTGTGGTAGTGTTCAATACCGAGCCATCGTCGTAATGTGTTTTGTTCACCACTGTGCGCAGGTAGTTGCCCGTATTGCCAATGGGCAGCAGGGTGGACTTTTTTTCGCCCATATCCACTACTTCTTTTCTGCTGCTGAGATCGGTGATGGTGAGCAGTTGCCTGAACAATGGTTTATATGTACACACAGCCAGCAGCATACCTATCAGCATGATCCATTTACGCCCGACCTTATCACTCCAGCTTCCGAAGACCACAAAGAAAGGTGTGGCAAACAAGATGGACCAGATGAGCAGGGTGCGCGACTGATCGAACTCTACCTTGCACACATTCTCGATGAACGATTGTGCATAGAATTGTCCTGTGTACCATACAACGCCTTGTCCCATTGTAGCTCCGAATAAAGCCAGCAACACCATTTTGAGATTGGTCTTGTGACCAAAACTTTCTTTCAATGGATTCACCGCTGTTTTTCCTTCTTGCTTGAGTTGTGCGAACAACGGCGATTCTTTCATCTTCAACCGTATATAAACGGATACGATTACCAGCAGGATGGAAACCAGGAAAGGAATGCGCCATCCCCAACTGTTGAACTTGGCAATGGATCGTGCCTGGTCGTTATCGAGTGCATGACGTGTGAGCAGGATCACGCCCAGCGAAACGAACAAACCCAATGTAGCCGTGGTTTGTATCCAGGAAGTAAAATATCCTCTTCTGTGCGCGGGTGCATGCTCTGCTACATAAGTGGCAGCACCGCCGTATTCGCCACCGAGTGCGAGACCTTGTAGCAGTCGCAACAACAACACAATTACCGGCGCTGCAAAACCAATGGTTTCATAACCTGGTACCAGTCCAATAGCAAATGTGGAACCACCCATTAAAATCAGGGTGAGCAAAAAAGTGTATTTCCTTCCAATCAGATCGCCCAGGCGGCCAAATACCAGCGCACCAAAAGGACGCACAATAAAACCGGCGGCAAAGGTGGCCAATGTTGACAGCAATGCAGCGGTAGGATTGGTTTTGGGAAAGAACTGATCGGCGATCACAGTAGCCAGGCTGCCGAAAATATAAAAGTCGTACCATTCTATCAGCGTGCCTACGGATGACGCGGTGATCACGTGCCAGATACCTTTCGTTTGGTTCATAAATTTTGCAATCTGCGTTCAACTTACTGCAAAGCGTTCATATGTCAAAACCCCTGTCAAAGATATTTATCTGCCGGAGGTCGAAACAACTGTTCATGGATGCTGTTTTCAAGGAAATTTTATACTCCGGTCTGCCCGGAGCGAGTCTTTTTAGTTTTGTTAGGAGAAAATAAAAAGTTTAGTTATAAATAAACATTTATGCCTACATTTGTATTGCACAGGATTGGGGAATTGGAAGGAACCCACCCTATTTTCAAGCTTGAAAAGGACGGGCACATTTATTTCGATGTATTCGAGAAAAAGATAAAAAAAGACAGGTCAGTGTCAGGGCAACTGAATTCCATCCAGGCAATATTATATCGTATCATTAATGATCTTCCTGTTCCTGAAACAAAGTTCAAACGCCTGAAGGGAAGTGTGGGCTTATCAGATGAATATGAGATCAAGACAAAAGATTTGCGGGTTTATATTTTTAGGGAAAAACAAACCGGCAACATCATCGTTTGGGGTGGAAGGAAATCTACGCAAGTGGATGATATTCGTCAATTCAGAAGGATTAAACAATTATATCTTAACACCAAATAATTATCGTTATGCTTCCAATGCAAAAATTGGTATGTACCCAGGAATTTTGGATGGAGACCATTCAAAACGATCTTGCCTACGCCGTTAAAAAATATATGGACGATCACCAGATCAATCAAACGGCATTGGCCAATGAATTAGGGGTATCCAAAGGGTATATCAGCCAGGTACTTAACGGGCATTTTAATTTTACCTTGCAGAAATTGATCGAGATATCCTTGCATATTGGTGCGGCACCCTGTCTTTCTTTTGTGCCTATGCCAGATTACATTAACGGCAAGGTTAAATCTAAAACGAAACGAAAACGGCTTACAGTCATGGGCTAGATGATGGTATTGCTTCTCAATACAGTAACAGGTTGAATTTTGTTCAATTACGCAAACGATTGTTAGTTATTTCTTCATGGTTATATTTTTTAGAAGCGCTGCACACAGCGTATATTTATGGCCCTAAAAGCGTCGATTGTCATGTCATATCCCTACCAGATCAAGTCCTTCCATGAATACAAAAGTGAGTATGAAAAAAGCATAGAAGACCCCGCCGGTTTCTGGGGCTCCATTGCAGAGCATTTTACCTGGCGCCGGAAATGGGATGAAGTGGTGAACTGGAATTTCAAAGAACCCAAAGTGGAGTGGTTCAAAGGCGCGAAACTGAATATCACGGAAAACTGCCTCGACCGTTATCTTGAAACTCGTGGCAACCAGCCCGCCATCATCTGGGAACCCAATGATCCCGAAGAACATCATCGCATACTTACTTATAGAAAACTGCACGAAAAAGTTTGCCAGTTTGCACATGTACTGAAGAACAACGGCGTTAAAAAAGGCGACCGTGTTTGTATTTACATGGGTATGATCCCCGAACTGGCCATCGCTGTGCTGGCCACTGCCCGCATCGGCGCGATCCACTCGGTGATATTCGGTGGCTTTTCTGCACAAAGTATTGCCGACAGGCTCGAAGACGCGCAGGCCGAATACATTGTTACCTGTGATGGCGCTTACCGCGGCGCAAAAGATATTCCATTGAAGAGTGTGATCGACGATGCATTGATCGGTAACAAGACCGTTAAGAAAGTGATCGTATGCACCCGTACCCGCACGCCTGTTTCCATGCTCAAGGGGCGCGATCTCTGGTGGGAAGAAGAAATGAAGCAGGTGGAAGAAAAAGGACTCAATTATATTGAAGCGGAAGAGATGGATGCTGAAGACCCGCTCTTCATATTATATACTTCCGGTTCTACCGGTAAGCCCAAAGGCGTAGTACACAGTTGTGCAGGCTATATGCTCTTCACCAATTACACGTTTGTGAACGTGTTCCAATACCAGACCGGACAGATCCATTTCTGTACGGCTGATATCGGCTGGATCACCGGGCACAGTTATATTGTATACGGTCCGTTGAGTGCCGGCGCCACTTCACTACTGTTTGAAGGCGTGCCCACCTGGCCCGACGCCGGCAGGTTCTGGGATATTGTAGACAAATACAAAGTGAACATTCTCTATACTGCACCCACCGCCATCCGCAGTCTTATGGGTTTTGGTTTAGGCCCTTTGCAGGGTAAGGACCTTTCTTCCCTGAAAGTACTGGGCACCGTAGGCGAACCCATCAACGAAGAAGCCTGGAATTGGTACGATGAACATGTGGGCAAAAAGAAATGTCCCATTGTAGATACCTGGTGGCAGACCGAAACAGGAGGCATATTGATCTCCAATTTAGCAGGCATCACACCCGCGAAACCCAGTTGGGCCACGCTTCCATTGCCTGGCGTACAACCCATACTGGTAGATGAAAAAGGAAATGAAATAACCGAAGCCGTGGATGGCATTACCAGTGGCAATCTTTGTATCAAAGCCCCCTGGCCATCCATCATACGCACTACTTACGGCGACCATGAACGTTGCCGCGTGAATTATTTCGCTACTTATGAGAACCTGTACTTTACGGGTGATGGTGCATTGAAAGACTCCGAAGGTTTTTACCGCATCACTGGTCGTGTAGACGATGTATTGAATGTGAGCGGCCACCGCATTGGTACGGCTGAAGTGGAGAATGCCATCAACATGCACGCGGGCGTGGTGGAAAGTGCAGTAGTAGGTTATCCGCACGATATCAAGGGACAGGGCATTTATGCTTATGTGATCTACAATGGCACACACATGGACGATCCATCGCTCACCCGCAAGGATATTTTACAAACCGTTACACGCGTGATCGGCCCCATTGCCAAGCCCGATAAAATTCAGTTTGTAAGCGGCCTGCCAAAAACCCGCAGCGGTAAGATCATGCGCCGCATCCTGCGCAAGATCGCCGAAGGAGAAGTACAACAATTGGGCGATACCAGCACATTGCTTGACCCAGGAGTGGTGGATGAGATTAAAGATGGCAGGTTATAATCATTATTGTTCCAGATGCTTTCTTATCAAATCCATACCTGATTCGGTATTTGTTCGCTGTTTGTTCGCTGTTTATATACCCCCGCTTCGCTATTTGTTCGCTGTTAAGCGAACAAATAGCGAACAAATGCAGTAAAAAAGGCATCCAAACAACGAGGCAATCCAATATCAAATAAGTCGTTGATTACAGAAAACCCGAATGTTTTCAGTAATTTTATACTCGCTTCTTTGAAGCAGGTTCTTGCCAATGTCATATCGTATCACACATGATGATGTTTTGCACGAGGTTGCTCGTGGCAACCAGGTCGCATTCCGCGAGCTGTACAATCTGTATTTTCAAAAACTCTTTCTTTTTGCCAAAGCCATCGTAAAAACCAAAGACGGCGCCACAGAAGTGGTAGACGAAGTATTGGTGAACATCTGGAAACAGCGGGAACAGCTTCCCGGCATACAAAACCTGCGCGTTTACCTTTATACAGCTGTAAAAAACAAGGCATTCAGCTATCTTTCGGCAAAAGCCAACCAGCAGATCGGCGGCGCTTTTGACGATATCGATATTGAAATAGCCGAGGAGTATAATGCCGAAAAGCAAATGATCACAGGCGAGATGCTGCGCAAAATCCATGACGCCGTTGAAGCGCTCCCGCCCCGTTGCAAAATGATCTTCAAACTGGTACGGGAAGACAACCTTCGCTATAAAGAAGTATCGGAGATACTCCATATTTCTGAAAAAACGGTAGATGCCCAAATGGTTATCGCTATTAAAAAACTCAGCCAGGTGCTCCGTCCCCATTTCGATACTTTCCCGGATTTCAAAAAAATCAAAAAAAATCAGGGCGCGCTTTAGGGAGATTCTCTTTTCTCCCGGTCTTTATAGTAAGACATTGATTGCGCAGCCATGCAGAACGACAAATTGACCGAACTAATCAGTCGCCATCTTTCCGGCGAAGCCAGTGAAGAAGAACTGGCACAGTTGCATGCGCATTTGGCCAACCATCCGCAGGACCAGTATTTTTTCGATATCCTTTCCAATTACTGGCAATCACACAACAACGATAGTAACCCCGACGATACAACCGCATCGGGCAATCATTTTAACCAGTTGATGGAAAAAGCGCTGCGGGAAGAAGAGGAAGCGCATACCATCACCCACCAGCCGCTCGTTCATCTGATGAGAAGACGTTGGTGGCAATATGCAGCCGCGGCAGTCCTGGTTATCGGACCCGCCTACTGGCTTTGGTCTGGCAGCAGTAAAACAGCCACAGCCACAGCCTCACCAAAAAAGAATGAAATCACAGCCCATAAAGGCGCCCGCTCCAAATTGCGGCTGCCCGACGGCACTACTGTTTGGCTCAACTCTGATAGCAAGCTGACGTACAACGATCATTTCAACGGCCCTGTACGCGAAGTGGAACTAACCGGTGAAGGCTTTTTCGACGTGGTGAAAGACCCGCGTCATCCATTCATCGTGCACACTTCCGGAATCGACATCCGCGTACTGGGTACTGCATTTAATGTTAAGTCCTACCCCCAATCCAATACCATTGAAGCCACCCTTATCAGGGGTTTGATTGAAGTAGCCAGGAAGGATAGTCCCGATGGCCCCAAAGTTTACCTCCACCCTCACGAAAAACTGGTGTACCACAAAGAAGATTCTACGTTCGCTGCTTCTACAGACAAATCACATACAGTCGCCAGCGCTACTGAAACCAACATGGCTATCTCCAGTGTACCGCGCGACCTGCCCGACAGTACCCTGCCCGAGACCGCATGGGTATATAATAAACTGATGTTCAACGGTGAGTCGTTCCGGGAAATGGCCGATAAAATGGAGCGATGGTTCAATGTGAAAATGGTGCTGGAAGATGAGAAAGTAGCCAATTACCGGTTCAGGGTAATTTTCGAGAATGAGACCATTGAACAAGCGCTGCAAGCCCTCCAATTAACTGCTTCCTTTAACTATAAAATCAACCAAGACCATGAAGTGCACATCTACAAGACCCGATAATTCAGGGTAAGCCTCCCACCACCATAGAAAGAATCGGAGAATGCAGCAACATTCCCCGACCTAAGGCTAAGACTGAGACAAGAAACCCAGATCTCGCAAAAATCAATGGGTTTCAATTGATTAACCTACAATCCAAATGTATGAAAAAAAGCGTGCAAGAAACGAAACGCTTCCTGCCATCACCCATCCTAAAAACAATTGTGCTTATGAAGCTGGCGATTGTTCTCACCCTTTTCACTGCTTTACAGGCGCATGCCGGCGCCTTTGGCCAGAACGTCAGGATGCAGGTACAGCAAACCGAGGTAAGGAAGATCCTTACTTCCATTGAGAAATCTGCCAATGTCAGGTTCCTGTATAATTATGACCTGGCACCTGTTATCAAAACGAAAGTGGACTTTACCGCCAATAACATTCCATTGCGCTCGGCATTGGATAACCTGTTGCAGAAAGTAAACCTTTCTTACAAAGTGTTGGAGAATAACCTGGTGGTATTGCTCAAAGAAGCCGATGAAAAAAATGCGTATGACCAACGCGTCAGCGGAAAGGTTACCAATGAAAGCGGGCAACCTTTTGCCAATGTATCGGTGAAAGTAAAAGGCACCAATAGCGGCACTATTACCAACAGTGAAGGCGCGTATAACATACCCGTTAGCGGAAAGAATGCCGTATTGGTATTCTCTTTTGTTGGCTATGAAGACAAAGAAATCACCATGGGCGAACAAACCACCATCAACACCTCCCTGGTGCCCAGTCAAAAAGAACTGGACCAGGTAATTGTGGTGGGATATGGCACACAGAAAAAGATCGACGTTACCGGTTCTGTGGCTGCTGTGAAAGGCGAAGACATCGCTAAACAAGCGTCTACCAACCCCATCAGCGCTTTGCAGGGCAAGGTAGCGGGCGTTCAGATCACCAACAGTGGTGCACCCGGCTCATCGCCCCAGGTGCGCATCCGTGGCCTCGGTACGGTGTATGGCAATGCCAATCCATTGTATGTAGTGGATGGGGTATGGTATGATGATATCAGTTTCCTGAACCCCGCCGATATTGACAATATCAGCGTACTGAAAGATGCCTCCAGCGAATCTATTTATGGTGTGAGGGCAGCTAATGGCGTGATACTGGTTACAACTAAAAAAGGTAAATCAGGACAAGCTATTGTCAATTACACCGGTTCTGTAGGATTCCAGCACGTGACCAATAGCATTAAAATGGCCAACGCCAATGAATTTGCTACCATGGTCAATGAACTGGCGGCTGCCAACGGCAGCGCTGCCCTCCTCGATCCTACGCAGTTTGGTGTGGGAACCGATTGGTACCACCAGGTGTTGAGGAATGCATTAATAACTAATCACCAGGTATCTGTAAGCGGCGGTTCTGAAAAATCAACTTATAATTTCTCTCTAGGCTACCTGAAACAGGAAGGCCTTGTAAAAGGCAATGATTATACCAGGGTTACTGCGAGATTGCAAAATGATTTCCAGGTATTCAGGAATTTGAAATTAGGATATACGGCTACTGCGGCTTCTAATAATTTCGTTGATTTCCCCGGCGACATTTTCCACCAACTTTTTGCAGCTGCACCCGTAGTACCTGTTTATTACAAAGATGGCAGTTATGGAGATCCCAGTGATTATAGCCTGGGAGACGGTGCTAATTTCAACCCGCAGGCTACACTCGATTTCTATAACCAGAAAACAAAGAATTACCGTGTTTCAGGAAGCGCTTACGGCGATCTGAAACTGATGCCTCATCTGACATTTCATAGCAGTATAGGTGGCGACTTTGGTCAGATTGAAAGAAGAAACTATCAACCGGTATACACTGCTACTTTGAAGCAGCGCAACACCGCCAGTCAGTTGACAATGATACGCACAGAAAGCAGGAACTGGATATTGGAGAACACCCTTACTTACGAGAATAAATTCAACAACCATAATTTGAAAGTGTTGTTGGGACAATCTGCACAACGTTATCAGTCTTACGGATGGACTGCCACTGCACCCAATGTGCCCAATACCAGTGAAGGCGACTATTACCTTCGCCTGGGAAGTACTGCCGGAAGGAACGTAGATGATAACGGTTCCGTTGCCACTATTGCTTCTTATTTCGGTCGTGTTACCTATGATTATCAGGGTAAATACTTGTTGAACTTCTCCATGCGTGCCGACGGATCTTCTAAATTCTTCGGTGATAACCGCTGGGGTTATTTCCCTTCTGTTGGTGCAGGCTGGGTGATCACACGTGAAAGTTTCATGCAGAACCAAAAATTGTTCAACAACCTGAAACTCCGGGCCAGTTGGGGTAAGATCGGTAACGTATCCGTTCCATCGAACATCTCTGTGCTCACAGTAACACAGGCTCCTTATCTCACAGCCATCTTCGGCAACCAGCCTTATACCGGCGCCAGTATCAATTCAGTAGTACCTCCTACTACTTATTGGGAAAGAGGTGTGGGAACAGATATCGGTTTGGATGCATCATTGCTGAGCAACAAGCTGACTGTTGAGTTAGATTACTACAATAAAAAAACTGAGAAAGCCATCTTCGATATTCCCATTCTTTCATCTGTAGGAACATCGTCTGGTACCATCCTCGGCAACCAGGCCGATTTCCAGAACAGGGGTGTTGAATTGGCCATTACCTGGAAAAATGAAATAGGCAAAGACATCACTTATTCTGTAAGCGCCAACCTGGGTATAAACGATAACAAAGTATTGTCTGTTACCACCGGCAGCAACCCCATCTATGGCGGTGGTGGTGCCGCTACAGGTGGTCAGTTGTCAACCCGTACCATGGTGGGACAACCCATCGGCCAGTTCTACGGATTAGTCGTAGCTGGTGTATTCCAGAACCAGTCGCAGATCACCGGATCAGCGCAGCCCAATGCCAAGCCCGGCGATTTCATTTATGTAGACCAGGATAAAAATGGTGTGATCGATGCCCGCGACAGGGTACCCTTGGGTAATCCCAATCCCAGGTACAGTTATGGTGTAAACACCAACTGGACATATAAGCAGTTCGACCTCACACTGGATTTCCAGGGAGTGGCTGGTGTACAGGTGTACAACGCCAACCTGGGACTGCGTTATGGTAACGAGAATTTCACCAAAGATTTTTATGATAAACGCTGGCATGGAGAAGGCACTTCCAACAGCTATCCTTCCGCTAATATTGGTGGTGGCGATAACTATCGTCCCAATTCCTTCTTCGTGGAAAATGGCAGTTATTTCAGGGTAAGGAATATGCAATTAGGCTATACCCTGCCTGCTTCACTGACAGACAGGTGGAAGGTTAAAAAACTCCGTGTGTACCTGAATGCACAAAACGCATTCAACTTCTTCAAGTACAGGGGCTTCACACCTGAGATAGGCGGATCGGCCATTAACCAGGGCATTGATACCAATGTTTATCCGTTGTATGCCACTTACAATTTTGGTGTGAACCTCACCTTCTAACAAAAAATTTTACAATCATGAATCTTCATAATAAAATATATCACCGTTATTTCATCTCCGGCGCTTTGTTGGCACTGGTGGTGTTTACCGGATGCAACAAAACATTCCTGGATGTGCCGCCGCAGGGACAGCAGCCCAGTCAGCAATTCTGGAAATCAGATGCTGATGCTGCCAAGGCCGTGAATGCGATGTACGCCAATTTACATGAATGGAAGAATATTGCTTTCGCACCCATTGCCGTAGAAAGTATGGGCTCGGATGATGCAGAGAAAGGAAGCAGTCCGAGTGATGCTACCTTCATGAACAAGTTCCACAACTTTACTGCTACTTCCACAGAAGGACAGATTGCCGACTTCTGGGCAGGCCAGTACCAGAACATCAATTTCGCCAACCAGGTATTAGACAATGTTCCCGGTATTACTATGGATGATAACCTTAAAAACCGTTACCTGGCAGAAGCTAAATTCATCAGGGCTTATTCTTATTTCAGGCTGGTACGTGCCTTCGGCGATGTGCCATTACGCTTAACAGTACCCAAAAGTGCTGCCGAATACAATGTCCCGCGCACACCAAAAGCGCAGGTATGGGCGGCTATTGAAAAAGACCTCACAGATGCGGCGGCTGTTTTACCGCAGTCTTATGGTGCAGCCGATGTAGGACGCGCTACAAAAGGGGCAGCCCTGGGTATGCTGGCCAAAGTATCGATGTACCAGAAGAAATGGCAGGCAGTATTCGATCTTACAACACAGGTAATGGGCATGGGATATAGCTTGTTCCCCGACTTCGAAAAACTCTTCCGCACCCAGAATAAGAACAGTTCAGAATCTGTATTTGAGATACAGTGCAAACTGATACTGGGTAACAAAGCTGCTTCCAATTCGCAGTATTCCCAGGTACAGGGTGTTCGCGGATCGGTAGGTGGTGGATGGGGTTTCAATGTGCCCACACCTGATCTCGTAGCTGAATTCGAACCGGGAGATACACGCAAAGCAGGTACTATTATATTCAGAGGAGAAACCACTGCCGAAGGAGATGTGATACCGCCTACAGGTGACAATCCCATGTACAACAAAAAATCTTATGTTCCCTTCAGCCAGTATGTATCCGGTTACAATGAAGGAGCTGACCAGGATTTCATGGTATTGCGTTTTGCAGACATCCTGCTTATGAATGCAGAGGCCAGCAATGAATTGGGCAAACCCGCACAAGCCCTGATATCACTCAATAAAGTGCGTGCCAGGGCCCGCGGCAGCAATCCCGCTGTATTACCTGATGTTACCACAACCGATCAGGGCGCACTCCGCAATGCCATCTGGCATGAGCGCCGTGTAGAACTGGCCATGGAATTCGACAGGTTCTTCGATGTGATCCGCCAGGGTCGTGCGGCCACTGTGTTCGGACCAAGGGGATTTGTAGCGGGCAAGAATGAAGTGCTGCCTATCCCTCAGAATGAAATAGACCTGAGTGCAGGTGTGTTGACACAAAATCCCGGGTATTAATTCTTTGACAATTAAAGACATTTTGTTATGAAATATATTAACAGACAACTATTGTTCTCACTCATCGCAGGTAGCAGTATGTTGCTCAGTTCCTGTTATAAAAAATTCGATCCTTCGAGCTATGCACCTGCCTTATCTATTGGCGGATATACCAGCGCTAAAAGCATTGCTCCCGGCAACCTGGTAGGCTACTGGTCGTTCGACAACAATGTAACAGACAGCGTTACGAATACGGCAGGCACGAATGTTGGGGTTGGTTTTGTGAACGGCATCAAAGGAGCAGCTATGCAAGGTGGCGTCAATAAATATGTTTTGTTCAATCCGGGTTCGGGTATACAGAACCTGCAGAGTTTTACTGTTACTTCGTGGGTCAACAGTCCGCAAAACACCAACGGTATTGCCGGCATTCTCGATATAGCCAATACCAATTCATTCTGGGGCAACCTCACCATCTTCTTCGAGAATGGAGGTACTGCCACCAATGCCAACCTGAAAGTACACGTGAATAACAATGGCAAAGACGCCTGGCTGGGCAATTACAACATCACCAATGCCTGGAATGTGTGGATGAATATTGCCGTAAGCTATGATGCTGCCAGCTCTACTTTCAAAGTATTCGTGAATGGTTCTAAAATTGCCACCCAGGTAGTGGCTAATTTCGGACCACTGCAATTTCAGAATGCCACTAAAATGGTATTCGGAACCGTGCAGTTTCAAACAACTCCCAGTCTTACTTCTGCAACCAGCTCTCAACCCTGGGCCAGTTTCATGACCGGTCAATTGGATGAAGTGCGCATTTACAATAAAGCGCTGGCAGAAAGCGATATCAATGCATTGGTAAAACTGGAGGGAAGAGGTAAGTAACATGAAACCTCATTATCTGGTGGCGATGGGTTTACTGATGCTGGGTGCAGGCTGTGGTAAAACGGGTAATGATACCCGGCCTGCACCCACGCCACCGGCTTCATATAGTTTCAATACTTTAACGGTGAACGGTGTTTTCAATGGGTTCAATTATACAAGTGTGAACTACACACCTGTGATCAGGCTAAACTTCACTGCGAAATTGAGCCGTACCAGTGTTGCAGCAAATATCATTTTCAAAGACAACAATGGAGGTGTGGTTGCTTACACAACCGGGTTTGAGAATAACGATAGCACCGTTATCATTCAGCCTTCCCAGGCATTGCAGCCGTTGAACAAATACAACATCACCGTATCGCAACAACTGCAGTCTTCTCCGGGTGGCTACCTGCAATCCGGTATTACCGTGAACCTGCAAACAAAGATCGATTCTACCAGGAAGTTCCCGTTGATCTCAGATGATTCATTGCTTACGCTGGTACAGCGACAGACTTTTACTTATTTCTGGGATTTCGCACACCCCCTAAGCGGACTGGCCAGGGAAAGAAATACCAGTGGCGATGTGGTAACCAGCGGTGGTTCAGGCTTCGGCATCATGACCATTCCTGTTGCCGTCAACCGGCAATTCATCACCCGTGCACAGGGACTGGCAAGGATGCAACAGATCGTGGGATTCCTGAAAAATACGGCGCAGAAATTCCATGGCGCTTTTCCGCACTGGTTGAATGGAGCCACCGGTGTTGTTGTTCCTTTCAGCGCAAAAGACAACGGGGCCGATCTGGTGGAAACGTCTTACCTGATGCAGGGATTATTATGTGCCAGGCAATATTTCAACGGCAGCGATGCCGCAGAAACAGCATTGCGTACAGATATCAATACATTGTGGAATAACGTTGAATGGAATTGGTTTCAACAAAACAACCAGAACCTGCTGTACTGGCATTGGAGTCCCACCGATGCATGGATCATGAATATGCCCATCAGGGGATGGAATGAAGCATTGATCACTTACGTGCTGGCAGCTTCATCCAACACTTATGCCATTCCTAAAACAGTGTACGATGCCGGATGGGCTGGTGCTGCGAATTTTAAAAACGGCAATACTTATTATAATTACAACCTGCCATTGGGTCCATCGATGGGCGGTCCTTTGTTCTTTGAGCACTATTCTTTTCTTGGCATTAATCCCAATGGGTTAACGGATGCTTATGCAGATTATACCTTACAGACCAGGAATCATGCACTGATCAATTATAATTATTGCAAAGCCAATCCTAAAAACCAGGTGGGATACAGCGATAGTTGCTGGGGGCTCACTGCCAGCGATATCCCGAATGGATATACGGCCAGTTCTCCTACCAATGATGCAGGTGTAATTGCACCTACGGCAGCGCTTTCTTCCTTCCCTTATACGCCCAAAGAATCGATGCAGGCGCTGAAATTCTTTTACTATGTATTGGGTGATAAAATATGGGGAAACTATGGCTTCGCTGATGCTTTCTCATTGAACGATGGCTGGTTTGCCAATTCATACCTGGCTATTGACCAGGGCCCCATTGTAGTAATGATTGAAAATTACAGAACCGGGTTGCTTTGGAATTTATTTACCAGCTGCCCCGAAATTAAAACAGGTATGAAAGCCCTGGGATTTCAGGCTTCTTATTTATAATATTACTCGCGATTTAAAATAAAAGACATGAAAAAATCATTGAGCGTATGGCTCTGCATTTTATTGAGTACTTCTCTTTTTGCACAACAGATACCGGTTGCCAGAACAAAAAACCTCAGCGATACGGCTTTACTGGAATTGGTGCAAAAGCAAACCTTTAAATATTTCTGGGATTTCGGACATCCTGTAAGCGGTATGGCCCGTGAAAGGAGCAATACCTCTTTCAACTATGGTCATGAAGTGGTAACTACCGGTGGTACCGGCTTTGGCGTGATGGCCATGGTGGTGGCAGCAGAAAGGAAATGGGTGCCGCGCGATTCCGTAGTAGCAAGATTATTGAAGATGGTTAAATTCCTCTCCAAAGCCAATTCTTATCATGGTGTTTTCCCGCATTGGTTCAACGGGGC
Organism: Asinibacterium sp. OR53; assembly: GCF_000515315.1. Lineage (NCBI taxonomy): Bacteria > Pseudomonadati > Bacteroidota > Chitinophagia > Chitinophagales > Chitinophagaceae > Asinibacterium > Asinibacterium sp. OR53. The sequence continues at coordinate 413,822 of NZ_KI911562.1, forward strand.
AACCGGACAAACCATTCCCTTCAGCCGGAAAGACGACGGGGCAGACTTAGTAGAAACCTCATTCTTATTCGAAGGGCTTCTCACTGCGCGTCAATATTTCAATGCGGGCAATAAAACAGAAACCGAATTGCGCAACCGCATCAACAGCTTGTGGAATGAAGTGGAATGGGATTGGTTTACCAGGGGCGGACAGGATGTACTCTACTGGCATTGGAGTCCCAACAATGACTGGAACATGAACCATTCGCTCCGCGGATTCAACGAATGCCTGATCACCTATGTACTGGCAGCCAGCAGCGAACGGTATCCTGTTCAAAGTAATGTGTACCACCGCGGATGGGCCATCAACAATTATTTCAAAAACGGAAAAGAGTTCTATGGTATCAAACTGCCGCTTGGCTTTGATTATGGCGGACCGCTGTTCTTCACCCATTATTCTTTCCTGGGTCTAGACCCGAGAGGATTGAAAGACCGTTATGCTGATTACTGGCAGCAAAACCAGAACCACACGCTCATCAACCATGCCTATTGTTTAGATAACCCCAAAAAGTTCAAAGGTTACGGAGCAAATTGCTGGGGCCTCACTGCAAGCGACAACCATCAAGGTTATAGCGCCCATTCACCCACCAATGACCTGGGTGTGATCACGCCTACTGCCGCGCTCTCGGCATTTCCTTATACGCCTGAATTTTCAATGAAAGCATTGCGTCATTTTTACGACGACCTGGGCGATAAGATATGGGGTGAATATGGTTTTACAGATGCTTTCAGTGAAGAGCATAACTGGTATGCACAATCCTACCTGGCTATTGACCAGGGGCCGATTGTTGTGATGATCGAAAACTATCGCTCTGGCTTGCTGTGGAAACTGTTTATGAGCTGCCCCGAAGTTCAAAAAGGATTACAGAAACTCGATTTCAAATCAGCGTCTATCAATTGATCTATGAAAACGGCAAAGATTTATTGTTCCATTGCACTGGCATTGTTGCTGGGTACAAAAAGTTTCTCGCAACAACGCACTTATTGCAACCCCATTAACATCGATTACGGTTATACGCCTATTCCCAATTTTGCTACCGAAGGGAAACATCGTGCTACAGCCGATCCGGTGATCGTAACTTACAAAGGCGACTATTACCTCTTCTCCACCAACCAATGGGGCTATTGGTGGAGCAGCGACATGAGTCATTGGAATTTTGTTTCAAGGTCTTTCTTACGACCCGAACACAAAGTGTATGATGACCTGTGTGCGCCGGCTGTATGGGTACAAGGCGATACTTTGCTGGTTTTCGGCTCTACCTATACATCCAAATTTCCCATCTGGATGAGTACCAACCCCAAAGCCAATGAATGGAAAGAAGCCATTCATGACTTCACGCCGGGAGGCTGGGATCCTGATTTTTTCAGGGACGACGATGGCAGGTTATACATGTACAATGGCAGCAGCAATCGCTATCCCATCTATGGTGTAGAAGTGGATCCCAAAACATTTCAATTGATTGGTGCCAGGAAAGAAATGTATTTATTGGAACCTTATAAATATGGATGGCAGCGCTTTGGAGAAAACCTCGACGATATTTTTCTCGATCCGTTTATTGAAGGCGCATGGATGACCAAACACAATGGCAAGTACTACCTGCAATATGGCGCTCCGGGAACAGAATTCAGTGGTTATGCAGATGGCGTGATTGTAGGCAATGCCCCGCTTGGGCCATTCAAGCCGCAGCCAATGCCTTTCAGTTATAAGCCTGGTGGCTTTGCGCGTGGAGCGGGGCATGGCGCTACTTATCAGGACAAATGGAATAACTATTGGCATATATCCACCATTGGCATATCGGTAAAAAACAATTTCGAGCGGCGGGTAGGCATCTGGCCCACTGGTTTCGATAAAGATGGGGTGATGTATTGTAATACCGCATTGGGTGATTATCCGACTTACCTGCCTGATGGCCCTGCTGATCATCTGAAAGGAAAATTCACCGGATGGATGTTGCTGAATTATAACAAGCCAGTAACCGTATCTTCTACTCTCGGCAGTTACAGCGCCAACAACGCTGTTGATGAAGACATCAAAACTTATTGGAGTGCCGCTACCGGCAACGCAGGCGAATGGATCGTGACCGATCTAGGAAATATCAGTACGGTTAATGCTGTACAGATCAATTACGCAGATCAGGATGCAGAGTTCCTGGGTAAATCGCACGATGTGTATCATCAGTATCAATTATGGTATTCTACAGACAACAAGCGTTGGCAGTTATTGGCAGACAAGAGCAAGAATAAAACCGATGTGCCGCACGATTATGTAGAGCTGGACAACCCCGTTAAAGCCAGATACATCAAGCTGGTTAACCTGCACATGCCTACCGGCAAGTTTGCCCTCAGCGGTCTGCGGGTATTTGGCAATGGCGGCGGCGCCAAACCCGATACGGTGCAGCACTTTATTGTATTACGTACAGAAAAAGACAAGCGCAGCGCCTGGATCAAATGGCGTTTATCCGGCGATGCCTATGCATACAATATCTATACTGGTACGGAGCCGGACAAATTATACAATTGCATCATGGTGCACAATACCAACCAGTATTTTTTCAAAGCAATGGACAAAGACTTGCCCTTTTATTTCCAGATTGAAGCCATCAATGAAAATGGCGTATCTGAACGCACTAAAGTGATCAGGTCTGAATAACGCCTGAATTTTTATTATCATTGCGATATGAATAATGATAGCTTAACCATAAAGGAATTGTTGGATAAACGCTTCCCTATGCTGAGCGAAGATGTAAAAACCATCATCAGTGAGGAGGCTTCACTGGCCAAAGTGGATAAAGGACAGTTGATGACCCGTATGGGCAACAACCTTAGAAATATTGTGCTGATTGCAGACGGTTCCGTGAAGGTGTACCGTGAGGGGGAAGATGGTGAAATATTCCTGTACTACCTCGAAGCTGGCGACGCCTGTGCTATGTCGCTCATTTGTGCCACTAAACATGAGACAAGCGAAGTGATGATCGTCGCTTCTGAAGACAGCCAGGTGATCTTATTGCCCGCTGCGATCATGGAAAAGCTCATGAAGAACCATAAAAACTGGTACCAGTTTGTGGTGGAAACTTATCGCACCCGTTTTGAAGAGTTGCTGAATACGTTTGACAGCGTGGTATTCAAAAAGCTCGATGAGCGTCTCATAGCATACCTGCAGGGCCAGGCAGAAAAAACAGGCAGCCCTGTTTTGCAGATCACGCACCAACAAATAGCGGACGACCTGCATTCTACCCGTGAAGTAATCTCACGATTACTGAAAAGCATGGAGCAAAAGAATATCCTGGCCATCAACCGCAATAGCTTAGTGCTGAAAACAGATATTGGCCTGAAATGATCTCCTGGTAATAACGGCTTATGAAATCGACGACTACATTCTTTTCTTCTCCAGTATCTTCTCCAGTAAGCACCATTTAGTAAATGCAGATTGTAAAAGATTGACGCCAGCAAAAACAGATACCCATATCCAGTTCCTGTTAACGAAATAAGATAATGTAATCCCAATGAGTACCAAAGAGCCTGCTACGGCGCGGATGATCTGTTCGTTTTTCATTTTGACATACTTTATGGTTAAATAAATTCTTCCACAGGCAGGATCGCTGCCCTGACGGGAAAATCGGGTTGTTTTTGCTCATTGTATTGTTTCAGTTGCGCAAGTGTTTTTTGGGCTGCTCCATCTTCTGTAAGGCAAAACATCATTATAGATTCATTGATGCCTTCTTTGGTGGGGCTTCCAAACCAATTATCGAACGAGCCGGCAGCCTCATTACTGTTTACACCATGAATATTGGCAACGCTGTATTTGTATAGACCGTTTTGATGAAAAATATTTGCAACAGCTTCATCACATTCCTGAACAGCCGCAACGATTAATAATTTCATGATTGGATATTTATTGGTTATTTATATTTTTTCTTCAGCATTTTAAAGTATAACAGGGGTACTACGATCAGCGTCAGGAATGTGGAAGTCAATGTGCCTCCCATTAATGAAATGGCAAGTCCCTGAAATACCGGATCGGTCAGAATAATGACGGCTCCCAATACAACCGCGCCAGCCGTGAGTAAAATCGGTGTGGTACGAACGGCGCCTGCTTCAATAATCGCTTGTTGTAAGCTTTCCCCTTCTTTCAGCCTGATGTCGATAAAATCAATGAGTAAAATTGAGTTGCGCACCATTACTCCTGCCAGCGCTATAAAGCCTATCATGGAAGTTGCCGTAAAATAAGCATGCAATGCCCAATGGCCGAGTATGATACCGATCAACGATAATGGAATGGCAGAAAGCATGACCAATGGCACTTTAAAATCCTGGAACCAACCTACAATCAATATATAAATAATGATCAGCACGGCGCCGAAAGCGGCACCCAGGTCGCGGAATACCTCATAGGTAATCTGCCATTCTCCGTCCCATTTAACGGTATAATTGTCTTCTGTCTGGGGCGCTTGCGTATATTCTTCTTTCAGGCTGTAGCCTTTGGGCAATTTGATCTCTTTCAGTTTTTTCGACATAGCTGTAATAGCATAGACCGGGCTTTCCAATTTTCCCGCCATGTCTGCGGTAATGTAAACAACACGCTTCTGGTCTTTACGGTTGATACTTTGTGCCGCTACCATCCTTTCCCAATGCCCCAACTCTCCCAATGACAGCATATTACCCATCTGTCCCTTTACCGGCAGGTTATTGAGTGCCTGTAAATTATTCTTATCCTGGTCAGCTACCTGCAAGCGGATATGTTCAGGCTCGTATGCATTGGGTTGATGTAACAATCCTGCCGAAGTACCAGAGATCAAAGCATAAGCACTCATTGTTATTTGCGCCTGTGATATGCCGTTACGCATGGCCTTTTCTTTATCTACCACAAAACGGTACTCCGGCTGGTCAGCTTCCCTGCTCCAATCCAGGTCTACCACATCGGGTGTTTGCGCCAACAACGATTTAACCTGTTCGGCCACTTTAACCTGTTCTTTTTCATCAGGGCCATAGATTTCAGCAACCAGAGTAGACCGTACAGGAGGTCCGGGAGAAACTTCTACCAATGCAATATTGGCACCGTATTTTTTTGCAATCGCATCAATAGGGTCTCGCATCTCTTTGGTAATCTCATGGCTTTGAACCGAACGGTCTTTTTTATCAACCAGGTTCACCTGGATATCTGCTACATGATCGCCGCGGCGAAGATCGTAATGCCTTACCAGTCCGCTGAAAGTAATGGGCGACGCTGTTCCCGTATAGGTTTGAAAATTGCGTACCATGGGTTGTTGCGACAAGTAGTTGGCTATTTCGGCAGTGACAGCCTGTGTGCGCTCCAGGCTTGTACCTTCGGGCATATCTATCACTACCTGGAATTCATTTTTATTATCGAAGGGCAGCATCTTCACACCCACGGATTTTGTATAAAACATGAGAGAAGTAGCCAGCAATACCACACTGGTGCCTATCATAAAGCCCCAGCGGTATAAACGTTTTTCGAGCATCGGCAGCATAAGCTTTTGATAGATCCTGTAAATTTTCGTTTGCCCTGCTTCCACCTCTGCCACATGGCGCTTCGCTGTTTTTTCTTTTTCACGAAGGAAAATAAGACCGAGATAAGGGGTTAGCGTTAAAGCAACCAATAACGACAGGAACATGGCAACGGCAGCGCCTACCGGCATCGGGCTCATGTAAGGACCCATCATACCACTCACGAAGGCCATGGGAAATACTGCTGCCATCACAGTGAATGTTGCAAGTATGGTGGGGTTACCTACTTCGTTGATAGAGTAGATGGCGGCTTGCAGGAATGGCAGCCGCTTCATCTTGAAATGGCGGTGCATATTTTCTGCTATGATGATGGAATCGTCCACCACGATGCCGACTATAAAGACCAGGGCAAAAAGTGTGATCCTGTTCAATGTGTAATTCAGAAAATAATACGCCACCAGTGTAAGTGCAAACGTAACAGGTACGGACAAAAACACCACCATACCACCACGCCAGCCCATGGCAAGCATTACAAAAACCGTTACGGCAACAATCGCAATGGCCAAATGCATCAGCAATTCTGATACTTTTTCGGAAGCCGATTCGCCATTGTTGCGTGTAATGGTTGTATGCACCTCGGAGGGGATAAGGGTTTTATTTAGTCCACCTAAACGTGTTTCCATCTTCTCAGCCAGTTGCATGGCATCAGATCCTGATTTTTTGCAAACAGACAATGTAACAGCCGGGTAAGTGGATGGGAAAAGTTGCTGGTCTTTCACAGCTGCCTTTCCATAACCGAAGCTTACATAGTTACTGGGCATTTCATACCCTTCCAGCACTTTGGCAAACTGTTTCAAGAATACAGGTTGTTGTCCGGTCGTACCCACAATCAGGTTTTCCACATCTTCCTTTGAGGCAAGGAAATTTCCCGTCTGTACGGCAAAGGCTGTGTCTTGTATCCGCAATGTACCCGAATGCATTTGCGCATTCTGCGCCGAGATCATTTGCTGCACAGTTTGGATATCTACATGCAGGGCCGTCATTTTTTCTTTATCTAAAATGACCTGTAGTTCTTTACTCCTGCCACCGGTTACGTTCACAGTAGATACATCGGGTATTTTTTTCAGCGCTGCACCTACCTGGTTAGCTATCTGCCTCAGTTGTGCGCTGTTGTATTTTTCACTCCAGAACGTCAGCGAAAAAATAGGGACATCATCAATACCGCGGCTTTTCAGCATGGGCGTGGTAACACCTGGCGGCATTTTATCCATGTTCTTCATGAGTTCGCTGTACAGTTTTACCTGCGAGCGCTCTATATCTTCGCCTACAATAAACTGAACAATGATCGCAGCCTGTCCGTTCATAGAAGTGGAATACACATGCTCCACACCTTTGATATTGGAAATGATTTTCTCCATCGGCGCCGTCACCCTGTTTTCCACCTCCTTAGGCGTAGCCCCGGGATAACCGACGAATATATCCAGCATCGGCACTTTAATTTGAGGCTCTTCCTCACGCGGTATCATCATCACTGCGTAAGCACCCAGTAACAATCCGGCAACCATCAGCAATATTGTGAGCTTTGATCGGATAAAGGCGTTAGCTATTCTTCCGGCAATTCCATTTTCCATATAAAAAAGTTGTTAGAATTTAATATTTGCTCCGTTCCAAAGCCGGCTATCGGCATAACTGATGTACCGTTCTCCTGCAGCAAGACCCGAGAGAACTTCGACCTGCCCATTGCTGGTATTGCCTGTGCGCAGCCATCTCAACAAAGCCTTATTATCGCCCGACACGGTATAAACACCCACCAGGTCGCCCTGTGTTACAAGGCTTGATGCGGGAACACTTATCATATTTGTTGTTGTCGCTACCGGAATACGTATATGGACATACATTCCTGAAAGAAGTCCTTCACTGTTGTCGGGATTGATCTTTATCAGGTACTGGCCTCCGGTTGTAACAGAAGAGCGGCTGATCTCCGTAACAGTACCGCCGGTATTTTTCCCATCTGCATCGGCGGTAATGTTTACATGCATGCCCTGGTGAATATATTTGATCTTGTCTTCCGTAACCATGGCGGTAGCCTGTAAAGCTCCTGAACTTTCCAGCATCAATACGGGTGCTCCCGGTCCTGCAAGACTGCCTGCCTCCATCATTTTTTGCGTAACAGTGCCGCTGAAAGGAGCAGTAACATCGGCATAGGCCATATTGGCATTCACTTCATTGCGCATTTGACGGGCAGCCTGCGACTGTGCTTCTGCCGCCTTGTATTGCAACGTGATATTTTCAAGCTCCTTGTCAGTAGCGCTGTTTTGCGAATGCAATATTTTGAAACGTTCATAATCCTTCTTGGCATTGGCAAGGGCTGCTTCCGCCGCCGCGATATTGGCGGTAACCTGCCCGTCTTTGGCGCGGATATCGGTAGACTTGATGGAGAAAAGCAATTGACCGGCGCGGACATTATCGCCAATATTGACATTCATTCTGGTGATATAGCCCATTATCCTTGTACTGATGGCGGCGGAATGTGCCGACATCAACTGGCCGCTTATTGCTGCGAATGCGCCGTTTCCTTCGGTGCCTGCCAGCGCCAACCTTACATGAACAGGTGCGGCGGCATTGTTTCCCGGCGCTGTATTTTCCGGATTAGTTTTGCAGGCAGTGAGCAGCATTGCAAAGGGAAAAAAGTACAGCATATTTTTTAGTTGCATATGGTATGAATTACGAATGATGAATTTGTATTTGTTGTTTAACGGGCTGTTAAGAAACGGATATAGGCCAATGTGCTGTTATGCATTGTTACGGCCTGTTTGTAATAAAGTTTTTGCATGGCTTGCTGGGTTTGCGCCTGTAATAGGTCGGTGGTGCTGACCAGGCCTTGCTTATAGCGATTTTCCAATATCTGCAAAGCTTCCTGTGCCTGCTGAACAGACAAATGATACTGCGCCAGGCGGTAATTTGCTTCTGTTAACTGACTGTTGGCTTTGGCCAATGCTTTTGCATCCTGCTCTTTGCTATCCTGCAATTGCAGCGCTATTTGCTTTTGCTCCAGCCGCTGTGTAGCCAGCTTGTTATGTACTTCATTTCCTTTAAACACATGCCAGGTCATCTGCACACCAACCAGGTAAGCACCGTTGCCGAAACCCAAAGCCCTACTGTCGTTCAACTGGTAAGACGCAAATCCGTTGACTTTTGGCACCAGGCTGCGCCTGGTGCTTTTTATCATATCGTCATAAGAAGAGATCGCCATTTCCATGGCTTTAAAATCTGAACGGTCGGCAGGAAGATGATTGTAGTTCGATAAATTGCCATCGGGTATAAGACTATCTACCTGGTAAATAGCTCCTACCGGTTTCCTCATCAGTACGCTCAGGTTATCGGAATGCTCTTGTATGGCAGACTGAGCAGCAGCGATCTGTGTTTCGATGGATTTCACATTTACATCCACATTCAGCAAATCTGATCTTTGGATATATCCCTGATCGTAGCGGTCCTTCGTCCATTTGTAAATGGCTTGCAGCGTTGCCAGTGCCTCTTTGGAAACTTTCAGCATTTCATACGAAAGCTGTAATTGATTATATTCTGTTTCTGCAGAAAATTTCAGGTAATCCTGCACACGTTGCTTTTGATAACCTGCAATAGCTACCTGTTTACGTGCGGCCTCACGCATGGATAACATATCTGCATTAAAAATGGGTTGCACAACAGTGGCCTCTGTGGTAAAATTACCTGTAGCATTGGGATGGTTAAGAAGATCAGGCGCAAAGTCGTTCTGCGCAATGCCCCGCTGTAGCAACTTAAAACCAAATGCATGTAAAGGATTATTGGTCATCAGGCCGCTGTAGTCCAACGTCACCTGTGGCAGAAAGACGGCATCGGTCTGTTTGAACTTTGCTTCGGCTGTTTTTATAACATTATCTGCCATTGCTACCGTACAGCTGCTGTCCGTAGCAAGTCGTATGGCCTCTGCTTTGGTAAGAGCCGGTTGTGCCGGTATCCGTACCAGGGAAATGCTTAAAAGGAAAAACAAGAATAGTTTTTTCATCTTTAGATCGTTTTCAGATGCAAAACTATTTTAGCGCAGTATGAATGTTTGTGACAGTAGTTACACAGCAAAAAATCATTGGCCATGCACTGTTCCCTGGCTGAACTCATCATTAAAAATGGCAGGCCTGAACACGCCAAAGTGATCAGATTAGAATACCTTTAACCACCATTTAATCATTCATTTTCTTGTCATGAAAACAAAATATTTAATACTTCTCCTGGCCCTGCTGTGCTGCAGTTACAGCAGCATGGCACAGCAGCCAAAAATGGATAAATTCATTACTGCATTGATGAGCAGAATGACCCTTGACGAAAAGATTGGCCAATTGAATCTCCCATCGGTGGGTTTCGATGTAACGGGGCCAATATTGAGCCAGGGAGTGGAAGAAAAACTGGAGAAAGGCCTGGTAGGTGGTGTTTTCAACACTTATACCCCTTCGGCTGTGCGCAAGTTGCAGAACCTGGCCGTTAACAAAACAAGATTAAAAATCCCATTGTTGTTCGGTTATGATGTGATCCATGGGCATAAAACCATCTTCCCTATTCCGCTCGGATTGGCCGCCAGTTGGGATCTTCCGTTGATAGAAAAAACCGCTCGCGCGGCGGCCGATGAAGCCAGTGCCGATGGTTTGAACTGGGTATTCTCCCCCATGGTAGACATAGCACGCGATCCACGCTGGGGCCGGGTTGCAGAAGGCAGTGGTGAAGACACCTGGCTCGGAGCGCAGATTGCCAAAGCCATGGTGATGGGATACCAGGGGCATGATCTTACAAAGCAAGATGCCGTAATGGCCTGCGTAAAACATTTCGCACTCTATGGTGCTGCAGAGGCTGGAAGAGATTATAATACGGTGGACATGAGTGAACGCAAAATGTTTGAAATGTATCTACCTCCTTACAAAGCCGCTATCGATGCCGGCGCCGGATCGGTGATGAGTTCTTTTAACGATATCAACGGAATTCCTGCCACTGCCAATCAATGGTTACTCACGGATGTATTGCGCAAACAGTGGGGCTTCAAGGGTTTGGTGGCCACCGATTATACAGCTATCCTGGAATTGATGAACCATGGATTGGGTGATGAAGCACAGGTGGGTAAGCTGGCGCTGATGGCAGGCTCCGATATGGATATGGTAAGTGAAATATTTCTCAACCGGTTGAAAAAACTGGTGACAGACAAAAAACTGGATGTGCATTATGTAGACCAGGCTTGCAGGCGCGTGTTGGAAGCGAAATACAAACTCGGTTTGTTCGATGATCCTTATCGGGGAGTAAGTGAAGAACGTGCAGCAAAAGAGATCATGTCTGCAGAAAAAGTGGAGCTGGCCAGAACAGCCGCTGCAAAAAGTATTGTGTTGTTGAAGAATCTGAACAATATCCTTCCTTTGAACAACCAACAGCGTATTGCATTTATTGGTCCGCTTGTAAAAGATCAGCGTAACCTCATCGGTTGCTGGAGTGGCGCCGGTGACTGGAAAAAAGCCACCAGCTTTTGGGAAGCGCTTACAGCACAATACCCGCAAAACAATTTCAGTTATGCCAAAGGCGCAAACCTCATCGATGACCCTTTACTGGTGAAAAAATTAAACCCGCATGGGGCTGCAATTACAGCAGATAGCCGCAGTCCTAAGGAACTGATCGAAGAAGCCGTTGAGCATACCAATAAGGCAGACGTAGCAGTTGTATTCCTGGGTGAATCTGCGCTGATGAGCGGTGAAGCTGCCAGCAGAAGCGATATCAGCTTACCCGAAAACCAGCAGGCATTGTTACAAGCGTTAAAAGCAACCGGCAAACCCATCGTATTGGTGCTCATGAACGGCCGTCCGCTGACATTACAGTGGGAAGATGCCCACCTGAACGCTATAGTAGAGACCTGGTTTGCAGGCATGAAAGCCGGCAATGCGATTGCAGATGTTCTTTTTGGCAAATACAACCCTTCTGGGAAATTGACCATGACTTTCCCAAGAAGTGTTGGGCAGATACCCATTTATTACAACGCTAAAAGCACCGGCAGACCCTTCAGCGAGGGACAAAAATATACCACACAATACCTCGACGTACCCAACACGCCATTGTATCCTTTCGGGTATGGATTGAGTTATACCCATTTTAATTACAGTGCCATCAGTTTGAATAAAGCAAGCATCAGACCTTTAGAAAAGCTTACTGCTACTGTAACCATCAGCAACACTGGCAAATACGATGGAGAAGAAACCGCGCAGTTATACCTCCACGATGTAGTAGCTTCGGTAACAAGGCCCGTAAAAGAATTGAAAGGTTTTCAAAAAGTATTCCTGAATGCGGGTGAATCAAAAACCATTTCATTCACCATCGATGCAGAAGATTTGAAATTTTACAATGCCAACATGAAATACACTTCAGAGCCAGGAAAATTCAAACTCTTTATCGGCACCAATTCACAAGATGTGAAAGAAGCTGAATTTGAATTGCTGCCTTAACTCATTGTCGAATTGTCAAATTATGCTTACGCTTTCATTAATGCCAGTTCTTTCCCTCCCCATTCCGGGAATAAAGTTTTATCATCGTTGATCTTAAGATGACCGTTGGCCACCGCGCTGAACACCGACCTGAAATCGGTACTCACCGGCAGGTCGCGGCCATCTTCGAGGTCGGCCTTGGCCAATGATTTGATATTGTTGTACACTTTTCCACCTGCTACATCATTACCCAATACAAACAAGCAACTTGCCCTGCCATGGTCTGTGCCTCCGGTGCCGTTCTGGTATGCTGTTCTTCCGAACTCGGTCATGGTCATCAGTGTTACTTCATCCTGATAAGCAGCCAGGTCTTGCCAAAAAGCAGCAATACTGTTACTGAAATCTTTCAGGTTATTCGCCAATGCTCCATTGGCCGTACCCTGGTTATAATGCGTATCCCATCCGCCACTTTCGGCAAAAGCCACTTCCATGCCCACATCCATCTTGATCAATATGGCAATCTGTTTCAATGCATTTCCTAATGGCGATGCAGGATACATCACACCTTGTGCGGGTTGGTAATTCCTGATATTGTTCACGTTCAGCATCTTCATGGCATCGAAACTTTCTTTGCCTGCCTTGTTCAATATATCGTTGGAAGTCTGGTCGTACAATTGCTCAAAAGATTGAGCTGCTGTATGTGTAGCTGCCGGGTTGCCTCTCATCTGTATGGCAAAATCCTGTAGGTTGCTGATGGCCAGCGCTTCATTATCTCCATAAAAACTCCTGGGCAAAGCGCTCGTAAGACTCACGGCGCGGAAAGGAGTTGTTGCATCATGTCCCGTTAAACCCACCGCCCTATTCAGCCAGCCACTCGCTGTTCCTTTGTTGAAAGGTGTTCCGCTTTCCATATAATCCTGCGCATCGAAATGGCTGCGGGTATTATTCGGACTGCCCACCCCATGCACAATAGCCATACGCCCTTCAGCAAAAAAAGGATGCAAGCTGTTCAATGAAGGATGGAGTGCAAAGCGCCCGTCGATATCTGTCATGCCGCCTTCTGTTTTAGCAGGGCTCATAAAGAGAGAGGGACGCAAGAGTTTGAGGTTAGTATCTGCATACGGACTCACTGCCATCAGTCCGTCCATCGCTCCACGCTGGAAAATACAGACCAGTACTTTATTTTTTTTATAAGGCGTCCATATCTTCCTGTTATCAGCGGCGCGCACCACAAAGCCAGGCACACCGCCGAAACCTGCTGCGAAAAGCGCCAGAGCGCCCGATTTCATAAACCCTCTCCTGTTAATCATAGAATATGTTTTAGCATGTGATGGTGTTATTTCCGCTGGAATTCCGGCGACCCGATGAGGATACCTGTCACCTGCGATATCATGGCATTATTACCCGGAGCATAAGCCAGTGTGAAATTGTCGTTCTTGTTTGCAGCAATACTGATCTTTTTTCCTGCATCCATATCACGTACCATAGCCGACAGCCGTTTGATATTTTCTGCCTCATCTCTCTCTGGCAATAAAATATTACTGTAAGCAACAAGCGCTGCTTCTGTACTTTCAGGTTCGTGGTTATTATTCAACGCGGCCAGGTTCAGTTTAACACCAGGAATTTTTTCTGTGGCGAAAGCAAGACCGAAATTCATCCGGTTCAATAAAGAACCTGTATTGATCCAATATCCTGCTTTATCGGGAAAACCTGTGGGCGCCTGATAGAAATAGAAACGCTGTCCCATTTTCATACACCATGTATAAATTTGAAAAGGCTGTTGTATATCTGCTTTGGTAGCACGCACAGCACTGATAGCCAATTCAAAAGGTGATTTTACTTTTTCACGTAATGCTTTCTGGTCCCAGAACTCAGGACTGTTCACCATCGTAATCAACACTGCTTTGATATTGCCATTCGTTTGCAGAAAAGCATCTGCCATCCTGTTCACCAATGCAGTAGCAGGCGTATCACATACAAAACGGGTAGCCAGTTTGGTAGCAATGAATTTAGCGGTGGAAGGATGTGTAGCCAGCATGTGCAATACTTCCATACCTTCCTGGTAACCACCGTTGGCCGGGAACCTGCGGCCGAGTATTGTTTTTTCTCCCTGGTCGTGCCGGTTGGCGCGAAATAAGAAATCACCTTCATGCACAAAGCCCTGCTTCATCATACGTTCTTCTCCCGCTATGTCCATTATTTTTTTGGCAATACCATTATTGAATAATGGTGCGGGAGCCCATCCTGTAAGAGCTCGTGCTACTTCTGTCACATCTTTTTGTGTATATCCACCATCTACACCCAGGGTGTGTAATTCCATGATCTCCCTTGCATAGTTTTCATTCAACCCCTGCTTCTTTTGTGCATTCATCACTTGCTCCATCAGGCGCATACCGGCTTCACCGGTGGTATCATTATTACTTTTCTTACGCAACTGCAGCTTGTTCCTGAGTTGCTCTACATTATTCTCCTGCTTATGAACCAGCTCATTGTTATTACTTACACTCGATGCATTATCGAGGTATTCCAGCATAGCGGGATGTTTGGCCGTAGACACCAGCATGGTTTCAAAATTCCCCAATACATTCGGGCGGATTGCATCCCGCTCGTAGGTTTGTATATACTGTTCGCACTGGTTCTTAGTGAGTGATACATTGAAATGATTGAACCAGAAATCTGTCAGCACTTCTTTGAGCTGGTTCTGACCATATGCCGCACGGATGACTTTTTGGTTGATGAGCTCCCGTTGCAGATCCTGCATAGGCTTATACCCGGCCTGCTCCATAAGAGCATGTAGCTTGTCCTGGTATTCCTTTCTCCCTGCCGATTGCAAAGAGTCTTTATCAATCAGGTGCTGCATGATCAGCACTCGTATCAGTTGACCTTGGTTGAGATAAGTATTGGCAATAGTACTGTTGCCAAAGCTCAATGTATTGTACCCTTCCAGTCGTTTGTTCACTTCATCATCAGGCAGATCGGCATTCAATTGTTGTTTGAGCCATTTATCCAAACCCATGGATACCACTTCATCTACCTGCCCGGGCGTTGCCCCAAAACTGAAGCGGCTCAACAAGTGTGCTGCTGCCTGCCTGGAATTGAGTCCCATTTTTTTGTAAGGCATCTTGATCCTCGGTTCGGAAGAATGATTCAACTGAACAAAAGCAGACGATACAGTCATCACCGCTCCCACTGTAAATGTTTTCAGCATCCGGCTCAGATTCATACAAACAATTTGTCGTTGGATGCAAAGGGTGAGGGAAAGTTTAATAGGGTTATAAACAGGCAGGCAAAATTCGCCCTGTTAAATTCGCTTTTTACCGACAAATACTATTAAACTGTTAAGAATGGCGCATTCCTTTTGCCACCCGGAACAGGTGCAAAACATAAGGGAACAATGCATCCATTGTTTCTGCCGCACCTTTGGTGGAACCAGGCAATGTAATAACAAGCGTGTTTTGAATAAATCCTGCTACCCCCCTGGAAAGCATGGCATAAGGTGTTCTTTGCTGGCCATAATTACGCGCTGCTTCCATGATGCCGGGAATCTCCCTGCTGAGTAGCGGACGTATGGCATCGGGTGTAACATCGCGGGGAGACAATCCCGTGCCGCCTGTAAACAGCACCAGGTGATATCCTTCTGATGCTAACTGTTGCGCTTTCTCTTGTATGAGCGCAAACTCATCGGGAATTACTTCATATATGGAAGCCTGCAAATGATATTGTTGTAATTTTTCTACTACCGTTCTTCCGCTGCTGTCTTCTTTCGAACCAGCAGATACTGCATCTGAACAAACGATCACTGCGCAGCGCAGGCTATCGGTGAGTGTTTCATTAAAAGTGGTTTTGCCGCCTTTTTTAGACTCCAGGTGAATGTTGGTTATTTCAATGCCTTTGTCGATAGGTTTCAGCATATCGTACATGGTCAATGCTGTAATCGCAGCGCCATGCATCGCCTCTACTTCAACACCTGTTTTATAAATGGTGCGTACTTCAACCCTGATTATAATAGACAGTTCTTCTACCTGGTATTGTATAGATGCGTGTTCTACCGGCAGCGGATGACAGTCGGGAATCACATCACTGGTTCGTTTGATGGCCAGCAATCCGGCTGCCCTGGAAAATTCGAATACATCGCCCTTGGGAACTGTTTTGTTTTGTACGGCATGGATCGTTAACAGATCAGATACTTTCAATACTGCTACTGCCACTGCTTCTCTCAGGCTGTTCGATTTGGAAGTTATATCTACCATGGTCATTGATTCGTTTTCCATTGATGGGTCTCATCTTCAAACAATTCTTTTCCCCACACAGGTAATTCTGCTTTGATCCGCTCCACCAGTTCGCTGCACGCGTCTGTTGCTACTTTTCTATGCGGCGCAGAAGTAAACACAAACAAACAAATTTCACCGGCCTGCACATTGCCTAAGCTATGCCATACATGCATGCAGGTCAGCGCATATTTTGCAAATGTTTCTTCCCGTATTGCATGCATTTTTTCAATAGCCATTTCTTCGTAAGCGCTGTATTCAATAGCTGTCACTTTCTTTCCGTTGATCACATCAGCCCTTACCTGGCCCAGGAAAATGCTGTGTGCGCCAATATCTGTTTTGGTTTGATGGCTTTGTATTTTCTCTGCTATGAATGAAGCAGCGATCGCTCCGCGCACAAAGGGGTTCTTATATTTCTTTACCTCGTTCATATTTTTATTGCAACCGTTACTCACCCACCGGAAAAAGCAGGGAGCAATGCTACTGTTGCCGTATTGGTAAGGGTTGTATTTTCTGTAATAAGATTTTTGTTCACCGCTATCCTGTAATGCATACCGCTTAATACCGGGAATCGTTTGTTGATTTCCTGCACCAGTTGGTCCGTATCCTTCACATCGGAAATTTCCATTTCCGATGCTGCCGCTTCTGCCAACTGTCCAAATAAAAGCACTTTTGTTTTCATAACATCAACGATGTTCAACCAGTAATTTATAGGATGCGATACATAATACCATGGCCAATGTATATTTTAATACCGTTTGTGTCATGCGCATCGCTCCAATATATGCACCGCATAAACCGCCGGCAAATGCAATGGCCACATACAAATACATATCTCCGTTGAAATGTATTCCATTGGTCATCTGACCCACCAGTCCTGCTATTGAATTAACAAAAATAAACAAAGCGCTGATAGCGGCTGTCTGCTTCATATCGGTCCATCGCAGGAGCAATAAAATGGGGGATAAAATAATGCCGCCGCCAATACCTATCAAACCTGAAAAAAAGCCAAGCAATGCGCCGATCAATAATGACAAACCAATGCTGGATTTTTTGCATTCTACCTTTCCGCTATATTGGAAAAACAAGAAACGGGCAACCGATATCAACAATAAAACACCCAGTATTTTTTTATAGGTAACGGCATTGATGGTGATCAGTCCGCCTATAAATGCCGCCGGCATAGACGCTACCGCCAAAGGCAGAAAGATATTCCATTTGAAATGGCCTCCCCTGTAAAACTGTATAAAAGAAGTAAGGGATACAAAAAGATTCAGCATCAGCGCTGTTGGCTTCATTACATCGGGGGCGATGCCGTACAGCGCCATCAATGCCAGGTAACCACTGGCGCCGCCATGCCCAACCGAAGCATACAGAAAGGCAATTACAAACAAGAGTACATAAAACAAGATCATCGGGTCCATCGTAAAAAATCAGCAGGTTAATAAATGTATTTCAACAAGGCTGCCTTCTTCGCAGCGCTCTGTTTCTTCATCTACTTTAATCAAACAATTGGCTGTTGCAAATGAACGCATCCGGTATGACTCCTGTGCATCCAGCAGCGTCACCTTACTTCCATCATAATATCCTTTCAGGAAATGAGTCAATGCATTTGTTTTAGTATAAACACCCGCAAGAGGTGTGCGAACAACCGGCAACGACAGGTTGCGCTTATTGAGCAAACTGATCGCATCGAGTACATACTCATAAAAACACGTAAGCACCGAAGATGGGTTGCCGGGCAAACCAAATACAGGCTTATTCATTTTGATTCCCGAGTACAAAGGCTTTCCTGGTTTTTGTTTCACTTTATGAAAAAGAGATTCCACTTTGCATGCAGCCGCAGCTTCTGTAACAAAATCATATTTGCCTACGCTTACACCACCCGTGAGTAAAACCATATCGCTCTCATCCAACGCCTGCTGCAACATATTCTTCAAGGTTCTCAGATCATCTTTTGCCCTGTATACTTTTATACTTTCGATACCGAAAAACTGTAATACAGCAACCAATGCATGAGAATTGGATTCATATACCTGTCCGTATTGCAGGGGTTTGCCCGGATCCTGCAACTCATTACCCGTAACGATCAGGCTGATTTCCGGGTTGGGATAAACAGTTGCTTTTTCTATTCCTATTCCTGCCAGAAAACCGATGGATGCAGGCGTAAGCAGGTGACTTTTTTGTATAGCAATTTCACCTGCTTTTATTTCAGAGCCTTTTGGTCTTACATTGGCGCCGGAGCGGATATGTTCGTCCTGCAACGTGAGCGCATCTTGTGTGGCATTGGTTTTTTCCTGCATGATCACCGTATCTGTTCCAGCCGGAACAGGCGCCCCGGTAAAAATGCGGAAAGCTTTACCCGGCATTTTCTTTTTAACGATCCCGCTGCCTGCCGGCACTTCACCTGCAATCCCGAGAGGCTTTCCTGGTTGCCAGTCCTGGAATGCAAAAGCATATCCATCCATGGCCGATTGTGCAAAAGCTGGGATATCGAATGGCGCCTGCAGGTCTTCTGCTAATACTTTTCCGGCAGCATCTGCCAGGTGCATGGTTACCGGCTCCAATGCATGAAAAGCTTGGGCTATTCTTTTTTTGGCTTCTGTTACTGAGATCATCGCAATTTTTTATCAGCCACCAATGGTGATCATGCTTCTGTTCTGGATTGTATTGGCATACAGGTGTTCAAAATCTGTATTGAATTGTCCGCCTAATTCTTTTGCTTTCCCCCATATCGACTGTTGCACCAGCGGCACCACAGGTTCTCCGTTTCTCAAAGCAGTAAGCAGATCGGTTTCTTCTTTCGAGAAAAGACAGTTCTTCATTTTTCCATCAGCGGTGAGTCGCATCCGGTTGCAACCACCACAGAAAGGTGCGCTCATGGTACTGATCACTGCAAAGCTGCCTGCATGCCCCGTAACCTGGTAGGCTTTCGCTGTATCGTTTGGCTTGCCGGGTAAAGCAGTGAATGCATAAGTCTTTTCAATCGTGCGCATCATTTCCTGCCAGGTAACCACTTTATTATTGGTCCACCTGTTACCGGTAAAAGGCATGAATTCAATGAACCGGATATGAACAGGTTCCTGTTTTGTCCATTCAACAAAATCGGTCAGTTCGTCTTCATTCAATCCTTTCATCACTACCACATTGATCTTAACATGGAAGCCCCTGTTCAGCAGCAGAGCAATATTTTGCTTTACCGTATTGAAATGATTTTGCCGGGTGATGAAAAGGAACTTGTCTGCCGACAATGTATCCAGGCTTATATTGATGGAACGGACACCCGCATCTTCCAATACCTGCACAAACTTATGCAGCCTGGTACCATTGGTGGTAAGCGTGAGCGTTACCGGCAATTTCGCGAGTGACTGCAGGATGGCAGTGGCGTCTTTGCGCACCAACGGCTCACCGCCTGTGAGCCTGATTTTTTTCACACCCAGGCTCACAAAAATTTTTGCCAGCTCCTCGATTTCAGCTGCCTGCATCAGTTGTTTGGCTGGAGTAAATACATAATCTTCTTCCGGCATACAATAAAAACAACGCAGGTTGCAATTATCGGTCAGCGAGATACGCAAATAGTCGTGAGCCCTGTTATATTGATCTACCAGCATATATATTCTTTTTCGTCAGCCAGCTCGAATAATCAGTAAATTTATGTAGCCTAAAGGCCCCAACCCAACTTTAATTTATACATTCTATATGAAGCCTACCATTACCATCACTTATTGTCCCAAATGTCACTGGCTTTTGCGTGCCGCTTATATCGCACAGGAGCTGCTCACCACTTTCGAGGCAGAGCTTAAAGCCGTTGCCCTCGAACCCAGCGAAACCAGCGGCGAATTCCATATCAGTCTCAATGACGAAAAAATTTTCGACCGGAAAGAATACGGCGGCTTTCCCGAAATAAAAGAACTGAAGCAAGTTGTAAGGGACCGGGTTAGTCCGGGTAAAAGCCTCGGGCATGCCGATACCAAGCCCCACCATACCGATATCCTTTAACAAAATAGTTCAAATTATGTTGGGTATTATCCTTTGCGGCGGCAATAGTTCCAGGATGGGAAGCGACAAAGGGCTGCTCAAACTGGAAGCCAAAACCTGGGCGCAAACGGCTATCGATAAAATAACACCGCTGGGGATACCCGTTAAACTTTCTGTGAACCAGCAACAATACAAAGATTACACAGCGGTTTTCGATGCTGCCGATCTGGTAGTGGATGCACCTTCACTGGATTTACACGGCCCTTTACTGGGTGTACTCAGCTGCCATCTGCAATATCCGCAAAGGGATTTTTTTGCACTTGCCTGTGATATGCCGCTGATGGAACCTGCTTTGCTCAAAGAACTTCATGAACGATACCAACAGGCGCCTGAAGCAGAAGCCTGTGTTTTTACGAATGACGGAGAGCCGGAACCCCTTTGCGCTATCTACAGTGCAAGAGGATTGGCCAAGATATTGGCGCTGCTACAGAATGGGCATTTGGTCAAACACAGTATGAAGTACATGCTCGATCATCTTAATATTGTTAGCATTCCCATACAACAACACCAGAAAACCTCGTTCCGCAATTTCAATGCACATGCAGAACTAAACGGTTTGTAGTTCAAGCCTGGCTTTTTCAACGCGTGTATAGCTCAATTTATCCGCATCGCATAAAGGGCAATGATAATCTTCATTCAATGATTCGAATGCAGTACCGGGGGCTGCTCCGTTCTCCGGGTCGCCAAACGATTCATCGTATATAGTAAAGCAATGCCGGCATTGGTGTACATAAGATGGCTGGGGTTTTGTGTCCAGTTCCTTTTCTGTCGCCGCCTGTTTTTCCATGATTGCATTTTTATCCGCACGATTATTGTAAAATGCAATCACCAACCTTCTCAACTGTTCGCCTAACAAGAATTTCGGATTGGCCCTACTGAATACAAAGCCGGTGCGTGCATTCGGATTGAAATCGTGCGCACAAAGGATATCATATACATACAGGCATTCCAGCCCCCATAAATTGATCAGTGGCCTGCGGCGTACCAGGACACTGGAGAACACTTCGCTTTTTTTCCTGGTTTTGATACCGATGCATACGCCGAATGTGCGGGTATCTTCATCATTCAATTTTCTAACCAGGTAATTTTTCAATTCCAACCCTTCACGGCAATGGTCTTCCACCTGGAAATTCAATTCATTGGCAGCATGCCGCATGTTCACCTGGTACTTGTTCAGCAATTGATTCCATTTGGGCCGGTCTTTTTCCTCCACTCCTTTAATGATGATCGACTTCCAGGGCGTGGAACAAAGCTGGCCGATCTTGGTATCGAGACAAAGCTTGCAAAGCGCTTTCAAAAAATCAACGGCAAACAATTCGTCACGCCTGTAAATACCCACCCAATATTTATCATTGACCCTATTCACCCCCTCATAGTAAGGCAGGTTGAAAGCAGGCAATGCAGCAGGTTTTTCAGCAGGCTTGGTAATGTATTGCTGTTTCTGAAGCAGTTGCATCAATGCTTCGCCCTTCGCCTGCTTGTTGTCGTAAAATGCTTCTCTGTGCTGAAAGATCAGTTCTTCAATTTCTTTTGATACGCCTGGGATATCATTCGTGTACACCATTTCATTCCATTCATAAATACTGTTGGTCTTGGGGAAGCGGATGAATAAATGCCAGAAATGAAGAGACGTAGTCGAAGCCACCCAATTGATATTGCCCGTAAGCATGGGTGTAAAACTCTGGTGACTGTCTGAGACATTGATCTTGAGCTCGGGCTCATAATCGAGTCCGTCAAATATATCTTTATATACACCCTCACTCAGCCAGGTATTGGTAATGAATATTTCCTCGGCCGGGTAAGAGCTTACGATATTGGGATGTTGTTCATTATCCATGTCATAAGGAATACCCAATTGGCCCAATCCTTCACGAAGTATATGAATGCTATCAGCTGCTGTATTCAACAGCAATTGCTGGCGCAATCCGAAGCTTACATGCAGCACACCAGCCCTCCTAGCTACGACAAGGATATTATAAAGATCGCCCGGTGAGATGATCCCTCCTCTGAAGTTGATCTTGATGGTATGATTGCTTCGTATTCCCATACATGTTTATTTTTCAACCAGCACATTATGTTTTGCCGATGCACCCAAACAATTTTCCAGGATAGCCTTCACTTCCGGCCGGCAACTGCCGCAGCCCATGCCGGCACCGGTAAGCTGGCACAATTGCAAATGGTCTTTGCAACCCTCTTTGATCTTATTGAGCAGGTTACCTTCACCTACGTTGTTGCAACTACATACCAGTTTTCCGATAACAGGCTCTGCGGCTTTGCCGGAACGCAGCAATTGCAGGCGCTTTTCGCTCAGTTCAATTTTTTGTTCGATGAGGTTCCTGAATTCCAGGAACTCAGATTTATCTCCAATGAGGATGGCGCCGATGAGCCGGTCGTTATGAATGATACATTTTTTATAATACCGCTTGGCTTTGTCAATGAATACCACTTCTTCGTAAGCAGGATCATCAGGACATTCCACTTCTCCCAGTGAACAAAGATCGGTTCCGTGCATTTTTAAAATATTCATCAGCAGAGAACCTGTATAGTATTTTGAAATATCACCTGTCAGGTACCGCGCAACAATTTCTGCCTGTTGTTCTGCAGCGGCTGTAATGCCATACAGGAACCCTTTGAATTCCGCTATCTCGCCAATAGCAAAAATGTTGGGATCACTGGTTTGCAGGTATTCATTGACCAACACCCCTCTTTTGCAATGCACACCGCCTGCTTTCGCAATTTCAATATTGGGAACAGTTCCGATGGCTATTACAATAGCCTGGCAGTTCACGATCAATCCGCTTTTCAAACGGATACCCGATACTGTGTTATTACCCAGGAAGCGTTCTATCTCATCATTGTAATAAATCTCTACCCCTTTATCAACCAGCTCTTCATGCAATAATTGACTGCCAAGCGGGTCGAGCTGGCGGTCCATCAGCCTGGATATCCTTTGTACAATAGTCACTTCCACATTCACTTCGCGCAGCGATGCCGCCAGTTCGATACCGAGCAATCCTCCGCCTATAATAACCACCCTGCCATTGGCCCCATCAATATGATCTTTAAAATGATCGGCATCGGTTCTGCTGCGCATGGTAAAGATCCCCTGCATCGCAGGAACATCCCTGAGCATCGCAGCCCTGCTGCCTGTTGCCATGAGCAGCACATCATACGAATGCACACCACCTTTATCGTCGGTAACCAACTTTTTTTCTTTGTCGATATGTGTGATGCTTACCCCACGATGAAGCTTGATATTGTAATGGTATTCTTCTTCATCGGACATTTTCACCAGGTTATCCCAGGGAAGCGTGCCGGTAATATAATCGGGCAACAATACACGGTTGTAAAAAGGAAAGTTCTCCTTGCTGAATATTTCAATCTCGTCTTCTGTATTCAGCATCCGGTAACTTTTCACAAAGCCGCAAGCACCTGCACCCGCTCCAATTACAATGATCTTTTGTTTGGGCTTGGCGTACAATTTTACTTCTACTGCAGAGAATTTAAAATCGGGCTCTTTGCTCTGCGGGTCTACCAGGTTATTCGTGAGGTTATTGGCGCGATTGAGATCATTATTCAACACCTTGCCCCAGTGCATGGGCAGAAACACAACGCCCTGCTTAATATTATCAGACAACCTGGCTTTCACCCGCACATTACCTCTTTCATTGGCGATCTCTACCAGGTCGTTCTCCCTGATCCTTCTTTGTGCAGCATCTTCAGGATGTATTTCGAGAAAAGATTCGGATATGTGTTGCTTCAGCTTGTTCACTTTACCCGTTTTGCTCATCGTATGCCACTGGTCGCGGATACGGCCGGTAGTAAGTATGAGCGGGAAATCGGGACTTATTTTTTCCGACAGGTTTTCATCGGGGAAAGAACGGATGACCGCACGTTGAGAAGCTGTATAAAATTTTTTATCAGTAAAAAGCCTGGCGGTGCCTTGTCCATTAATAGCTTTTGTATAGGGCCATTGCACTGAGCGTTTTTCTTTCAGTATAGCGTGACTGAGGTCGCTGATATCAACATGGGTTCCCTTGGTCAATGCAGCATGTTCGGCAAAGATGGCGGCTGCATTGGGATAATCAAATCCTTTGTATCCCATCTTCTGTGCAAAACGGCAAATGATCTCGGCATCGGGCAGCGCTTCACCGGGAGCTTCTTTTATTTTATGCAGGTAACCAATGCGTCGTTCTGCATTGGTCATGGTTCCTTCTTTCTCTGTCCAGGCAGCAGCAGGCAACACCACATCGGCGTATTTGATCATCTCCGATTGGTGGCTGATTTCCTGTACTACCACAAATTTTGCTTTTTGCAAAGCGGCTTCTGCCTTGCGCACATCAGGTAGACTGATCAAAGGATTGGTGCACAAAACCCATATCGCTTTAAGCTTGCCTTCATTCAGTGCATCGAACATTTCGGTAGCGGTCAATCCGGGTTGAGCCGCGATCTTCCCGGGCATAATATTCCAGAAACGTTCAACCTCGGCACGATGCTGTGCGTTTTGCAAATCGCGATGCGCAGGTAATAAGTTAGACAATCCGCCTACTTCCCTTCCGCCCATGGCATTGGGTTGGCCTGTCAGTGAAAGCGGACCGGAGCCTGGTTTACCAATATGCCCGGTGATAAGGTTGAGGTTGATGAGCGACAGGTTTTTATTCACTCCTACTACGCTCTGGTTAAGTCCCATCGTCCACATGGTAATGAAACCATTCGCGTCAGCGATCATCCTGGCAGCCATCCTGATATCGCTTTCATCTATGCCGCAGATAATCGCGGCTTCTGCAATTGTTCTTTCAAAAACGAACGCCCGGTATGTTTCGAATCCTTCGGTATGGTTTTCAATGAATGCAGGATCGATGTCGTCATTTTCTATGAGCACCCTGCCAATGGCATGATGCAGTGTGATATCCGTTCCGGGATTCAGTTGCAAATGAAGATCGGCGAGTGAACAGGTTTGAGTTTTACGCGGATCGCTTACAATGATCTTGAGGGCAGGATTTTTTTCTTTGGCTTTTTCCACACGCTGCCATAAGATCGGGTGACACCATGCGGGGTTGGCGCCTGCTACAAAGATCAGATCGGCCAGTTCAATATCATCATAACACACAGGCACGCAATCTTCGCCGAGACTCATTTTATAACCGGCCACTGCACTGCTCATGCACAATCGGGAATTGGTATCGATATTATTAGTGCCAATAAATCCTTTCACCAATTTGTTGATCACATAATACTCTTCCGTGAGACACTGGCCTGAAGCATAAAAAGCAACTGCATCGGGCCCGTATTTATCGATCAGTGTTTTGAATACAGCTGCCGTTCTTTCCAATGCATTGTCCCATGAAACCCTTTGTCTTGGCTGGTTTCGGGCATAACGCATTTCAGGATAGAAAATACGGTCGCCGGTATCATTTACCGTATAGTGCAGGTTCCTTCCTTTGCTGCAAAGCTGTCCCCTGTTTACCGGGTGATCGACGTCTCCTTCAACCGTAACCCTTCCAAGCTTATCGGTATCTACTACGATACCGCAACCCACCCCGCAATAACAGCAGGTGGTTGTTTTCTTTCCGGCGCTATTTGTCTTTGTCTCACTCACGGTAATAATTTAAAAAGCAAGCAATCGTTAACAGGCCATCATCTGTATTCCATAGCCATTTTTACCCGAACCCGTTTTTCTTCTTTGGAGAACCTGGTTATCAGCACTATCAGTGATACACCAATAACGATCATTCCAATATAACTGAATGCATCCAGGTAAGTAATGCCTTTGGCTTTGAACAGGAATCCGAACAACATACCACCTACATTGCCTCCGGCACCTACGATACCGCTCACCAGTCCTATATTCTTTTCGTTGATGAAAGGTGTAATGGCATAAGTTGTACCGTTGGCCATTTTAAGGAAGAGTGCAAAAAAGATCATGAAGAAAATGGCCATACCAAAAGAACCCGATTTGGCAAACAGGATCAGGCCGAATCCTTCCAGCAGCAGTACCAGCGACAAAAGAATACCCTTTCCCCACAAACCATAGGCTTTGCCTACTTTGTCGGCAAATAGTCCGCCAAGCGCTCTTGCAAAGAGGTTCATGAATCCGAATAAGCCCGCACATAAACCGGCGGTTCCCTGGCTGAGTTTGTATTCCTGCACAAAATGGAGCGCCGCTACATTGTCGAATGTGATCTCCATGCCAAAACACACCGCATAAGCGAGTGCGAGCGACCATACACGCCAGTCTTTCAGCACGCTGTAATTTTTTGCTCCCTTAACTTTCGGCGCTCTTTCTATTTCATCAAAATTTCCGGCAGGTGTGTCTTTAGTAAAAAAATAATAGAGGAATGCGGCGATGAGCATCAATGAACCCGGAATGATCATCGCATAACGCCAGGCTTCCTGTTTGGTATAGCCCATTCCAACAATAACGGCGAATATTACCGGCATGATCATATTGGTAACACCTCCGCCCAGGTTACCCCATCCACCGGCCACAGCATTGGCCGTTCCTTTGATCTGCGGGGCAAACATCATGGAAGTATGAAATTGGGTGATTACAAAAGAGGCGCCCACAACGCTGATGGCCAGGCGGAACAACAGGAATGAAGTATAGTCGTGCGCAAAACCCACGCACATCACAGGAATAGCGCCCAGCAACAACAAAGCAGTATAGGTTTTTCTTGGGCCCCATATATCGCACAATTTACCGATCAGCAAACGGGCAATAATAGTACCCGATACCGATGCAATGACCACATTGCCTATTTGAGATTTATCGAGGTGAAGGTCTTCCTTGATGGTGGGCATCAAAGGCGCAAGGCCAAACCATCCGAAGAAGCAAACGAAAAAAGTGAACCACGTAATATGAAAACTACGCATCTGGATTCCTTTAAAGGAAAAGATATTGAGTTTGGTGAGTGGTTGATTATTGTTGAGTGACATATAGCTCGGTTATGAAAGGTGAATAAATAAGGACGGCATTAAAACTTAAAACCAACGCCTATTCCCGGATTCCATTTACCATCGCTTGTTGCGGTTTTGTTATTATAATAAAACGGCACTTGCACCACCAGGTGTTTGTAAAAAAAACTGAAGCCAAATCCCGCCGTAGGCATGATCGCCGAATTTTTGGGTGCCCCCGGCGCTGCATTGTCCGCTTTTATACGCATCGTAGGCAGGATTCCAAATCCGAAAGCCCATGGTTTGCTGATGAGCTTGATACAGGGGCCTCCGAAATTGACATAAGCCCCATTGTCTACATATCCGGCTACCGCCATGCCATCCCATACCGTCAGTGCCGGCTTAACGGGTGCCGACTGGGCCCATACGATTTTTGCTGAAAAACACATGAATAATGCACATAAGGTTGTTGCCAATCTTTTTTTCATAATTTTGTCTTGGTTTAAATTGTTACGCAATTTGAATCTTCAACCCCGGCGCGAGCTTCCAATTCGACCGGGGCTTTTATTTTACGGCCTCCCTTTCAAAGAGGCTGTTTGTTACACGATCCCCTCCACCCCAATGAACACATGGCCTCCTTCTATTTTCACGGGATAGGTACGGATGGAGCATTCGTCGTCGCTAAGGCATTCACCCGTTACCAGTGAAAATGTTTTCTTATGAAAGGGGCAAGCCACTTTGGGTACATCGTTTTGCGAACCGATCATACCCCTGCTCAATACCATCTGGCGGCGGTGCGGACATTCATTCTGTGTAGCATACCATTCATTGCGACGGGTAAAATGATAGAGCGCTATTTGCTCTTCGCCGTACTTCACGCATACGCCCCCGTTGGTGGGAACATCTTCTACGCTGCAGGCATGGAACCATGCCATTGTTTCCATTTCTGTCATAGTTGTATTGTTTAAATGATGAATTGAATCATTGTTATTTCCATTCTCTGGCCCTTTTCTGATCCCTCATTTTTTCAAAAGTGATACTGGGATCTTTTTCTTCCGGGGCGTTTATAAAATGGTTGAATCGTTTTCTTATTTCCGGATTTTCGATCGCTTCTTTCCATTCGCACTTATAGCTGTCTACCAATAACTGCATTTCTTCTTCCAGCTTTGCTGCAATGCCCAGGCTGTCATTAACCACTACATTTCTGAGATAGTCGATACCGCCTTCCATTTTATTCAGCCAGGTAGCGGTTCTTGTTAAGGGATCGGCAGTTTTGATATAGAACATCAGGAAACGGTCGATGAAACGGATACAGGTTGCTTCATCAAGATCAGTTGCCAGCAATAAAGCATGTTGCGGTTTGGAGCCACCGTTACCACATACATAGAGATTCCATCCTTTTTCTGTGGCAATGATGCCAAAGTCTTTACTCTGCGCTTCGGCACATTCACGTATACATCCCGAAACTGCAGATTTGATCTTATGCGGAGCCCGGAGTCCCCGGTATCTTTCTTCAACACGAATAGCAAAACTTACGCTGTCGTGCAAACCGAACCGGCACCAGGTGCTGCCCACACAACTCTTAACGGTACGCAGCGCTTTTCCATAAGCATGTCCGCTTTCAAAACCGGCGTCGATCAGTTCTTCCCATATCAGCGGCAGGTCTGATAAATGCGCTCCGAAAAGGTCAATGCGCTGACCGCCTGTTATTTTGGTATAGAGATGATATTTCTTAGCTACCTGGCCTATCACGATCAACTTATCGGGCGTGATCTCACCGCCGGGTATACGTGGTACTACAGAATAAGTACCCCCTTTCTGTATATTGGCCAGGAAACGGTCGTTGCTGTCCTGCGCGGTATCGTTTCCTTTTTTCAGGATCATTTCATTCCACAGGCTGGCCAGGATGGAAGCCACCGAAGGTTTACATAATTCGCAGCCATCGCCTGTTCCCAGTTTATTCAACACATCTTCATAGCTTTTCAATTCGTGCAATTTCACCAGGTCGTACAATTCCTGGCGGCTGTAATGGAAATGCTCGCAGATAACATTG
Source organism: Asinibacterium sp. OR53 (assembly GCF_000515315.1). Classification (NCBI taxonomy): domain Bacteria; kingdom Pseudomonadati; phylum Bacteroidota; class Chitinophagia; order Chitinophagales; family Chitinophagaceae; genus Asinibacterium; species Asinibacterium sp. OR53. The sequence continues at coordinate 443,068 of NZ_KI911562.1, forward strand.
CGGATATATTTACCCTGTGCTTTTAATGTATGATTCACCAGGTCTTTGACCATGGGCAAACAACCACCACAGCCCGTTCCGGCTTTCGTGCATTTTTTGATAGCATCCACTGTTTCCTCGCCATTTTCTACTGCTTTGCAGATAGCTCCTTTGGTCACACTCTCGCAACTGCATATATAAGCGTCATCGGGTAGACTCAATACACCAGCTTCCTGCGATTCTCCGCCTCTTGCACCCAGGATGATGTCTTCGGGATTGGGAGGCAATACGATTTTATTCTTGCAGGTCTGCAGCAACATATTGTATTGTTCAGCATCGCCTACAAGAATACCACCCAGGAGTTGTTTGCCATCTGCACTAATGTTCACTCTCTTGTAAACACCATTGATGCCATCATTAAACACAATGGTTCTTGTTGCACCATCATTGATAAAAGGATTTCCAAAGCTGGCCACATCAACGCCGATTAGCTTGAGTTTGGTGCTCATGTCAAAACCGGCAAAAGTTTTTTCACTATCGGTCAGTTGCCCCACCACCACTTCGGCCATTTCATAACCAGGTGCAACAAGTCCGTAGATCATTTCATTATGCAGCGCGCATTCACCGATGGCATAGATAGCAGGATCGGATGTTTGCAATAAATCATTCACTACAATACCACCACGCGAACCGGTGAGCAATCCGGCAGCTTTGGCCAGCTCGTCCCTGGGTTTGATTCCCGCCGAAATAACCAGCATATCGGATTCAAGGATGGACCCGTCTGCGAATGAGAGACCGGTTATTGCTTCTTCACCCAGGATAGCCGATGTGTTTTTAGCAGTATAGATGGTAAGCCCCAGGGCTTCCAGTTTTGATTGCAACAATTGCGACCCCAGTTCATCCACCTGGCGGGGCATCAGGCGGGGTGCAAATTCTATCACGCTGGTATCAGCGATGCCCAGGTCGAGCAAGGCTTTGGCCGCTTCCAATCCCAGAAGGCCACCACCGATCACAGCACCTTTCCTGGCCCTGCCTGCCCATGCTTTCATTAACTCCAGGTCTTCGATCGTCCTATATATGAATACACCGTTTTTTTCCACTCCCGGTATGGGGGGTACAAAGGCCGATGAGCCGGTAGCCAAAACCAGGTAATCATAATGAATTTCCAGGCCTTTGTGGGAATACACCGTTTTATGATCACGGTCGATCTTCTGTACAGGATCTCCCAAATGAAGCTGGATGTTGTTGGAAAAGTACCAATCGGCGGATGCCATGGAAAGGTCTTCGGCAGATTTGCCGGAAAAAAACTCGCTGAGGTGCACCCTATCATAAGCGGGGCGGCTTTCTTCCCCGAATACGGTCAATTCGAACTGACCATGGGTGTTTTTAGCTACCAGTTTTTCGCAAAACTTATAGCCTACCATACCGTTGCCTACTACCACTACTCTCATAATGCTTAGGGTTAAGAGTGAAATAGTGGCAAACAATCAAATTATAAATAATTCTATGTAATATTGTTTACAGTAAAGAATTATTATTTTGAATCAAAAAGCAATTTCTGTCATAAATTTAGAAACAATTATCTAATTTTATAGTAAACGCTGAAATATTTTTTACATAATTTTTGTAATAATATGAAAATATCAATACCTTCACTTTATCTGGTAGGGGCAGGGCCGGGAGATCCGGAACTAATTACCTTAAAGGCTGTCAAAGTCCTCCGGAAAGCAGAAGTCGTCTTATATGATGCCCTGGCCAATGAAAGCCTGCTCGATTATACCCCTGCGGGCTGTATCCGACAGTTCGTTGGCAAAAGATATGGTTGTCACGCATTGTCGCAGGAGGAAATCAACCAGTTGATCCTGGAATATGGCGGCATTTATCAGCACATTGTAAGGCTGAAAGGCGGCGACCCCTTTGTATTCGGAAGGGCTACGGAAGAGATCAGCATAGCAAAAGCCGCCGGCATGAACATAGAACTCATCCCGGGAATATCCAGCGCACTGGCAGTACCAGCAACACAATTGATTCCCCTTACCTGCCGGGGTATCAATGAAAGTTTCTGGGTTACCACCGGAACCACCCGCACAGGAGAAGTATCGGCCGATATACAATGGGCTGCACAATCCTCTGCAACGGTTGTAATACTGATGGCCATGAGTAAACTCGAAATCATCATGGAAGCATTCAGTTATTATGGTAAAAGGGACACCCCTGTTGCGATCATACAGAATGGTACCACGGCAACCGAAAAAATCGTGATCGGTACAGTAAAAGATATTTTTTTCAAAGCCCAGTATGCCGGCATAAGCAATCCGGCAATAATAGTGGTAGGGGAAGTGGTGAAGCTGCACCCCTCTTTATTGAAAGAAGAACTGATACACCAGCTCACAGCGGCACCTACGGAATAAATGCATTGGTAAATGGTTACGAAAGAAGCAAACCATCATGAAAAAAAACAAGCAGCATTGCGATCTGAAAAGTTGTGTACTCTGTAAACACTGCCTGGGCGACTGGTTACCCGCGATAGATACGAACCGCAAAAGTTTTCACGTAAAAAAAGGAGAGCTCCTGTTCAAAGAAGGAGAAGAAGTTACCGGTATGTATTTTATTCATACAGGCCTCGTGAAAGTGCATAAAAAATGGGGCTCGGAAAAAGAACTGATCCTGCGCATCGCCCGCGACGGCGCCATTGTGGGCCACAGAGGATTGGGCACCGATACCGTATATCCGGTATCCGCTACCGCATTACAACCTACCGATGTCTGTTTCATTGACCTGAATTTCTTCCACACTACTTTAAAAGTAAACCACGATTTTCTTTACCACCTGATGATGTTCTTCGCTGCGGAATTGAAAGAATCGGAAAAGCGCATGCGAAACCTCGCACACATGACCGTAAAAGGAAGGATCGCCCAGGCCCTGCTCACTTTCAAAGAAAAATTCGGCACGAACAGCGAGGGATGTATTGACCTTTACCTCAGTAAACAGGACCTGGCGTCTTACACCGGCACTACCTACGAGACATTGTTCCGTATCATGAATGAAATGACGGAGGAGGCAGCTATTTCAGTGGATGGGAAAAAGATCACCATCCACAACATAGATCTGCTGCACCGTTTCATCAAAGACGAATAAAGCAACTATACCGCCTTTTTCATTGCCACCCGGTACAGTATGATGCCCATCAATGCGAAGAACAAAGCGCCCACCAGGAAATAACCATCCTGTGATAACGCATGACTGATACTGTCTTCCATGCTCACTGCATTCAGGAATCGTTCTCCTTTATCACTTCCGGCAATAAAAGCAATCAACACACCGGCAACAGCGCCACCCGCTACCAATCCCGTTGCAAACAGACTTCCTTTACTCAACTCCTCTTCTTCAGCGCTCAACTGCTTGTTTGCTTTCTTCTGTTTTGCTTCTATAATTCCCCTGATAGCGCCTCCCACGAAAATGGGCAGCGTGGTAGAAAGCGGCAGGTAAACACCAATAGCAAAACTCAATGCTTTCAAACCGCAGAGTTCTACTGTAACAGCCAGGAATATACCCACCATTACATATTGCCAGTCGAGGTTCTGCGACAATATCCCTTTGATCAATGTAGCCATCAATGTAGCTTGCGGCGCCGGGAACTTCTCTGAACCGATCGCATGATGCACCCCTTGCTGTAACATTTCTGTTGAAGGTTTATCCAGGAACTTAACCGTTATACCAATAATAACAGAAGATACAATAGCGCCAATGAACAAAGCGATCTGTTGGTTACGCGGTGTGGCGCCTACCAGGTAACCGCTCTTGAGGTCTTGCGAAGTACCTCCGGCATTGGCTGCGGCAATACAGATCATCCCTCCAACTACCAGCACCAATGGCTCAAACGCTTTACCAGTCCAACCCACACTGAGAAAGATAAGACTGGTGCCCATCACTGTGGCGATGGTCATGCCACTGATGGGGCTGTTCGATGTACCGATCAATCCTACAATGCGTGAAGCTACCGTTACAAACAAAGCGCCGAACAACAATACCAGTATACCAATGAATAATTTCTGGAGCAGGTTATCGCCGGGCACTTGTGGTAATAAAGTAATAACAGCGATCAGGCCAAGACTGCCCAATCCTACTACCTTCAGGCTCAAATCTCTTTCTGTGCGTAACACAGCAGTTGCAGCACCTTCTTCATTGCCAGCCTTCAAAGAAGACAGGCTTCCTTTCACCGATTTTACAATCGTAGGAATGGTTTTGATAAGGGTGATGATACCCCCTGCTGCTACTGCGCCCGCACCGATCTGCCTTACATAAGCATAATAAATGGCAGATGCATAATCACTGAAATGATGCGTAACCGGATCCCACCCGCCTTTACCACCCGGCTTGGTGATATCTGCCAGGTAACCCAGCTTGGCCAGTTGCAATGCAATCACATCCCCCGGAACCAATGTAGACAACAAAGGAATGAACACCATCCAGCTCAACACACTGCCCGCCACCAACACACCGGCAATACGCGGCCCAATGATGTAACCAATGCCAATATATTCAGGTGTGATCTCGCCGCTTACCCTTGCCGAAGGGAAGAATTTATTGATCTGTTTGGTTGCATAATAAGGCGTCTCTGCAATCACGTGCAGTATTTTTTGTAAGAACGCATACAGCAATGCCACCCCCAACCCCCAGAAAGCCGTCTTGGCAAAATCACCGCCTTTCTCACCGGCCTTCAACACATCACCACAAGCAGTTCCTTCGGGATAAGGAAGGGTATCATGCTCATTAACGATCAGGGCCCTTCGCAAGGGTATCATTAACAAAGTGCCTAACAGTCCGCCTACAATAGCCAATACCAATATGGTTAAATAATTGAAGTACTCAGCGCTGGTAGGCGATGAAAGAAAAAGAAAGCCCGGCAGTGTAAAAGCCACCCCGCCTGCAATACTTTCACCCGCAGAACCGGTAGTCTGGATGATATTGTTTTCCAGGATGGTGGTCTTGAGGAATCTTCGCCCCAATGTAATGGCAATAACAGCAATGGGGATGGATGCAGTTACGGTGAGGCCCGCTTTCAAAGCCAGGTACACGGTGGCGGCGCCAAAAATAACGCCGAACAAACTACCCACCAGTATGGACTTAACGGTCAATTCTTTCATATTCGTTTCGGGAGAAACGAAGGGCTTAAAGGTCTTGGAAGATTGAGACATCAATGTATAGTTTAGTTGTTAGCTGCCAATTGTTAGTTTCCACTCATAAATCCTTACTTTCGGCACGATTTAAAATTTCAAAATACGATTTATGCCCGAGATACCAAACGAGCAAAAAAAAGCTAAAATGCCCAAATCGGTGCCATTTATTATCGGAAATGAAGCCGCCGAACGTTTCAGCTTTTATGCCATACGAGCCATCATGCCCACTTTCCTGGTAGCGCAATTCTTCAACCCGGCCCATAACCCGGCCATGCAGAGCATAGCCGAAGCCCGTTCCAACGAGCTATCACACCTCTTTGTCTTCTTTGCTTATTTTATGCCGCTGGTGGGTGGTATTGCTGCCGACTGGTTCTTCGGCAAATACAAGGTTATCCTCTATGTCTCTATATTATATGCCATTGGTAACCTGTTACTGTCGCTGTCTACACACGATCTCAGCCTGTTCAGCACCGGCCTCATCGTGATAGCCATTGCGGCGGGAGGTATCAAGTCCTGCGTATCGGCCAATGTGGGCGACCAGTTCGACAAATCGAACCAGGAACTGATGTCGAAAGTCTATGGCTGGTTCTATTTCAGCATTAATTCGGGTTCTGTACTGTCGACCCTGCTGATACCCATCATCTATAAGAAATACGGACCGGAACTCGCTTTCGGCATACCGGGCATACTCATGTGTCTGGCTACACTGATCTTTTGGTTGGGCCGGCATAGATATATAAAAGTGCCGCCAACAGGTGTAAAAAAAGAAAATTTCATGGGAATATCCCTCTATGCCCTGAAAAAGGCTTTTTCCAACCGCCAGGGGAAAACAGTTTGGGAATTGGTAGCCCAAAAATATTCTCCAGAGGCCATCGATGGCGTGCAGGCTGTGTACCGCATCCTGGCTGTATTTGCATTTACTCCCATTTTCTGGGCCCTGTGGGACCAAAACCTTTCCGAATGGGTATTGCAGGCTACCAAACTGGACCTGCATATTTTCGGTTATGAGTTCCTGCCGGAGCAGATTCAAACATTCAATCCCCTGTTTCTGATCAGCCTGATACCGGTGTTCACTTATGGATTGTTCCCACTCATTGAAAAAACAGGCATCAAGGTTACGCCGCTGCGTAAGATCGGTGCGGGGTTGTTCCTAACCATCCTGTCCTTTATCATCATTGCTTTTTTACAGGAAAAGATCGATCAGGGTAGCAGGCCCACTGTGTGGTGGCAGATACTGGCTTATTTCATCCTGGCCGGCGCCGAAGTACTGGTATCTATCACCTGCCTGGAATATGCCTATACCCAATCACCCAAATCCATGAAGAGCACCATGACGGCCCTTTACCTGCTGGGGATTTCGCTGGGCAATATTTTCACCAGTCTTGTCAACAACAGCATTGCCAATAACGGGTTCTTTGCACGCTATACAGGTGCCAGTTATTTTTGGCTGTTCATCAGCATATTGTCGGGCTTTTTTGTGCTTTACCTGCTGGTGGCCAAACGCCTGCCGGAAAAAAGTTATGTGGAATGAATTAAGTTCTACTTTCGCCCCACAATCAGTATTTTACCATGAATATACTCTTACTTGGCTCGGGCGGAAGAGAACATGCGCTGGCCTGGAAAATGAGCCAGAGTCATCATTGCGACCAATTATTCATTGCTCCCGGCAACGCAGGAACAACTCAATACGGTACCAATCTACCCATCGGTGTAACAGATTTTGCAGCTATTAAAGAAGCCTGTATTACACATCACATCAATATGTTGGTAGTAGGACCTGAAGAGCCGCTGGTAAAAGGTATTTACGATTTTTTTCAGGCCGATGAGCAGTTGCAGAAGATTACCGTCGTAGCCCCTTCGGCGGCGGCGGCCCAGTTGGAAGGCAGCAAGGCTTTCAGCAAAAAATTCATGCAGCGCCATCAGATTCCCACTGCGGCTTATGCCGAGTTCACTGCCGATAATTTTGAAGAAGGAAAAAAATACATCGCCGCGCACAGTCTGCCCGTGGTATTGAAAGCAGACGGACTCGCCGCAGGCAAAGGGGTAGTCATTGCCGAAACCCTTGAGCAGGCACAGGAAGTATTTGCCTCCATGATCCTGGACAAACAATTTGGCGAAGCCAGCAGCAAAGTGGTGATCGAATCATTCCTGCAGGGTATTGAAGTGAGTGTATTTGTACTCACAGATGGTATCGACTATCAACTCATCGGCCATGCCAAAGATTACAAGCGCATCGGTGAAGGGGATACCGGGCTCAACACAGGTGGCATGGGCTGTGTAAGCCCCGTACCTTTTATGGATGAGGTCTTTATGCAAAAAGTAGCGTCACGCATCATACGTCCAACAGTAGCCGGATTGAAAAAAGAAGGGTTGATTTATCATGGTTTCATTTTCTTCGGACTGATGAACTGCAATGGCGAACCCTATGTGATCGAATACAATTGCCGCATGGGCGACCCCGAAACAGAAGTAGTGATGCCGAGGTTACAGACAGACCTGGTGGCACTTTTTGCAGCGATGGATAATGGCACGTTAATTGATGCTAATATCGCTTTCGACGAGAGGAGCTGCTGCACAGTAATGGCAGTCAGCGGAGGGTACCCTGGCGATTATCAAAAGAATATCAGGATCGAGGGACTGGCCCATGCCGGCGACAACAAAACCACCATCGTATTTCACGCAGGAACCCGACAATTGGGTGCCGATGTGGTGACAAATGGCGGACGAGTATTAGCGGTTTCGGCATTCGGCAACAACATTACCGAGGCAGTGAACCTGTCGAAAAAAACACTGGCTGGAATCAGTTTTGACGGCATGTACTACCGGAAGGATATCGGATACGAATTTGCCTGAAAAATCGGTATTTTAGACTTTGTTAATTCAACCAATTTCATCCACCTTTGCAAGCATTAGCTGACTAATTAGAATTTAAGATTTACAATGGGATTGTTCAATTTTTTCACACAGGAAATTGCGATGGACCTGGGTACTGCGAATACCCTCATCATACATAACGACGAAGTAGTAGTCAATGAGCCTTCTATAGTGGCGCTGAACCGTAACAACATGAAAGAAGTGTTGGCGGTAGGAAAGAAAGCGCTCATGATGCACGAAAAAACACACGAAAGCATCCGCACGGTTCGTCCGTTGAAAGACGGCGTGATCGCCGACTTCAACGCCGCCGAGTTGATGATCAGGGAACTGATCAAAATGATCTATCCAAAGAAACCCTTGTTCCCGCCCAGCTGGCGTATGGTCATCTGTATTCCTTCTTCCATTACCGAAGTTGAAAAACGTGCGGTGCGCGACAGTGCCGAGCAGGCAGGCGCCAAAGAAGTGTATATGATCCATGAGCCCATGGCCGCAGCACTGGGTATCGGCATCGACGTAGAAGAACCGGTTGGTAATATGATCATTGATATTGGTGGTGGTACAACAGGTATTACCGTGATCGCTCTTGCCGGCATTGTATGCGACCAGAGTATCCGTATCGCGGGTGATGAATTCACTGCCGATATCATGGAAGCCCTGCGTCGTTACCACAGCTTACTGATTGGTGAGCGTACCGCAGAACAGATCAAGATACAGGTGGGCGCTGCGATGAAAGACCTCGACAATCCGCCGGATGATCTTCCCGTAAACGGCCGTGACCTGGTAACAGGTATTCCTAAACAGATCATGGTAAGCTACCAGGAAATTGCAGAAGCACTGGATAAAAGCATTTTCAAAATAGAAGAAGCCATCCTGAAAGCGCTGGAGACCACGCCGCCCGAGCTGGCTTCTGATATCTACCGCAGAGGATTATACCTGACGGGGGGTGGCGCGCTGTTGCGTGGTCTGGACAAACGCCTCAGCGCCAAAATCAAATTGCCTGTGCACGTAGCCGATGATCCGCTCAAGAGCGTAGTACGCGGTACAGGATTGGCTTTAAAAAACTATCAGCGGTTTCCTTTTATTATGAGATAGTCCCTTGAAAAACATATTTTTCTTCATACGGCGGTACTTTGGTTTTCTCAGCTTCCTGCTGTTACAGATTGCTGCCATTATCTTATTAAGCAACGCAAGCAAAACCCACGAGGCTTTTTTCTCTGCTGCTCTCAATGAAGCAACCGGTAACCTCAACCATCGATACAGCAACCTGCGCAGTTATTTCAGCCTGAAAGAGACCAACCGGCAGCTGGCCGAAGAAAATGCGCGCCTGCGCAATATGCTGGCAGCCAATTTCCAGGCACCCGACAGCAGTCGCAAAGCTGTTACCGATACTACTTTGCGCGATACACTGGGACATTACCGTAAATACATTTATCTGCCGGCCAGGGTCATTGGTAATACCGTAACCTTGCAAACCAATTTCATTACATTGGAAAGAGGTACCCAACAAGGCGTTAAAAAAGGAATGGCTGTCATCGGTCCGGAAGGCATTGTAGGTGTTGTAGTGGAAGCCACTAACAACATCAGCCGCGTGATGAGCCTGTTGCACCGCAACAGCAAAGTGAGCGCCATGCTCAAGAAAGATAATTATGCAGGAAGCATCGAATGGGATGGCGTCAATCCCTCCTATCTGCAACTGAAAAATGTGAGCAAGAGTGCGAAAGTGAATAAAGGCGATACTGTACTCACCAGTAATTATTCCGCCAATTTTCCTTCACACCTGATGGTGGGCACTGTTGCCGCTATCAGCGCCGACCCCTCAAGTAATTTTTATCTCATCAAAGTAAAAATAGCCACTAATTTTTTCAACCTGCAATATGTTAACGTGATAGCCAATGCGCGCTATGCCGAGCAGACGGCGTTGGAAAATACCCCATCGAAAAATCCATGAGCAGCCTTGTAAGAAATAGCATCCGTTATGTACTGTTCATCCTGCTGCAGGTGTTCATTCTGAATGAAGTGCCCCCGCTGCACCAGTTCATCGTGCCCTATATTTATTTCTTATTCATCATCTGGCTGCCCTTCAATATCAACCGCCTGTTCCTGATGGTACTGGCATTTGCATTCGGACTCACCCTGGACGCTTTCACTGGAACGCCCGGTCTGCACGCAGCCCCCTGTGTGCTTATCGCTTTTATAAGACCCGTTCTCCTTGGTCTCCTCATTCCACAGGAAACCACCGAACAGAGCTATTCCGAGCCGAGTGTGAAAAGTATGGGACTGGCACCTTACAGCCTCTACGTGGTTATACTGACTTTCGTACACCATTTTTACCTTGTATTGATCGAATGGCTGCAATTCGGTAACTTCATATACTTCCTGGGGAAAGTAGCGGGCACCACTGCGGTGAGTCTGTTGCTGATTGCCCTTGCCGAAATGTTGTTCCCTCGCAAGAGAAGGTATAAAACCAATGCAGCGTAGATTTGCAATATTCTTTACAATAGTTTATTGAATTATGCCGGTATTTAATCAGAACAGGAGCCGCGTAGTGCAAATTGTTTTTGCCTGCGTTATCCTGGTCATCATTGGCCAGCTGGTCAACCTACAACTGTTCTCTGCCAAATACAAATTGGCGGCCGATAATAATGCTTTCTACCGGAAAGTGGTGTATCCCGACCGCGGTATCATCTTCGATCGTAAAAAAAAGGCTATCCTTGAAAACGCTGTCAGCTACGACCTGATAGTCATTCCCGCCGACGCGAAGGGAACCGATACATTAGCGCTTTGCAACCTGCTGGACATCGATACCGCCACTTACCGCAAAAGAATGCGGGAGATCATTTTCAAGAACACCAGTGTAAAACCCAGCGTTTTCGAAGCATTGCTTACGCCTGAAATGTATGCAAAGCTGAATGAGAACATGTATAAGTTTCCCGGTTTTGCGCTGAACGAACGGTCAGTGAGGAGTTATCCTTATAACGCTGGCGCCGCTGTTCTCGGATACATCGCAGAAGTAGATACCGGTTTTCTCAGAAGACATAAAGAGGAAGGTTATGAGATGGGCGATTATGTGGGAAGAACAGGCCTGGAAAATACATACGAGAAAGTGCTGATGGGACAAAGGGGCATCAAACGCTACATCAGGGATAACAGGGGCCGTATACAGGGGTCATGGGAAAATGGCGCTTATGATACAACCGCTATTGCCGGAAAAAACTTGTATTCCAGCATCGACGTTGAATTACAAAAACTCGGCGAAACATTAATGACCAATAAGGTAGGAAGCATTGTGGCCATTGATCCCAAAACAGGTGGCATCCTTTGCATGGTAAGTGCCCCGACTTACAACCCGAACTACCTCACGGGAAATCAGCGCAGGAAACATTTCTCTGAACTCTTTCTCGATCCCAGGCTGCCCTTGCTCAACAGAACCATTGCTACTACTTACTCGCCGGGGTCTACCTTTAAAACAGTAGTAGGTATTGCCGGTTTAACTGAAGGCGTAATCAACGAAAGAGAAATGATCAGCTGTCCCGGTTATTTTACCGGTTGCGGTACGGGCAAGCCTAAATGTCTCGATAAAGGTGTATTCAATTTTAAAGAAGCGGTTGCGCATAGTGACAATACCTACTTCTCCACAGTATATAAGCGAATACTGGATCAACGAAGATATGGCAGTATAGACAGCTCCCTGACCGTATTCAACAAATATGCCTATTCGTTTGGCCTGGGCCGTAGATTGGGCATAGACCTGCCCTCTGAGAAAAAAGGAAACATCCCTACACCTCAATTCTACCGTAATCCCAAAATGTATGGCGCTTATTTTCAATCCTGTAATATTATTTCCAACGCTATAGGGCAAGGCGAGGTAAGCACTACATTAGCACAGCTAGCCAATGTAATGGCCATCATTGCCAACAGGGGCTGGTATTATGTACCCCATCTTATCGACTCAATTGAAGGAGGAGATGAGTTCAACATGCTGCAAGCATACAAGACAAAACACCATACTGCCAATCATATCTCCGACTCTGTTTTTGAAGCAGTGCAGGATGGCATGCAGGCCGTGGTAGAATATGGAACAGCTGTCAGGTCGAGAATACCGGGTATCAACATGTGCGGCAAAACGGGTACGGTAGAGAACTATGCCAAAGTCAATGGCAAAGTAGAAAAACAGATCGATCACTCTTTCTTTGGTGCTTTTGCTCCAAGAGAAAATCCTAAAATAGCTATTGCGGTCATTTGCGAAAATGCAGGTCAGGGTGCCTGGGCCGCCGCTCCTATTGCCAGCCTGCTGGTAGAGAAATATTTAAGGGATTCTATCTCGGGAACAGAACGGAAAGCGATGCTGGAAGAGTTCACTAAAAAGAACCTGATCCCCGCATTGATGCGAAAAGCAATAGCCGCAAGGGATTCCAGCAGACAGGCAAAAGAATCGGAAGCCGCGAAGAAAGCCATGCGTGATACTTCGAATATTGAGGAGGAACCTGATATAGACACTCCTCCTCCCGCACCTGTAAACAATCCACCTAAACCCAACAAAGACAAACAACAGCATAGGATAACAACACAGGCTATTCTGCCCGATGACCCACGTAAATTTTTATCAAAGAGAACAGCAAGCGCTTAAACCTTATGAATAACAGGAGTAACAAAGTGGCACAGGGTGTAGATTTTACCATGATATGGCTCTATGCTATCATGGTAAGCATAGGTATTCTTTGCATATTCATGGTAGAATATCGCACCGGCACCAACTGGGCGCAGTCTTTTCTCAGCGGTAAAACCAACTACAGCAAACAGCTCATCTTCAGTGGCATCTGTGCCATCGTTGCCATTTTCATCCTGCTAACAGACAGTAAATTGTTTACCGCTTTTGCCAACCTGCTCTATGCTTTCGGGATTGTGCTGATGCTGGCCACTTTTGTATTGGGGAAAAATATCAACGGCTCTAAAAGCTGGATACCACTGGGCGGAGGCTTCAACCTGCAGCCGGCAGAAGTTTGCAAGATCTTTACTGCGCTGGCATTGGCCAAGTTCATATCGCGACAAGAAGTGGATTTCAGCAAGCTGCGCTCACAGATCATTGCAAGCATTATTGCTGCGGCTCCTGCTATGTTGTCGATCTTACAGCATGAGATGGGATTGGCCCTCGTATATTCTTCTTTCCTAGTTGCCATGTACCGTGAGGGGCTGCCAGGCCAGATACTGGTTGTGGGCTCTTCTTTTGCCGTACTGGTAATTGCCACACTGGTAGTGGAACCCAACTTGCTGGCCATCATTCTTACTGTTATTGCCGCTGTGCTGATCTTTATGTTACGTAAACAATTCCGGAGGAACAAAGGATTGCTTACCATTATTATAGGAACCTGGTTACTCTGTGTGGGCGTACAGCGTTTTGTAGTGCCCTATATATTCAACAACGTATTCGAATGCTATCAAAGTACCCGCATTTACAGCATGGTGGGTAAAGAATACGATTGCAGCCTGAACAAAAAATCGGCGCGGAAAAACCCCAATGAAAAAGCGGCGCATAAACCAGACGACTATAACGTAAGACAAAGCAAGATAGCCATTGGCTCGGGAGGGTTATTGGGGCGGGGCTTCCTCAAAGGAACCCAAACAAGGGGTAAATACGTACCTGAACAACATACCGATTTCATCTTTACATCATTGGGCGAAGCCTTTGGTTTTTCGGGCTGCCTGGTATTCCTGTTGCTTTATCTTTTCATGCTCTTCCGCATCATCAAAATTGCCGAAAGACAGCGAAGTACTTTCAGCCGGGTATACGCTTACAGTGTGGCCAGTATCATCTTCTTCCATATTGCCGTGAACGTTAGTATGACCATTGGGTTGTTTCCCATTGTGGGCATACCTTTGCCGCTGATCAGTTACGGAGGATCTTCATTACTGACTTTTACCGTGCTGATCTTCGTCCTGCTGAGGCTGGATGCTGACAGACAAATGGTTTTAAGATGAGCAACCCTATTCAAATCGTTCCGCTTTCAGAAGGCGCATTCACAGTAGATAAGACAAAAGTTTTCAATCCCTTCGATCCGGAAACACAAGTGCTGAACAGCAGGCCCGTTGGAAGCATGCTGGTTGAGATACAGCCTTTTGTTGTGATAACGGATAACGATATCATCCTGCTGGATACAGGGCTGGGATATAACGATGCCGATGGCAAACCCCAACTGCACAACAACCTGCTGAAAGCGGGCATCAATCCTTCCCAGGTTACCAAAGTGCTGATGAGCCACTTACACAAAGACCACGCAGGCGGCATCACGCTTACAGATGACAGAACAGGAGAACGTTTCATCAGCTTCCCGTATGCTACTTATTACGTGCAAAAAAGAGAGTTCGATTTTGCGATGGAAGCAGGCAATGCTTCTTATATTTCTGAAGACTTCAGTTTGTTAGAAGATTTTAGCAGGGTAGAATGGTTGACAAATGATGATGGATGGATCGGCGATCAAATCCATTACCGGTTAACTGGTGCGCACAGTAAATTTCACCAGGTATTCAGCATTGTTTCCAATGGGAAGACCGTTTTTTTCGGAGGTGACGATGCACCGCAATTACAACAAATGAAAAACCGCTTCGTGGCCAAATACGATTACGACGGAAAAAAATGCATGGAATTAAGACAGCAATGGTGGCAGGAAGGACAGGAAAAAAGCTGGACCTTTTTATTCTACCACGATATCAAAACACCTGTTTGGGGAGAAAATAATTAATTACCCTGTTTATTACTATTGCGCTGTTTCCTTAACTCGGCTCTTTGCTGCAATTCTTTTTTTACCACCTGGTTGAAATCGCGATCGATCGTGAGTGCTTTATTGGCGCGTTCGTCGGTACCGAGTATCTTTTTGTATTCAACCTTGTATCTTTTGCGGATGTTAAGCAACCTTTCTTCGAAAGCCAGCACATCCATTTTTTTCTCTTCTTCCCTCGCATCTTTCATATCATCCACATAATCGTAATACACAGGCCAGAATTTCTGGGCTTCTTCTGAACTCAGGTTTAATTGTTTGGTTACAAATGCAATCTTCAAACCCATCACATTGATAGTGGGTTGTGGCGGAGTTGTTTGTTGGGCTGGTGTTGCCGGCTGCTGTTGTGGTTGTTGCTGTTGGAATGGGCAAGCGACAGTGGTATAATAGAGACCGGCTATTAATAATAGTAAAACTGGTATCCGCTTCATCATAAATTATTCGCCTCCGGGGGTTTCTTTAACAAGCTCCAAATCCTTATTTTCATCCAGGAACTTCTTCAGTTCCTCATCGGAATATTGGCTGATGTGTTTGCTCAGGTCTGGTAATTCTTCGCTGGCGGTAACCATGGTCTGGTCAGTACTTCCGGTCAGTCGCTCATTTTTGTCCAGGTAATTAACCAGCTCCGTATCGCTCACTTTATCGATGGCTGAAGATACATCCACCTTCGTATATTTTTCATAATCACTCACCTGTTCTTTCCGGGAGGCAAAGAAAATACCTGTACCAATAGCTCCTGTAAGGACAGCCGCGGCGGCATAACGCATCCATTTACCCGAACGGTGTATAGACACTAGCCTCACAGGGGGGTGCACAATGGTCTGTTCAAAATACCCTTCAGGAACAGTGTACACATTTTTCCTGGCCATGGCATGAAGCAAGGGGGCAATATCTGCCAGTTCATCGGCATCTTTCTCCTTTTCCAACAGCTTGATTTTCTGTATGATACGATCAGCCAACCCGTCAAAATAGCCGGCAGGCACACTAAATACCGTGTGCCGTTGCAGACCTGCCAGAAGGGGGCTGATGCTGTTCAATTCATTTTCTATGGGCTGATGCTGATCCATGTACAACTATAATAGACCCCGGCGCTAACCGAAAGTTTAATAATTTTTAATGAACTCCTCGATTTTCCTTGCGGCATGATGGTAACTGGCTTTCAATGCCCCTTCACTGGTATCTAATACCCTGCTCATTTCCTCATAAGGCATTTCTTCATAATACCGCAGGTTAAACACAATCCGCTGTTTTTCAGGAAGTTGCTGTATTGCCAACTGAAGCCTCCATTCCAACTGGTTGGCATCGAACCCCTGATCGGCCTTTATTTTGTCGCTGGCAGCAGCATCCAGGTCTTCCATGCTCAGCACGCTTCTCTTCTTTTGCTGTTCCAGGAAACTCAAACATTCATTGGTAGCGATCCGATACAACCAGGTATACAATTGGCTGTCTTCCCTGAACTGCTCAAGGGCATTCCATACTTTGATGAATACATTTTGAAGCACGTCGTTGGCATCCTCATGGTTTATCACCATTCTTCGGATATGCCAATACAACTTCTCCTGATACTTTTTTACAATAGCATTGAAGGCCCGTTCTTTGGTGGCCGGTACACGAAACTGAAACAATAGTTCCTTATCGTCTGGATGCATTCAGGGCAATTTTTAGATATAGGCAACTTACAAAGGTATTGGATTCTATTCCCTGCAAAAGAATACCAAATAAATGTAAGTAACAAACTCCATAACAAACATTCATTAGTGACAGCTGAATAGTCTACAATTTTTGTTAAGATCATTAACAGCAAATAGACTAACTTCGGAGCCGTTTAGAACAGGATATGTCTTCATCATTATACACCAATAACTTCAAACGCAACGTAGCAGATAAATATACCATTTACAATAGTCTGTTTGCAGCGCTTCCCTTTTCCGGAGTAGCCAATGTTGGCGCTTTTCTCCCCATTCTTTTACAAGCTTGTGTTGACGGATACGCCAATGGGAAAAGCCCCATAGAGATCATCAACGAGTTCTTTCAGCAGCATACCAGCGTACGCGAGGAGACCGACAAGATCGACCGGCTCTTCAAATCCGTTCAGTACATTGAAAGACAGGTGGTATTATTCGATGCCATCGAAGATGCCGCTTTTGATTCTGTCAATGATATCAACGGCGCCGGCAGCCTGAAAGGCCTCTATAATGAAGCTGTTTTCACCGGAAAAACGCAGGCTCTGAAAAACAAATTGCGCAAATTCAAGGTGCGGGTTGTACTCACAGCGCATCCCACCCAGTTTTATCCAGGTAATGTACTGGGCATCATTCACGACATGAGCGATGCCATCAATAAAAACGATTTCCATACCATCAACCAATACATCCAGCAGTTGGGCATCACGCCTTTCTTTAACAAGAAGCAACCCACGCCTTACGATGAAGCGGTCAATCTCATGTGGTACCTGGAAAACATCCTTTACCAATCCATCGGTAATATCTACAATTTTATTGCCCGCGAAATATTCGACAACGATTACGATGGAGACAATCCTTTCATTGAACTGGGCTTCTGGCCTGGTGGCGACAGGGATGGGAATCCCTTTGTCAATGCTGCTACTACTATCAAAGTAGCTGAGGCACTAAGAAGCGCTATCATTGTATGCTATTACCGGGATATCCGCAAACTCAAGCGCCGCCTCACTTTCTCGGGCGTAGACCAGATGGTGCACGAACTGGAGGAACAACTATATGCAAACGTTTTCCGTCCAACCGATTGCCGTCATATCGGTAAAGATGAGCTCCTTCATAAGCTGTACGATATACGCAACCTGATGGTATCGCAGCACCATTCCCTGTTCCTGCAAAGGGTCGATAGCCTGATACACAAAGTGAAGATATTCGGTATGCATTTCGCTTCACTGGACGTGAGGCAGGACAGTCGTATACACAGGCATGTGTTGCTGCAGATCAACAAAGAATTAAAAGAAAAATCTTTACACCCCATACTGCCCGACAATTACGAAACGCTCAGCCCCACTGCACAAATTGCGGTGCTGGCCGATCTGCACGGCAACATCGATCCTGCGCTCTTCAGGGATACCATTACCAGGGATACCCTTGAAAGCATGTATGCCATCAACCAGATACAACAGTTAAACGGAGAAGCCGGCTGTCATCGTTACATCATCAGCAATTGCCAGAGCGCGGTGAATGTGATGGAAGTATATGCCCTGCTCCGTTTATGCGGATGGAGCAAGGAATTGCTCAGCATCGACATTGTTCCTTTGTTTGAGACCATCGACGACCTGCAGCAAGCAGAGTCGATCATGGAGTTGCTCTATACGCTTCCCATTTACAAGCAACACCTGCACCTGCGTAAGCAACAGCAAACCATAATGCTCGGCTTCAGCGATGGCACCAAAGACGGTGGCTACCTGCAGGCCAACTGGAGCATTTATACGGCCAAAGAAAACCTTACTGCCATTTCGCGCAAATACAATATCAAAGCCCGCTTCTTCGATGGCCGCGGAGGCCCCCCTTCTCGCGGCGGAGGTAAAACGAATAAGTTTTACGCTTCACTCGGCAGCAATATTGAGAACGAAGAAATACAGATTACCGTACAGGGGCAAACCATTACGTCCAATTTCGGCACCATACAATCATCGCAGTATAACCTGGAGCAATTACTGAGTGCCGGGGCCAGTAATGAATTGTTTGCCGACACACGCATACAGGTATCGCAACACGACCGTTTCCTGCTGGAAGAACTGGGCAGGATCAGTCACGAAGCATACCAATCGTTCAAAACACATCCACTGTTCCTCTCTTACCTGCAACGGTTCAGTCCGCTGAATTATTACAGCAAAAGCAATATTGCCAGCCGCCCTTCCAAAAGAGGCAATGGCGGAGACCTGAAATTCGAAGACCTTCGTGCCGTGCCATTTGTGGGAAGCTGGAGCCAGCTCAAACAAAACGTGCCGGGCTTTTACGGTGTAGGCACTGCTTTGCTGGAAATGAAGAATAAAGGTTTGTGGAATGATGTGAAAGCGATGTTCCGCAACGTGCTTTTCTTCCGCACATTGATCGACAACAGCATGATGAGTATGCTGAAATCTTATTTTGCTATAACACAGTATATTAAAGACGATCCACAGTACGGACCCATCTGGCAACTCGTCAAAGATGAGTTCGACCTCACCCGGCGGCTCGTATTGCAACTGGCCGATGCGGCCGACCTGATGGCCGATGACCAGCCAGGCCGCGCTTCTATCCAGATGCGTGATAAGATTGTATTGCCCCTGCTTACCATCCAGCAGTATGCGCTACATCAACTGAATCAGCCCGAGACCAACGAGCAACTGAAAGTGGTGTATGAGAAACTGGTTACCAGGAGTATGTTCGGGATCATCAATGCTGCGAGGAACTCGGCGTAACATCAGGCATCTTTCCACGCCCATAAATGCAAGCAGGCGTAGGTCCTGTATGGTGTCCATTTCGAAGATAGGCGGAGCATTTTTTCTTTCATCGCTTTTTTATCGGTGGCATCCAGTTTGTATATATGGGTCATAGCCTGTTGAATACCCAGGTCGTCCACAGCGAAAACATCTTCACGCCCCAGCGTAAACATGAGCAGCATTTCAACCGTCCACTTCCCCACGCCTTTGATAGCGGTCAACAGCTCTATGATCTCTTCATTGCTCATGACCAGCAGTTTCTTATCGGTGATCTGATGTTCGATACAGAAACGCGCTACATTTTGTACATAAGATACCTTGGCATTGCTTAGCCCTATAGCACGCAGTTTTTCCGGTGGTGTATCCAATACCTGTTGCGGACTGGGCTCCTTTCCGTTATACAATTCCAGGAAACGATGGTAAATAACCCTGGCTACTTTGGTGCTCAGTTGTTGGCTCATGATGCTGGCCATTAGTCTCAGCGGAATATTCTTGTGCAGTTTCAACTCATGCACTTCCTCACCTATGGCCTTTGCCAGCCTTTTGTCTTTTTGCAGATGTTTGATATACTCCATGCGGTTAAGTTAGCTAATTTGCAATGCCATGCAAAGGGAAATTAGATTAACGGCAGATGGTTCGCATACAGTTGCCATACCGGCGATGGATGTAAGCTATCATAGTAAACACGGTGCAGTAAGTGAAAGCATGCAAGTATATATTGAAGCCGGACTGCTTACCTGTATGAACGGTTTTGCCAGTGACCCTGTTTGCATATTTGAGATGGGGTTTGGTACAGGGTTGAATGCCTTGCTCAGCTTGCGCGAAGCGATCAACCACCGAAGAAATATTTTTTACCTGGCCATTGAACCATATCCGTTAACCACTACAGAAGCTGCATTATTGAATTACGGAAGGATCATCGGCTTTGAAGATGCTTTTCAATTCTTGCATACAGCAGCATGGGAGAAACCGCTTTCGATAAATCCCTTTTTCACACTCCATAAAACACAGGCGGCATTGCAGGATTTCACTACAGGCCATTCTTTTCATTGTATTTATTTCGATGCTTTTGCACCTGAAGCGCAACCTGAACTATGGACAACAGGCATCTTTTCACAATTATTTCCCCTGCTCCTGCCAGGAGGATGCCTCGTTACTTATTCCAGTAAGAGCATCGTAAGAAAAGCCATGGCCGAAGCGGGCTTCAGGGTGGAAAAGATTCCGGGTCCGCACGGCAAAAGGGAAATGGTAAGGGCATGGAAACTGCAATAATTACTATATTGAATGATCATCTTTAAACACATTACATGAAATACTTTGTCTTCATTGCCGCCCTCCTGTTCCAGCAACCACTGTATGCCCAACACAAAGACGAGCAGGCAATCCGTCAAATACTGACCGATCAAACAACCGAATGGAACAAAGGAAACCTGGAAGCCTTTATGAAAGGCTATTGGAAAAATGATAGTTTATTGTTCGTAGGCAAAACCGGTCCGCGTTACGGGTTCCAGACAACACTGGATAATTACCACAAAGGATACCCCGATACTGCTGCGATGGGCAAATTAAGCTTCAACATCATACAGGTGAAGCGGCTTTCTCCGGACTATTATTTTGTATTGGGGAAATGGATGCTCAAAAGAAGTATGGGCGACCTGAGCGGACATTACACGCTTTTATTCAGAAAAATAGCCGGCCAGTGGAAGATAGTAGTAGACCACAGCAGCTAAGCTTCATTCATCATCTTCCTGCTTCAACGGCTTACGCCATAACCATACAATATACCATATAAAAGCGCCCAGGCTCAATAAGAACCATGTATAGAAAAGCAGGTTTTTGAGTTGGATGCGTTCATGTATGAAAGCCAGATCGTACATGATGCCTGCCGTGGAATTAACAGCAAGCCAAAGCAAACTCACTGAAAGGGTGTTCAGAATGCGTATCAGGTATCGTTTTACGATGGGTTCCATGCCAACTTTCTTTAATCAAAGCTTTGATTGCTGGCTGCTGCCATTTTAAGTATCCTGTCGAATTGCGCCGGTGTAAGATCATTGTAGAAATAATAAATGGGATCCACCGGAATGCCATTCTTGTGTACTTCATAATGACAATGTGGTCCGGTGCTCTTACCCGTATTGCCCACATAGCCGATCACTTCGCCCCGCTTCACCGATTGTCCCACCCTTGCTTTGATGCGGTACATGTGTCCATATAAAGTTTCATAGCCGTAACCATGGTTGATCACCACACGGTTACCATAACCACCGGTATTGAATCCTGCATCCTTCACAACGCCATCGGCCGTAGCATAAATAGGCGTTCCCTGTGGTGCTGAAAAATCGAGACCCATGTGCGCCCGCCGCTCTTTGTACACGGGGTCTATACGATAACCGAAACCAGATGCAATGCGGTTGAGGTTTTTATTACTTACCGGCTGGATAGCAGGAATGGCTGCCAGTAGCTTTTCCTTATTCTTCACCATATTGGCGATCTCATTAAAAGATTTTTCCTGGTAAGCGAGGCGCAGGGCCAGGTTGTTCAGTTGACCGGTCATGCTTTTGATGAGCTCGGTCTCACCCATCGCCTGCACCAGTGTTACCTCCTTACTCTTTTCCATTTCACGTATGCGCGCACTGTCGGGAATGGGTTTGGCTTCGAAAATGGAACGGTAAACCGTATTGTCGCGGTTCTCTATTTCGTCCATCTGCAATTCGAGCTGCTTCAGGCGTTCCTGGAAAATGCTGTAATTCTGGGTAAGGTCTTCATATTGCTGGCGCAACAGTTTTTCCTTGGGAGAATCGATATAGCGGAAAGTGATGGCTACGATGATCATGCCGGTAACCGCCGAAGCCATTAGAAAACCCATCACGCGCAAAAGGCGAACACGCAGGGGTGTTTCCAGTTTCTCATAGCGGAGCGTATGGGTATTATAATAATATTTTATTTTCTTCATAGGGGGGTGCTACTTCCAAAGAGGCGCCAAATCCCTACCTTTGATGCCCTTGAAAAGCTTCCAAAGATAGTTTCTAACCGCATAAATGCCTTTATAAAAATTTTTGTCCAGATGATGACCAGTGCCGAGATCAGACAGCAATTCCTTAACTTTTTTGCTTCCAAACAGCACCAGATCGTTCCTTCTGCCCCTATTGTGGTGAAAAATGATCCCACACTTTTGTTCACCAATGCGGGGATGAACCAGTTCAAAGATTTTTTCCTGGGAAACAAAAAACCGGCAAGTCCTCGTGTGGCTGATACCCAAAAATGTCTCCGGGTAAGTGGCAAACACAACGATCTCGAAGAAGTGGGTGTGGACACTTATCACCACACCATGTTTGAAATGCTGGGTAATTGGAGCTTTGGCGATTATTTCAAGAAAGAAGCCATTGCCTGGAGCTGGGAACTGCTTACCGAAATATATAAGATCGATAAAGACCGTTTGTATGTAACCGTTTTTGAAGGTGATAGCCAGGAAGGATTGCCCAAAGATGATGAAGCTTTTGCAGAATGGGAAAAGCACATAACACGCGAGCGGATTTTGCTGGGTAATAAAAAAGACAATTTCTGGGAGATGGGTGATACCGGCCCTTGCGGCCCCTGCTCAGAGATACATGTAGACTGCCGTTCGGATGAAGAAAGAAAAGCAGTAGCCGGTAGTACGCTGGTGAATAAAGATCATCCGCAGGTGATTGAGATATGGAATAATGTATTCATGCAGTTCAACCGCCTGAAAGATGGCAGCCTGCAACCCCTGCCAGCCAAGCATGTAGATACGGGCATGGGCTTTGAAAGACTCGTGAGGGTATTGCAACAGAAACAGAGCAATTACGATACCGATGTATTCACCGGCACCATTGCCGCTACTCAAAAGATCACGGGACAGCAGTATCATTTTAGTGATGATAAAAAAGACATTGCTTTCCGCGTGCTGGCCGATCATATCCGTGCCATCGCTTTCACCATTGCAGACGGGCAGCTCCCATCCAATACCGGCGCTGGTTATGTGATTCGGCGCATCCTGCGACGCGCCGTTCGTTATTATTATTCATACCTGGATTATAAGCAGCCCCTTTTATTTCAGCTGATCCCCATCCTTGCCAAACAATTCGCTACTGTATTCCCTGAATTACAACAGCAGGTGGGATTCATTGGCAAAGTGGTGAAGGAAGAAGAAGAAGCATTCCTCCGCACATTGGAAAAAGGATTGAAGCGGATTGATGATATCATTGGTAATGCAAACCTCAACAAAACCAAATCCATCGAAGGAAAAGCGGCATTCGAATTGTTCGATACATTCGGCTTCCCTGTTGATCTTACACGCCTCATAGCCACTGAAAATAAGCTGGGGGTTGACGAAGCCGGCTTTGAAGCAGAGATGCAACAACAGAAAAACCGCAGTCGCGCTGCAACTGCAGTAGATACCGAAGATTGGGTGATACTGCACGAAGATGCGCTTTCGGAATTCGTGGGATACGATACATTGGAAATACGCAGCAGGCTGATCCGCTACCGCAAAGTCAAAGCAAAAGGAAAAGAGTTGGTACAACTCGTATTGGAAGCCACTCCTTTTTATGCAGAGAGCGGCGGACAGGTAGGTGATACCGGCGTGCTTGATTTCGAAGGCGAGCGGATTGAAGTGATCGATACCAAAAAAGAGAATAACCTCACCATTCATCTTACAGAAAAATTGCCTGGCAATACGCAGGCTTCGGTGATCGCTGCGGTGAACAGGCCCAGGCGCCATGCGACCACTATTCATCACAGCGCTACACACTTACTGCATGCGGCACTCAGATCGGTGTTGGGTACACATGTAGCGCAAAAAGGAAGCCTGGTGAATGAAGAAGGGCTGCGATTCGACTTTTCTCATTTTGCCAAACTGAGCGAAGAAGAGATCGTTCATATTGAAAGGTTGGTGAATGAAAAGATCAGGACCAATATTCCCGTTCACATCAAAGAAATGAACAGGGATGAAGCGATTGCTATGGGTGCGATGGCCTTGTTCGGTGAGAAATACGGCGATACCGTGCGCGTAGTGATCATAGACCCTGCTTATTCTGTTGAGCTCTGTGGAGGAACACACGTGGGCAATACCGGGGAACTGGGCTTTTTCAAAATAAAACACGAATCTGCGGTGGCAGCCGGTGTACGGCGCATAGAAGCCGTAAGCGGCACAGCCGCAGAGCAACTGGTATTGGATCAGTTTGAGCAACTACGCCAGGTGCGGGAATCATTGAAACATCCTAAAGAACTGCTCAAAGCAGTAGACGCACTGGTAAGCGATAACAATGAATTGCGCAAACAGGTTGAGAGCCTGGAAGCCAAACAACTGATCGTGATTAAACAGGAATTACTGAAGCAGGTGGAATCAGTGAATGGGAATGCTTTCCTCGGGGCGATCGTAGAAGTGGGCAATGCAGATGGCCTTAAAAAATTATGCTTCGAACTGAAAAAAGAACTGAACAACTACCTCGTAGTGTTGGCTGCCAATATTGATGGTAAAGCACAGGTGGCCATACTTATTGATGAATCATTGAGTACTTCACGCGGACTCGAAGCGCCAAAAATTATCAAAGAACAGGTGGCCCCACTGATCAAGGGCGGCGGCGGCGGACAGAAAACATTGGCCACAGCAGGCGGTCAGGATGCAGGTAACCTTTTACAGGTTATTGCAAAAGTCAAGGCGCTTATTGAATAAAGTGCCTTTCTTAACCATCTGCAAGGATCCTTTAACCTTATTTAACATCTCCGAAGGTATTCGTATGTAAGAAAAATCGGTAAATTTGATCTACTAATGATTTCGTATAATTAAAATCATGTTTTATGTATTTCAAATGTATTACAGCTTCTGTGCTGGCATTGTGCATCGCGGGCTCGGTTGCAGCCCAGGAAACACTTCCCCCTCCTGTTCCGGATAAGAAGTTCAAAAAAGAGGAAGACATCATCATTCGTAGAAAAGGCGACCGTGATGAAAAGACAACCATTATAATGGATGGCGATAAGATCACCGTCAATGGAAAAGACATTGATGAACTGCACGATTCCGATTTGCAGGTATTGAGAGGTCCCGACGGATTGGCCATGGCAGGGCCGCGGATCAGGATGAAAGGACCCTGGGTTACAGTGCCTGACCATGATTTCAATTTTTCTTTCAGCTCCAACCGCGCGTTCCTGGGAGTGATGAGTGAAAAAAATGAAAAAGGCGCCAGGATCATCGAAGTAACCAAAGAAAGCCCTGCTGCCAAAGCCGGCCTGCAAAAAGGCGATATCATCACCAAAGTGGGTGATAGCAAGATCGAAGGACCTGATGATCTCTATTCTGCGATCGGAAAATACAAGCCGGAAGAAAAAGTGAACATCAGCTATCTGCGCGGTGGTAATGAAAAGAGCACTTCCACTGCACTGGGAAAAAATAAAGAAAACCGGGTATTCAATTTCAGAAGAGATGAAATTGGTCCTCATTTCAAGTCTGACATGATGCCCCATATCCAATTCGATGGTATGCCTTTTATGCGCCCAAGATTGGGTTTGCAGGTGCAGGACCTCGACAACAGCAAAGGAGTGAAAGTGATGGATGTGAATGAAGACGCCCCTGCTGCCAAAGCCGGTCTGCAAAAAGGCGATATTGTTACCGCCATCGATGGCAAAGAAATAAAATCAGTAGAAACCCTTCGGGAAAAACTGCGCGATTTGAAAGAGGGCGATAGTGTAAAACTCACTTATGAGCGGAATGGCAAGACGCAGACCGCTGAAGTAAAGTTCCCTAAAAAGCTGAAAACAGCCGATTTATAAAGATATCATAAAATTATTTTATTTCTCATGTTGCATTGTGCCGCGCCATTCCAGGCGCGGTTTTTTGTTATTTTTGCGCCCGATGTCAGTCCATTCCAAATACGAAGCAGTCATAGGCCTCGAAGTGCATGCCCAATTGGCAACAGTGAGCAAGCTTTTTTGCGGAGATAGCATTGCCTTTGGTGCACCGCCTAACACACATGTGAGTCCTATTACCCTTGGCCATCCCGGCACCCTGCCCAAGACCAACCGGAAAGCGGTGGAATATGCCATTAAAATGGGACTTGCCTGTCACTGTGAAATTGAACGCGACAACTATTTTGCCCGCAAGAATTATTTCTACCCCGATCTGCCCAAAGGATACCAGATCTCTCAACATACCACACCTATTTGTAAAGGAGGTCATGTAACCATCAAAACAACGGAGGGAGACAGGGCCATCCGCCTCAACCGCATTCACATGGAAGAGGATGCGGGCAAAAGTATTCATGATATCGACGACAAGTATACCTGTATCGACCTTAACCGGGCCGGTACCCCGTTGATAGAGATCGTTACCGAACCCGATATCCATACCGCTGAAGAAGCCTGGCTTTATGTAACTGAAATACGAAAACTGGTTCGCTGGCTGGGTATATGCGATGGCAATATGGAAGAGGGAAGTCTGCGTTGTGATGCCAACGTTTCCATCCGCCTGAAAGGCGAGACCAAACTGGGTACCAAGGCCGAGGTGAAGAACCTGAACTCTATCCGCAATGTGAAAAAAGCCATCGAGTTTGAAATACAACGCATGATCGATATTGTAGAAGCCGGCGGAACCATTCAGCAACAAACACGCAGTTTCGATGCAGGCAATGATACCACATTTGCTATCCGCGACAAAGAGGAAGCAAATGATTACCGTTATTTTCCCGATCCCGATCTGGCTCCCTTCCATCTCAGCGAAACATTCATCAACGGCATTCAGGCAGCATTGCCTGCACTACCCGCACAGTTGTCTGCCCGATACCAGGAGGTTTACCAATTGAGTGAATATGATGCCGGTCAATTGTGCGATGACAAAGCCACGGCTGATTATTTCGAAGCAACGGCGCAACACTGCAGCAACCACAAAGCCATCGCCAACTGGATGCTGGGCCCACTCAGGCAGGTATTGAACGAAAACGGCATGGGCTTTGAAACGCTCAGCCTGTTACCTGCTACACTGGCCAGCCTGATTCAACTGGTAGATGACGGAAAACTGAGCTTTTCTGTGGCTTCTTCTAAAATACTGCCTACTGTAATGCTTACCAATGCATCACCTTTGCAGACAGCCGAGTCGATGAACCTGTTACAGGTAAGCGATACAAACGAACTAGATGCGTGGGTGCAACAGGCCCTGGAAAAAATGCCGGAAAAAGTAACGGAATACAAAAAAGGTAAAAAAGGGTTGATCGGTTTATTTGTAGGCGAAGTAAAAAAACTCAGCAAAGGAAAGGCCGATCCGAAATTGGTAACACAGTTACTCGAAGAAAAACTTAAATGAGTTGTTAGATAGATTTTTTCTAACAACCGACATCTATCAACTAATATCTATCATGAAAAGAATCATCTATTTACTCTCCGGCATTCTGTTGCTTACAGTTGCGTGCCGGCAACAGCAATCCGGTTCATTTACCGTAAGTGGTAAAATAACGCATGCACCCGGCAAGAGAATTTACCTGCAGGAGTTACCGTATGGCGGCGAACAGCCGGTAGTACTCGATTCTGGCAGCCTGCAATCCAATGGCAGTTTCGAACTCAAAGGCATGGGCAAGGAAGAATCTTTGTACCGGTTGGTTTTAGAAAATGGACCCGATGTGTTGTTGGTCAATGATGCCAGGCATATTGAGTTGGCACTCGATGTTAATAATTACCGGTCTTATAAGATTGAAGGCTCTCCTGCGAGCGCAAGTTTGCATACTTTGTTCGAAGACTATCGCAGGAAAGATTCGGCATTGTACAAAGCGTTTCAGCAGCTCGATACTTTGCAGAAACAAAAAGCGCCCGACAGTGTGCTGGCGATTGTACGCAATACCCGCGATGCCGCCATCAAAGACATGAACAAGATGGTAACGGATTTTATTGAGCAGTCGCCCAGTCCCGCTGCCCGTTATTACGCTATTGGCATGGCTTCCCGCACCTTGCCGCCCGATGAGCTGAAGAAACTGGTTACTGCTTCAGCCGACAAGTTCAAAGAACACGGCGGACTGGCCAGGATCAAAAGCATGCTTACCGTACAACAGCAGTCCGCCGCTACATCGAAATATGCTTTGCTGAATCAACAGGCGCCCGAGATCAGTTTACCCGATACCGACGGTAAAACTTTCCAGTTGAGCAGCCTCAAAGGAAAGTACGTGCTGGTAGATTTCTGGGCCAGCTGGTGCGGACCCTGCAGAAATGAGAACCCCAATGTAGTAGCCGCTTTCAATAAATACAAGGATAAGAATTTCACTATCCTGGGTGTATCACTCGACTCGGATAAAGCATCCTGGCTGGAAGCCATTAAAGAAGACAAGCTGAACTGGAAACATGTAAGTGACCTGAAAAAATGGGAAAGCAGCATGGTTTCTTTGTACCAGTTCGATGGTATTCCTTTCAATGTATTGGTTGACCCTGCCGGTAAGATCATTGCAACAGAGTTAAGGGGTGAAGCGCTGGAGCAAAAGTTGGCAGCGGTTTTAAAATAAAAAATTGCTCAATAACAAAGAGGCCGTCCCAATAATTACTATTGAAACGGCCTCTTTGTTATCTATTTCACCCAATCGTTATTTATCCCAAAACACCCTTACCAGCAAGTCTGTTTTCTGCGGAGGTGCATTTTTGTTGGCATCAATTTCACTTTGCGGATAAGGCAGTGAACGTGGAATATCTGCTGTAACGGCGTTGGACACTTTTGATATCGCAGGATAACCTGTTCGCCTCCAATCGGTCCATGGTTCCAGTACCACACCATAACTGGCTATGAATTTTTCATTGATGATCTGCTGCAATTGTTGATCAGCAGTACCCGTCAGCACACCATTTGCTGCGATATAAGTTGCAATATCAGCTGCTGCAACACCGGCATTGGTCATTGAAGCAGTGATACCAGCCTGGAAAAATGCCTGCGGGTCTCCCGGAGCTCCATACAAGGCAGCTTCTGCGCGAATGAAATTATACTCGGCAAATGTGAGCATACGAATGGGCGCATCTCCGGTATAAGTAATCCCACCTGCGGAAGGAAGTGCATTATAAGATCCATCTGCATTGGGCGTACCACCGCTTGCTGCACCTCTCAGAAAAACGTGCATCCTTGAATATTTCTGTGAAGAAGGGTCTGCTGCTTTGGCCCCCACATAAGCATTCGAACCCACCGGAAACGCCGTAAAATAAAACGGGCGCCTTGGATCCGCTTTGGCATTCATCATGTCTACCATAAACTTGTTGGGAAACAGGTAGTTGGTCCGTTGCAGTTCAAACTGGTGAATAGGGTTCTGCCTGTTGTTCTGGTTCACGAACGGCATTTCAAAATTATCCGCATTACTTGTAAAGAAGCTGGCTGAGCCACTGTTGACGAGGGCAGTGATTTTGGATACCATGGATGCTTTATCCAGTTTTGAATAGTGCAATAGTATCCTCAACTTCAGCACATTACCGAATTTAATCCAGTTGGCTTTTTTAGTAGAAAAAGTACCGGAATAAATAGTCGAATTGGTACCTGGTGCCAATGAAGAGCTTGTTGCATTCAGGTCGCTGAGGCCATTATCAATCAATGCCAGTAACTGGGTATAGATCTGTGAAGCATCATCGAATTTGGGCGACAGGTTAGCGGTTGTTTGTTGCGATTCGCTGAAAGGTACATTACCCCAGGCATCTACGATCAGCTGATAATTATAAGCTTTCAGCAATTTGGCTACTCCGCTATAATAAGGAGCGTTTTTAGCCGCAGCCTGCTTGATGATCACTTCCAGGTCATTCAGCGTGGTAGCATAAAATGTAGACCAAAGGTTATTTACGTCGGCTGATTGTATAAGGTATTTTTCATACTGCTGTGTTTGTGTTTCACCGCCGGTAGTCTGACCGGATAATTGCTGCGTCAGTAAAGCGGCATACCTGAAAAGGTCGCTTCCACCAACAAAACCAGTATTAATAGTGGTATTGGTAAGCAACAATGCCATCGGAGCATCGGTCTCAACAATATTATCGGGATCTTTGTTGATATCAAGATATTTCTTACACGAACTCAGCGCAACAGCTGCTGTTAGAATGATTACTATCTTTTTCATGTTCAATAAGTTTTGTTAATCAGGAGTTGGTTAGAAAGTGAGTTTCAAATTAACTCCCATGGTACGTGTCGATGGGTTTGAGTTAAACTGCAACCCCTGGAAATTGCTGGATCCAAAAAGGTTCTGCTCCGGATCGAAATGCGGATAATCTTTTGCCCACAGGAAAAGATTCTGGCCATAAATACCGAATTCGATAGCGCCAAACGGAGATTTGTCAACCAGTTTTTTGGGTAGCTTGTATGACAAATTCATCTCCCTTACCCTTACCCAGGAAGTATTCAGAATAAAACCTTCCGCCGCCACATATTTTCCGCTATTGCCCCAATATTGTTCAGCAGTGATAGGAACATTTACCGCGTTACCGTTTGCATCGACACCTGTAAACTGGTAATTTTTCAGTAATGTAACATTGTCTTTGTCAAACCTTGGCAAAGCAGCTGTTTCAATAGCTACACCATTACTCCGCAGGTCTTTCACATCTCTTGAATAGATATCGCCGCCGCTGCGGATATCCACTAGCACATCCAATGTGAAGTTTTTATAGCTGAAGGTATTGGTGAGGCCGATCGTAAATTTAGGATTCGGATTACCAATTTTAAATACACTGGAAGTTGGCAGCGGCAATCCTGAAGCGGAAAGTATCATCCTTCCCTGTGCATCGCGCTGGTATTTGTTACCATATATCTGTCCGAATTCATCTCCTTCCACCAGTCGTACGTTCGGTGTTGTAAAGCCTCCCAAAGTGATTACAGAAACACCCGGCGCCAGTTTTGTTACAGTTGATTTGAATTGTGTATAGTTACCATTGATGGTCCAGTTGAAATCCCTGAGCTTAACAGGTGTCAGCGTAAGTCCTAATTCAACACCTTTTGTTTCAATCTCTCCGGCATTCTGGAAAACAGAAGTTACACCAGAAGCAGGTGATACAGGTACGCCAAATAATCCATCGGTCAGTTTACGCTGGTAATAGTTCGCTTCAATGATCAGTCGGTTGTTCCACAGGTTCACATTGGCACCGACTTCCCATTCAGTTGTAAACTCAGGCTTGAGCTTCGGGTTACCTGCACTGTTGGAAATAGTATAAGCAAGCAGGCTGTTGAAAGGTATGGCGATAGAAGGTCCGAAGCCATCTGATGCCCCCCCGGTAACAGCATAATTATCTGTATTATATGCGCCTGGTCCGCGACCCACTTTACCGATATTGGCTCTTAATTTCACCTGGTTTACAAAGTCTGATTTGATACCGGGCAATGCTTCAGAAAGTAGAACGCTTACGGCAGCGGCCGGATAGAATACAGACCTGGTTGCTTCAGGCAATGTAGA
The DNA here is from genome assembly GCF_000515315.1 of Asinibacterium sp. OR53. Taxonomy (NCBI): domain Bacteria; kingdom Pseudomonadati; phylum Bacteroidota; class Chitinophagia; order Chitinophagales; family Chitinophagaceae; genus Asinibacterium; species Asinibacterium sp. OR53. The sequence goes on from NZ_KI911562.1 coordinate 474,716, forward strand.
AGGAAGATCATTCCTGGCTTTCACGTTCAATGAGAGCCAGTTCCTGTAATCCACTACCACATCTCCAAAGAATCCAATAGTCCTGGTTTGCGAGGTACCGAACGATGGCGTAAATACCGTTGCATTTTTCATCTGGTCGAACCCTTTAATGCTCAGAGAAGTTCCTACAACAGTGGACGTATTGGAATAGTTGTCAAATATTTCATTACCCAAAGTTGCAGCAACATTCAATGATCCGAATTTCTGGTTTGCATTCAGGGTGAAGTAAGAGTTGAAGTTTCTTACGGTATTCCGGACTTCTCTTACGCCACCTGTACCGCTTGAGCTGGTATTACCGCCTCCGCGAATGCCAATCTCATCAAATCCGTGTGCTTTGAAAGAAAACACATCGGCACCAACTTTCAGATCGGCATTTAGCCAGTTATTGAACTTATATTTCAGGCCGGCATTGCCAAAGAAACGGTTGGTCTCATCATTGTAGCGAACATTATCCATCGACCAATAGGGATTGTCTTCACTGCCATAGAACCATTCATTACCTGCAGCATCATAATAGGGAAGCTTGGTAAGATCATAACTACGCGGAATAAACCATGCCCTGAAAATAGGGTTCGACAGCTGGTTACCCTGTTGCGTCCTGTTCGAAGCCGTATTGTTGTAATTCAGAAAAGCTGATGCAGTCAGTTTGGAAGTCAGTTCTGAATTCAGATTCAGCGTAAGTCCGTTTTTACTCAACTTATTATTCCTGAGCACATAAGTCTCCTGTGTATTATTATAAGACAGCCGGTAAGTGGTCTTATCCGATCCGCCGCTGAAACTGATAGAATTCTGCGCACTGTATCCTTTCTGGAAAATGTCTTTTACGTTATTAGGATACGCAGCCAATTGTTCTGATTTGCCAAAATAGTTGGTCACGGTTTGTCCCATGATCAATGGCCCCCAGGAAGAGGCATTATTAGTAACGTATAATCCTCCTGCACCCTGGGCATAAGTATTTTGGAACTCTGGCAACCGGTTCACTTCAACCATACTGTAAGAACTAACCACTTCCACATTATCTTTTACTCTCTTTCTACCTTTCTTGGTGGTCATAAGGATCACACCACCTGCACCCCTGGAACCATAAAGAGAAGTAGCAGCCGCTCCTTTCAGAATAGTCATCGATTCAATATCGTCGGGATTGATATCCACCACCCTGTTGGAGGTAGTTGTTCCGTTCTGCAGGGAAACACCGCCACCGCTATTATCAATAGGTACTCCGTCTACGACAAATAAAGGAGCACTACTACCTGTCATGGAAGTATAACCACGAATGAGGATACTGGAACCCGTAAAAGAACCGCCTGTTCCCTGGGTCCTTACACCCGGCGCTTTACCCGAAAGTGCATTGCTGATATTGGAATTACGCGTAGAAGTAAGTTCATCGGAATTGATCACTGGCGTGGAATATCCCAGCGTTTTCTTATCTCTCCTGATTCCAAACGAAGTAACCACTACTTCAGAAAGATTAGATTCTTCGGATTTGAGTTGTACTGTAAAAGAAGTGGAAGATCCAATGGTTATAGTCTGTGACGTATAACCAACATAAGAAAAGACCAGCGCTTTGGAAGCTGAGGGAATGGCAATACTAAAACCGCCGTCTGCTTGGGTTTTAACACCACTTTTCCCATCCTGGGTTACAATAGAAACTCCCGCAAGCGGAGCTCCATCTTTCGCATCTGTTACTTTACCGGTAATGGTGCGACTTTGAGCGAACAATTGTGTAGACAGAAACACAAAGCCCGCAAGAAAGACAAATAGTTTTCTCATACGCTTTAGTTTTGATATTATAGATCAGTTAAAACTACCAATTATTTATCAAAAAATGCCGGATCCTGCCGAAGAAACTTAAAAAAAAATTAATGAGAGGTAAGTGCCTTCAGTTACATAAGATGAAGTTACAGGATAAAGTACGGGATAGATAGGGCGATCAAATGAGTATAAACAACTATGAGACGACCGGGTATGGGGCATAAATACCTTATAGATATCCCATTCTAAAGGGTTTATTACCTATTGAGAGGAATGCCCTGATTGATAAATAGAGTGAAGGAAACCCGACATTGGCTTCAGGAAAACCTTCATTAAATCAACCAATGGCTGTTTTTTGTTTCCGGCCGGAAGTATGCAATATCAGCACCGGTAACAAGATCAGGTTGGTGAGTGTCCCCGTTACCAGGGTCAGTGAAGTAAGCCAGCCTAAAGCCTTGGTTCCACCGAAATCACTCCAGCAGAAAATGATGAATCCGGCGATCAATACCAGTGAAGTATAGATGATGCTGATACCGGTATGCCTGATCGTCTGCACCAGGGTTGCCGATACCTGCTTGTTGTAATGCGGCAGTTCCTGTTTATAGTTGATGAGAAAACGAATGGTCACGTCAATAGCTATTCCCAATGCCACACTGAACACCAGCACGGTGGATGGTTTCAATGCAATGCCTGCCCAGCCCATTACACCGGCCGTGATCACCAGCGGAATGAGATTGGGTATCAGCGAACAAACCAGTATGCGGAATGAACGGAACAAATAGAGCATACACAAAGTGATCAGCAGGAAAGCCCAGCAAATACTTTCCTTCAATCCTTTGATGATGAAACTGGAACCTTCCAGGAACGTGATGCTGCTACCTGTAAACGTTACATGGTAACTGGCCGTATCAAAAATTTCGTTGGCCTTGTGTTCAAAATCTTTCAATAGCATGGGCAACCGGGCGCTGCCCACATCTTTCATATTCACACTAATGCGCGCTACCTGCCGCGAGCTGTCCATAAAACTGCTCATCAGTTGTGCAAAGCTTGATTTTTTTTGATTGCCTCCGGCGCTGTCGGGCCGGGCTTTCAGATAAGGGGCCATGAATGCCAGGTCTCCTTCGTAAGGAATGGCATAGCTTAGTGTATCACCATCGAAATAAGCCTGCTTGGCGAACTTCAATCCTTCTACAAAAGACAGCGGCCGCGCGGCTTCCGGACTGTTTGCTATGTATTGCGAGAGTTCTTCAATATTTGCAATGGGTTTAACAGAGCGCACCAGTCCGTTCTTCTTTTTGGTATCCACCAATATTTCCAGTGGCATCACGCCGCCGAAATTGCTTTCAAACCATTTCAGGTCGGTATATATTTTATCGTTTTTAGGAAGATCATCCACAATAAATCCTTCACTCTTGATCCGCAACAATCCGATTGCGGCAAATAAGGTCAATATCGCTGTTACGCCATACACCCATTTTGCGTGGTGGAAGGTCCAGCGTTCGATACGCACCAGCACACGTTCTAAAAATGCGTTGTCGAGGTAGCGGGTGTGTTTGTTTTGCGGAGCGGGAAGATAGCTCAATACCACCGGTATGAAAATGAGTGAAATAAGGAACAGGGCAATAATATTGATACCTGCCACCGCGCCAAACTCTTTCAATACCGCACTGCGTGTAAGCGCAAATACAGCAAAGCCAATAGCCGCGGCAATATTGCAAAACAGGGTAACAATGCCCATTCTCCCCACCATGGTCACCAATGCTTTTTGCTTATCGCCGGTCTCCCGGTAGGCAGTATGGTATTTATTAAGAAAATAAATACAGTTAGGAACGCCGATAACCACCACCAACGGCGGAATAATCGCTGTGAGTAGGGTGATCTTGTAGCCAAACAGCACCACAGTACCCAGGCTCCAAACTACTCCCATCCCCACCACGAACAAGCTCATGAGCATGGCACTGACAGAACGGAAGAACAGGATCAGGGTAATGGCCGACAGCAATAGAGAACCGATGAGAAACCAGTTCATTTCATCTTTGATGCGGTTGCTCATGATAGTCCTGATATAAGGTAGCCCGCTCATGTGTACCGGCACCTGCGCTTTTTGCTCAAAAACCTGCACCTGCTTTACAATGTCGTTGATCAGCCGGGTACGACTCTTGCTGTTGACCGTATCCTTATTCACATTCACACCCATCAGATAAGAACGAGTAGTGGGATTGTACAGCAGGCGGCGGTAAAAAGGCAGGTTTTCAAAAACCTGGCGTGCGCTGTCGAGTGAAGCCTGGCTGGTGTATGGATAATTAAATATTCTATATGGCAACAGCCGCTTATTCAGGGTATCATTTTGCAGGTTTACGACCTCCGGTATACTGGCGATATCAGTCACCCCAGATACTTTTTTTAACTGGCGATGCAGTTCACCTACTTTATTGAAAAAATCTGCAGTAAAGAAGCTATCTGATTGAATGCCAATTACTACAGTCGATCCATCTCCACCAAATTTCTGTAAAAAAGCCTGGTAATCACGGTAGCGAGGGTTATCGTCGGGGATGGCTTTGGTAAACTCATAACTCAGTTTTACCTGGCTGCCGAAGTAACCCATGACGGCCGTAGCAGCCAGTAAAAGAATCAATAATATCAGTCGGTTTTTCAGGATGAATTGCCCCAGGCGATACCACATAAAAAGGTTAAGAATTTATTAAATAATAATATCTGCAAAAAGCCCTAAGAGGCTCAAGCGCAATACCGTTACCTATCATAAAAAGACTACAAAGAAAAGAAGAAAGGACTACATCCGGTCACACAATATTAATCGAACATTGAACGTTGAAATGACCCTTGTTTGACCTGTGCGATTGATGAATTTTAAAATCCAGCGGATGACCCATTTTTAGTCAATGGTTTATGCCCCCCAAACATCCATTATGAGAAACCACAGGCATATATATCTGCTGCCCTTTCTTCTACTGTCGTGCCTGTATAATAATGTTTCCCTTGCCCAAGGAGTTTGTAACAGTACGGCGCTTGCTCCCGTTTACAAACAAGATTTTAGCTTTGCATCGAAATCATCTTCTAAAAGTCAAGTCCCTCCTGGCTTCATCACAAATTATAATTTCGGCACCGATAACAATGGCTCTTTAAATGATGGGTATTATATTGTAACACCACGAATTGAAAATGGCGGTCACGCTGATTGGACTACCGGGGGAGATCATACCGGCAACACCAATGGCAACATGCTTTTGATAAACGCCGGCAGACCTTCTGCAGGTCCTGTTGATCTGATTTTTTCACAGCAGGTAAATAATCTTTGCCCTGGTTCCGTGTATAGTTTTTCAGCATGGCTTGTCAATGTAAATACAAATTCCAAAACGGTTCCCATCTGTGGTCCCTTTGGTTCATCCGGAACCATTCCTGCCAAAGTAACATTTAACATCAAAAACACTTCCGGTACTGTTTTACAGACTTATACCACACCTGATTTACCGCTTACAGCTACCCCAGCAGGTCCTCCCAACTGGCAACAATATGGATTTCAGTTTACGCTTCCTGCCGGAACCACTTCATTGGTTCTGGAAATGCGAGATGCATGGGGTGGGCAGTTGAATTATTGCGGCAACGACCTTGCTGTTGACGATATTCTTTTTTCTGCTTGTACCCCAACTGTAACTACTTCTATTAATTCTGCTACTTCGGCATCTGTTTGTCCCGGTAGCAGTATTACCGTTAACAGTGCTCTTACAAACAGCCCTTTCTCCAGCCCCGCTTACCAGTGGCAGAAAAGTACTAACGGCGGCACCACATGGGCAAATGTGGGAACGCCTGGCACAAGCGCCAATAACTTCACACTTACCAATGTTGCAGCAACTGATGCCGGAATGTATCGCGTACTGGTAGGGCCCGATGTATCCAGCTTGTCAAGCAGTACCTGTGTTACCGCGTCCAATTCCATTACGCTTAATGTATACCCGTCTCCCGCAGTTTCCGTAACCGGCAGCAGTCCGGTTTGTTCAGGAAACAGCGTTGTATTATCATCCACAGCTTCCGGTGGAACACCTGGATATACTTATAGCTGGACGGGCCCAAATAGTTTTGCATCTACAATCAGCAACCCGTCTATTCCCAACTCCACAACAGCGGCGTCCGGTACTTATTCTTTAACTGTTACCGACACTAAAAGTTGTACTGCTACTGCAAGTACTGCAGTTACCGTTAATCAAACACCTGTGGTAGCAGCCATCAGCGGCCCTAATGGGGGATGTGCGGGAAGTACCATCCAGTTGAGTAGTTCCACATCAGGAGGTACGTGGACCAGCAGTAATACATCCGTTGCTACTATTGACAATACAGGGCTTGTTACCATTGTTGCAGGTGGCACCAGCACCATTACCTATACCGTTACCAATAACGGATGCTCTGCTTCGGTAACCAAAAACATTGGCGCAGCCAGTGTTTTTATGAGTCCTGATTATTTGGAATGTAATAACGGGGTGAGGACCTACGACAGTACTGCTGCAAATCCTTATCGCGTTAAATATGATAATCCTGTAACCGGTACTTATAACTGGAAGATCACAGATGGAAATGGCACAGATGTAACTAGCAGTGTATTTAAGAATTCATCCACCGGTCCTTACCCGAGTGTACAACTGCTAAGAGGTAATTGGTATACCGTACAGGTAATTTACACCAGCAATGGCATTACCTGCACCGCCAGTCATAAGGTCTACAAAGAAATAAATGTAGCCGATACCATAGCCGGGTCCCGCGACACCACTGTTTGTTATACCACCAACTCTATACCCATATCGGTAAAAACATCTGCTGTTGTAACTACACTTAATTGGGGTACTACGGGTAGCGGAAGTTTCTCTCCTAATAATTCAATTAATACCACTTACACGCCAAGTGCTGCTGATAAAGCCAAAGGCGTGATCACACTTTATGTAACTGCAAGCACTTCTATCAATGCTACCGGTTCCTGCGGCTCTGCAACTGCCACGGACAGTATGAAGCTGCGCATTTATCCTAACAACACGGGCAAAGATTCTGCAAAGACCGTCTGCTCCAATCAAACCGTCAACTATACACCTGTTTCTGCCGTAGCAGGCAGCACTTTTTCCTGGGCTTCTGCCGTTACTTCAGGTAGCATTAGCGGTAACTCTCCATCAGGCACCGGCAATATCACCGATTCACTAATCAACCTTTCGAATACCAGCAATGGTGTAGTTAATTATACCATTACACCTTATGCATTTACACCTTCGAATGTGAGTTGTCCGGGTTCACCTTTTAATTTTACGGTAACATTGCAACCCCGACCTGCCGTTAATATCACTAATAATACGGCATCGCTTTGTACCGGAACCACTACGAACATTCAATTCAATAGTTCCATTGCTGGTTCTCTGTACACCTGGAGTTCATCCGTTATTTCAGGTGCTGCCACCGGTAATTCGTCCAATGCTGTACCATCTGCTACCAATACCATCAACGATGTATTAACCAACAGTTCCACTACCGCCAATGCAACGGTGCGTTATCGCATCACAGCAATTCCTCCGACTGGTTGCAGCAGAACAGATTCAACCGATGTGTTGGTATATGCATTGCCTACCAAAGCCGTTGCCGGCAGTGCGCAGTCACTCTGCAGTGCTACTTCCACGATGCTGACAGGTAACACACCCATTATCGGTACAGGCACCTGGACCCTTGCATCAGGCCCTTCAGGCAGCAGCTTCAGCAATCCCAATGCGCCATCCACTGCTGTAAACGGACTTACAGCCGGTACTTATAAGTTCGTTTGGTCTATTGTCAATGGCTCTTGTGCTGCTTCAACCGATACGGTTACCGTAACGAATAGTGCAACAACCGTAGCTGGTACGCTCGCATCGCCTGCCACTGTTTGCGCTGGTTCTAATACCGGCACACTTACACTCTCCGGTTATACAGGAAGCATCCTCAACTGGCAGTCTTCTACCGATGGCGGTACCACCTGGACCAATATTGCCAATACTACGAACACTTACACTTACAACAATCTTACCACCAGTACTTTCTTCAGGGCTGTGGTACAAAGCGGCGCTTGCAGCACTGCAAGTTCACCCTCTGTTGCCATCACCGTTACACCTGCTTCCAGCAGCGGTAACCTCGCAGCCAATGCTACTGTTTGCGCCGCCAGCAATAGCGGCACCCTCAACTTAACAGGCTACACCGGCACTGTGACTCGCTGGGAATCTTCTACTGACAATGGTGCTACCTGGGCCAGTATTGTCAATACTACCAGCAGTTACAGCTATGCCAATATAACTGCCACAACACTTTACAGAGCTGTTACACAAAGTGGTAATTGCGGAATCGTTAATTCCAATAATGTTACTATTACCGTAAATCCGCAAACAGTTGCCGGTACACTGGCTGCCAGCAACACCGTTTGCGCCACTGCGAATACCGGCACCCTTACACTCTCCGGTTATACTGGAACCATTCTCAACTGGCAATCTTCTACTGACAATGGTACTACCTGGACCAACATTGCCAACACTACTGCGAACTATACTTACAATAACCTGACAGCTACTACTCTCTTCAAGGCGCAAGTGCAAAGCGGCGTTTGTAACACCATCAGTTCCAATGCCGTTACCATTACCGTTATGCAGCCTGTAACTGCTGCCAGTGCTGGTCCTAATCAGGCATTGTGCAATGTTACATCCACTACTATGGCCGCCAATGCACCTACATCGGGTACCGGCACATGGACACAAGTATCCGGCCCTACTACTGCCAGCTTCACCAATATCAACAACCCGTTTACCACTGTCAATAATTTAACAACCGGTACTTACCAATTCCAGTGGAACATCACCAATGGCCCTTGTGCTTCTTCACAAAGCACTGTTCAGGTTACCATCGATCCGCAAACTGTTCCAGGCACACTGGCATCACCTGCTACTGTTTGTGCTACTTCCAACACCGGCACGCTTACACTTTCCGGTTATACTTCAGCCATTCTGAACTGGCAGTCTTCTACTAACAATGGAACTACCTGGACTAACATCGCCAACACTACTGCCAACTATACTTACAATAACCTGACGGCAACCACCCTCTTCAGGGCACAGGTGCAAAGCGGCAGTTGTGCAGCCCAGTATTCTAACAATGTAGCCATCACAGTTGCACAGGCAGTAACACCTGCCAATGCCGGTCCTAACCAGTCGCTTTGCAATGTTACCTCTACCACCATGGCAGCTACAGCCGTGAGTTCAGGTACCGGCACCTGGACACAGGTATCCGGACCAAGTACAGCCAGCTTCACCGACAGCCATAATCCCTTTACTACTGTAAACGGATTAACCAGTGGTATCTATCAATTTCAATGGACTGTTTCCAATGGCGTTTGTGCCTCTTCACAAAGCACCGTACAAATCAGCATCGATCCGCAAACCGTTCCCGGATCTCTCGCATCACCTGCTACTGTTTGTGCTACTTCCAATACCGGCACACTTACACTCTCCGGTTATACTTCTACTATATTGAAGTGGCAGTCTTCTGCTGACAATGGTACTACCTGGATTGATATTGCCAATACCACCAATACATATACTTATACTAACCTTACCGCCACTACCCTGTTCAGGGCTTCTGTAAAAAGCGGCGCCTGCGCAGCGCAAAACTCAAACAATGTAGCCATCACGGTGCTGCAAACAGTGACGCCTTCTGTTGCCGGAAATGATCAGCAACTCTGTAATGTTACATCTGCTACCATGGCCGCTAATGCGCCTACATCGGGTACCGGTACCTGGACACAGGTTTCCGGACCTACTGCCGCCAGCTTCACTGACACCCACAATCCCAACACTACGGTGAACAACCTTAGTTTCGGAACCTATCAGTTCAAGTGGACTATCTCCAACGGATACTGCGCCAGCTCGCAATCTACCGTTAATATTACCGTGAACACACCTAGTGTGCCAGGTACATTAGCCGCCAATGCTACTGTGTGCGCTACTGCCAATAATGGCACATTAACGCTCAGCGGTTACAGCACTAATATTGTTCGTTGGGAATTCTCTACCGATAACGGCAATACATGGACCAACATCGCCAACACAGGCAATACCAATACTTATAATAACCTTATTGCTACCACTCAGTACAGGGCATTGGTACAAAATACAGTCTGTCCTGCTGCCTATTCAAACGCGGCCATTATTACCGTGTTCCAGCCGGTTACCACTTCCAATGCAGGGCCCGCTCAAACATTGTGTAATGTTACATCTGCAACACTGGCAGCCAACGCGCCTGCATCGGGCAGCGGTACCTGGACAAAAGCTTCCGGCCCAACTGCCGTTAGCTTTACCAACCCCAATGATCCGAATACTACTGTAACCGGACTTGCTACCGGCATCTATCAGTTTGTATGGACCATCTCCAATGGTGTTTGCGCTTCTTCTCAAAGTACGGTACAAGTAGAAGTAGATGCACTCACAGCACCAGGTACACTCGCCTCACCCGCTACTGTTTGCGTTACAGCCAATGCAGGTACACTTACGCTCAGTGGTTACAGTACCAATATACTTCACTGGGAATCTTCTACCGACAATGGTAATACATGGACCAACATTATCAATACGGCCAATACTTATACTTACAACAATATTCCGGCAACAACCCTTTACAGGGTGTTGGTGAAGAATGGTGTATGTGCTTCACAGTATTCCAACAATGTAGCCATTACCGCTTTAGCGGCCGTATCAACTGCCAATGCAGGAACTGATCAGCAACTCTGTAATGTTACTTCCGCTACAATGGCCGCTACGCTGCCCACATCGGGCACCGGTACCTGGACCCAGGTAAGCGGCCCTTCTACTGCAACCTTTACCAACCTGCACGATCCCAATACAACTGTCAATGGACTCAGCTTCGGCACTTATCAATTCAAATGGACAGTCTCCAACGGATATTGCGCCAATTCAGAAGCCACAGTCAACATTACAATAAACACTCCCAGTGTTCCGGGAACATTGGCTGCCAATGCTACGGTTTGCGCTACCGCCAACAACGGCACACTTACACTTAGCGGTTACAGCACTAATATCGTTCGTTGGGAATCTTCTGCTGATAATGGCAGTACATGGAGCAATATTGCCAATACAGCCGCTACTTATACGTATACCAATCTGGCTGCTACTAGCCTGTTCAGAGCCCTTGTACAAAACACTGTTTGTCCTGCACTCTATTCCAACCAGGTAGCCGTTACCGTATTCCAGCCCGTTACCGCTTCCAATGCTGGGCCCAATCAAACACTTTGTAATGTTACCTCTGCTACGCTCGCTGCCAACGCACCTACATCGGGTAGCGGTACCTGGACAAAAGTTACCGGTCCGTCTGCAGTTACTTTCACCAATCCCAATGATCCCAATACAACTGTAAGCGGACTCATTGCAGGTACTTATACATTCCAGTGGACCATCTCCAATGGTGTATGTGCTTCCAGTCAAAGTACTGTGCAGGTACAAGTTGATCCAGCCACCATACCGGGCACACTCGCTTCACCTGCTACTGTTTGCGCTACAGCCAATGCGGGTACACTGACCCTCTCCGGTTATACATCCGCTGTTCTTCATTGGGAATCTTCTACTGACAACGGCAACACCTGGGGGGCCATCATCAATACGAACAGTACCTATTCATACAGTAACTTAACCTCTACTACCTTGTTCAGGGCCTCTGTTAAAAGTGGTTCCTGTGCAGCACAGTATTCCAATAATGTAGCCATTACAGTTGTGCCAGCCGTTACCACCGCCAACGCCGGCACCAACCAAACACTCTGTAATGTAACGGCCACTACACTGGCTGGAAACATTCCCACATCCGGTACCGGTACCTGGACAAAAGTTTCCGGCCCTACTTCGGTTACCTTCACCAATGCCAATGACCCCAATACAATGGTCAGTGGATTAACAACTGGTACCTACCAATTCCAGTGGACCATTTCGAATGGCGTATGTACTTCCAGTCAGAGTACCGTACAGGTTGAGGTTGATCCGGCAACTGTTCCTGGTACACTGGCATCGCCTGCTTCTGTTTGTGCTACCGGCAATGCAGGTACACTTACCTTATCGGGTTATACTTCTTCAATTTTAAAATGGCAATCTTCTACCGATAATGGTAATACCTGGTTGGACATTGCTAATACCAGCAACACATACCCTTACAATAACCTTACTCAAAGTACTTTGTTCAGGGCTTCTGTGAAGAGCGGCGTTTGTGCAGCACAGTATTCCAACAATGTAGCCATTACCGTAATGCAGGCTGTGACTACTGCTAATGCAGGCCCCGATCAACAGCTTTGTAATGTTACTTCTGCTACACTGGCAGGTAATACACCTGCTTCCGGTACGGGCACATGGTCTTTCGTGAGCGGACCTTCGGCTGTTACTTTTACCAATCCGAACAATCCAACTACTACGGTATATGGTTTAACAACGGGAACTTACCAGTTGCGTTGGACCATTGCCAACGGACCTTGCGCTGTTTCACAAAGCGTGATGAACATTACTGTATTTGCACCAAGCGTTCCTGGCACACTGGCTTCCGATGCCACTGTATGTGCTACTGCCAATGGCGGTACGGTTGCACTCAGTGGTTACAGTACCAATATCCTGCGTTGGGAATCTTCTACTGATAATGGCAATACCTGGACCAACATTGCCAACACAGCTAATACTTTTAACTACAGTAACCTCACTGCTACCACCAAATACAGGGCGTTGGTACAAAATGGTATTTGCCCAGCATTGTATTCCAACCTGGTTACGGTGAATGTGATCCAGCCGGTATCAACCGCCAATGCGGGGCCTGACCAAAGCATCACTTTCATTTTTGCTACTGCACAACTGAATGCAGTTCCGCCTACATCAGGAACAGGTCAATGGTCTCAACTGACAGGCCCCACAACCGTTAGCTTCGTGAATACTGCCGATCCTAAGACCTCCATTACAGGACTCACATATGTTGCCGGAACGCCCCCTTCAAATGGTGTGTATACATTCCGCTGGACTGTATCTAACGGCATATGTGCGAATTCTTATGCCGATGTGACCATTACTGTTGCACCACCTACGAATCCTGGTGTGATTGGTCCGGACCAGGTAGTTTGCAGAGGCGTCAATCACGGTACACTTACTTTGTCTCAATATAATGGAACCATTCTTCGATGGGAAGATTCAACAAGCGGATCAACATGGCAACCGATCGCCAGTACAGTTGGTGCCAATACACCTACTTATACATTCGACAACCTTATTGTAACTACTTACTACCGGGCATTAGTACAAGCATCGGGCGGACAGCCATTGTATTCAGGTGTTTCGGCTACCATCACTGTTGTGCAACCGGTAACGCCTTCCAATGCAGGACCCGATCAGAGCCTTTGCAGCACTTCTACTACAACGTTGGCAGGTAACATACCAACCCAAGGTACCGGTAAATGGACACAGACAAGTGGATCTCCTACTACTATTGTAAACCCGCTTGACCCGAATACTGTTATAAACGGATTGGCTGTGGGTACTTACCAATTTGCCTGGACTATTTCCAATGGCATCTGTGCCGATTCAAAAACATTTGTGAATATTACGGTACATCCGCTCACTGTTCCCGGAAACCTGGTAACCCCAGCTACTGTTTGCGCTAACCTTAACAATGGTAACCTCAGTCTGAGTGGTTATACCGGTAGCATTCTCAAATGGCAATCTTCTACCGATAATGGCACCACCTGGGCTGATATCGCCAACACTACTGCCGGCTATACTTATAACAACATACCTGCTACTACGGAGTACAGGGTATTGGTGCAGAACAGCCCTTGTCCGTCACTGTACTCCAATATTGTTACCATCACTGCATTGCAGGCTGTTACTACTGCTCATGCAGGGGCTACACAAGAGCTCTGTAATGTTAGTTCAGCTACACTGGCAGGTAATACGCCCACTTCCGGAACAGGTACCTGGTCATTCGTAAGCGGACCTTCTACCGTTACTTTCAACGATATACATAATCCTACAACTGATGTATACGGATTGGTACAGGGTACTTATAAATTGATGTGGACCATCTCTAATGCTTTGTGTACACCTTCAACAGATGTTGTAACGATCAATGTTCATCCGCCTACTGTAGCAGGCTCACTCGCTGCACCGGCTACCGTATGTGCCACTTCCAATAACGGCATACTCAATCTCACCGGTTATACAGGTACCATTAACAAATGGCAATCTTCTACCAATAACGGTGCTACCTGGACTGATATCTCCAACACCACTGCCAGCTATAACTACAGCAACCTTACTACTAATACACAATTCAGAGCCGAGGTACAAAACTCGGTTTGTCCTTCACTTGTTTCCAATGTGGTAGCGATTACCGTGATACAACCGGTGACCACTGCTAATGCAGGACCTAATCAACAACTCTGTAATGTGGCTTCCACAACACTCGCCGGTAACAACCCAACTTCCGGTACTGGTATCTGGACACAGGTAAGTGGGCCTTCTACCGCCAGCTTTGTCAATCCAAATGCTTACAATACGACCGTGAATGGTCTTGTTGCCGGCACTTACCAGTTCCAATGGACCATCTCCAATAACACCTGTACCAGTTCACAGTCAACTATGAATGTAACGGTGTATGCTGCTACTGTAGCTGGTTCTCTGGCTGCACCCGCTACGGTGTGTGCTACATCCAACACCGGTACACTCAACCTTACCGGTTATACAGGTACCATCAACAAATGGCAATCTTCTGTTGACAATGGTGCTACCTGGATAGATATCACTAATACTACCGCCTCTTATAATTATACAAACCTCACTGCCACTACCTTGTTCAGGGCTCAGGTACAGAATGCGGTTTGCCCCGCATTGCCTTCCAACAATGTAACCATTACCGTACTCCAGCCGGTAACCACTGCCAATGCAGGACCTGATCAACAACTCTGTAATACTACTTCCACCAGTTTGGCTGGTAATGTACCTGCTTCCGGAACTGGTACCTGGTCGCAGGTAAGCGGACCTACTACTGGTTCTTTTGTTAATAACACCGATCCACATACGGTTGTTAATGGTCTTACTGTGGGCACTTATACATTCCAATGGACCATCTCCAACAGTACTTGCGCCAACTCGCAATCAACTATAAAAATAACCGTATATCCTGCTACGGTTGCCGGCTCATTGGTTGCACCGGCTACTGTATGTGCTACTGCCAATACCGGCACACTCAATCTCACAGGTAATACGGGCAACATTAACAAATGGCAATCTTCTATCGATAACGGTACTACCTGGACCAATATCACTAATACTGCAGCCAGCTATACTTACAATAATCTTACTACTAGTACCCAGTTCAGGGCCGAGGTGCAAAACACTGTATGTCCCGCACTAGTTTCCAATGTAGTGACTATTACGGTGATACAGCCGGTAACCACTGCTAACGCAGGACCTGATCAACAACTTTGTAATGTGGCTTCCGCTACACTTGCCGGTAATAACCCAACTTCCGGTACCGGTACCTGGACACAAGTAAGCGGACCTTCTACCGCAAGCTTCGCCAATCCAAATGCTTACAATACTACTGTTAGCGGCCTTGCTACCGGTACTTACCAGTTCCAGTGGACTATCTCTAATAATACCTGTGCCAGCTCGCAGTCGACCATGAAAGTAACCGTGTATGCTGCTACGGTTGCCGGCTCACTCGCTGCGCCTGCTACTGTGTGTGCTACTGCCAACAACGGCACGCTCAACCTCACCGGTTATACAGGTACCATCAACAAATGGGAATACTCTATCAACAATGGTTCTACCTGGACTGATATTGTGAACACCACTGCCAGTTATACTTACAATAACCTTACTGCCAATACGCAGTTCAGAGCAGAAGTGCAGAATGCGGTTTGTCCCGCGTTGGTTTCCACTGCTGTAACCATTACCGTGCTTCAGCCGGTAACAACTGCCAATGCAGGACCTGATCAACAACTCTGTAATGTAAGTTCAGCTAAGCTCAGCGCTAATACACCTACTTCCGGAACCGGTACCTGGAGTATGGTGAGCGGACCTGCTGCTGTCAGCTTCACCAATCCTAATGACCCGGCTACCACCGTGAATGGATTGCAGACAGGCACTTACCAACTGGCATGGACCATTACCAATGCAGCCTGTACGCAATCGACCGCTACCATGAAGATCACTGTGTATGCTGCTACAGTAGCAGGCTCACTCGCTGCACCCGCTACTGTGTGTTCTACTTCCAACAACGGCACGCTCAACCTCACCGGCAACACAGGCGCTATTAATAAATGGCAGTCTTCTATTGACAATGGCACTACCTGGGCAGATATCGCCAACACTGCTGCAAACTATACTTACAATAATCTGAATACTACTACACAATTCAGGGCACAAGTACAAAATGGTGCTTGCCTGGTGCTGGCTTCCAGCCCGGTTACTATTACCGTACTGCAACCGGTTACCACTGCCAATGCAGGACCCGATCAGCAACTCTGTAATGTGGCTTCCACCACACTCGCCGGTAATAATCCAACTTCGGGTACCGGTACCTGGACAATGGTAAGTGGTCCTTCTACTGCCAGCTTCACCAACCCGAATGCTTACAATACTACGGCGAATGGTCTTGTTGCTGGTACTTACCAGTTCCAGTGGACCATCTCCAATAACACTTGTGCCAGCTCACAGTCAACCATGAAAGTAACCGTGTATGCTGCTACGGTTGCCGGAACACTCGCTGCACCTGCTACTGTATGTGCTACTGCCAATAACGGCACACTCAACCTCACCGGTTATACAGGCGCCATCAATAAATGGCAATCTTCTATTGACAACGGTACTACCTGGGCAGATATCGCCAATACCGCCGCTGCCAATTACTCATACAACAACCTGAACACTACCATGCAATTCAGGGTGCAGGTGCAGAATGTTGTTTGTCCCGCGTTGGTTTCCTCTGCAGTAACTATTACTGTGCTTCAACCGGTAACCACTGCCAATGCAGGACCTGATCAACAACTCTGTAATGTAAGTTCAGCTAAGCTCAGCGCTAATACACCTACTTCCGGAACCGGTACCTGGAGTATGGTGAGCGGACCTGCTGCTGTCAGCTTCACCAATCCTAATGACCCGGCTACCACCGTGAATGGATTACAGACAGGCACTTACCAACTGGCATGGACCATTACCAACGCAGCCTGTGCGCAGTCAACTGCTACCATGAAGATCACCGTGTATGCAGCCACCAATGCAGGTTCACTGGCTGCTCCGGCTACTGTGTGTGCTACTGCCAATACCGGCAACCTTAACCTCACCGGTTATACAGGTAACATCAACAAATGGCAGTCTTCTACTGATAATGGTACTACCTGGACCGATATCGCTTTTACCGGCGCCGGTTATACCTATAACAATCTTACGGCTACTACCCTGTTCAGGGCACAGGTGCAGAATGGTGTTTGTATAACGCAAGCTTCCAGTCCGGTTACCATTACCGTATTGCAGCCTGTAACCACCGCACATGCAGGTCCTGCGCAGAACCTCTGTAATGTATCCGTTACGCAGTTGGCAGCCAATGCCCCTTCTTCCGGAACCGGTACCTGGTCTTTGATTAGCGGTCCCTCTATTGTTGTATTCTCCAATGTAAATAATGCCGCTACTACGGTCAGCGGCCTCCAGCCCGGCACATACAAATTCGCCTGGAATATTTCCAACGGATCCTGTGCCGATTCTAAAGATTCTGTAGCCGTTACCGTATTTGCATTGTCTAATGGCGGCAAACTGGCGCCGGATGCTTTCGCCTGTGTAACAGGAAATGCCGGCACGCTGCAAGTGACAGGTTATACCGGCAATATTGTTCGTTGGGAAATTTCAACCGACAGCGGTACCACCTGGAACAGCACCAGCAATGTGGCTGCTACATACAATTACAACAACCTGTTGACCACTACCCAGTTCAGGGTATTGGTGCAGAATGGTCCTTGCAGCATAGCATACAGCAATATTGCCACCATCAATGTGCGACCGGCTTCTGTGGGTGGCAAACTAAATTCAGCCAGCAGTGCAGTTTGCGCCACAGCTAATATCGACAGTCTCCGCCTGACCGGTTATACAGGCGTGGTACAACATTGGGAATATTCTACAGATAAAGGCGCCAGCTGGACCAGTTTCATCAACAGCGAGGATAAATACACTTATACCAACCTTACTACCACTACCTGGTTCAGGGTACTGGTACAGAGCAGTGTATGTTCCAGTGCCTATTCAGACACTTTTGTTGTACGGGTTGATTCTGCTACAGTTGCCGGCAAGCTGGCCAGCGATGCAGTGGTTTGTTATAATGCCAATAATGGTTCCATCAAATTGTCGGGCAGAACAGGATCTGTGCTTCGCTGGGAATTCTCTACCGATAGTACCCATAGCTGGAACGCGCTCAACAACAATACAAGCGATGTTCAACAGTACAACAACCTCCTTACTACTACCTGGTACAGAACATGGGTACAGAATGGCACTTGCGCTTCTATGGCAACCAATGTAGTTACCATCACTACTATGCAGCCGGTAACGATTGCACATGCAGGTCCCAATCAACTGGTTTGCGATGGCAGCAGCCGTGTAACACTGGCCGCCAACCTTCCCACATCGGGTGTTGGAAAATGGAGCATGGCTTCAGGTCCGTCTACACCTTCATTCCTGAATGTACTGTCTCCCAGCACCGATGTATCGGGTCTGCAAAAAGGTGTTTATAAATTTGTATGGACCATTGCCAACGATGTATGTAACAGTTCATCCGATACCGTTACCATTACCATCGACAAACTACAAACCGGGTTCAGGTTGAGCGCCATCAATGATTGCGGTAAAACAACTTTCTTCTTTACCGATACTACCAGCACGAGCTTTGGTATCCAGAGCTGGAAATGGTACACACCGGGTGTTGGGGGCGATACCGTTCGAACCAGGAACAACAGCATCGTATACACTGCCGATGGCATGCAGAGCATCGCTCTTACTGTTCAAAGCAACAGTGGGTGCGTTAATACCCGCCAGGCGAATTATAAAGTAACCGTGTTCAATTTCCCGCAGGCCAATATCAATGCCTTAACTGAGATCTGTAAAACACAGTTCATGAGGGTATCGCCCGATGTACATTCCAAAGATTCCATCGCTTACTTCTTGTGGAACCTGGGCAACGGTAAAAAATCCCTCGACAGTGTTGTTACCGTACAATATGTAGAAGACGGCAATTATACCGTTAAGCTTACAGTAGCTACCATTAACCGTTGCTTCGACTCTGCTTACAAGGCCATCACCGTTCACCCCATTCCTGCTGTTACGATCACCAGCAATACCAATGTATGTAAGGGTGATACGGCTACCCTCAAAGCCGATGGCGCTGCCAGCTATATCTGGAGCGATCAGAACAATAATATCCTTTGCAGCAACTGCCAGGTGCTGAAGGTGCAGCCCGGCTCCAGCTCACAATACAAAGTGGTTGGTGTGAGCCAGTATGGATGCAGTGAGATCCAGACGACTAACCTGCACCTCGTACAACCATTGAAGATGCTGGCAGCTCAGGGAGATACCATCTGTTATGGCCAGTCGAAACGATTATTTGCTGCCGGCGCCAACTCTTATACCTGGTACCCTGAAACAGGATTGAGTAATAAGAACGCTGCAACACCTGTTGCAAGCCCTCAGCAAACCACTACCTATCATGTGATTGGTAAAGACCAGTATGGATGTTTCGCCGATACTGCCGAGGTTAAAATGGTAGTGGGTCTCCCAACAGCCATTCACATTGGAAAAGATACGGTAATGTCGGCAGGAGATATACTGCAGATCAAAACAGTAACAGAGCGTCCGGATATTGTGAAGTGGGCATGGTATGGTTCATCCAACCTCTCCTGCTACAACTGCGCCACACCGCAACTGAAAGTGGGTGATGATGTATCGCTGATATGCAGGGCCACTAACCGTTACGGATGTATCAGCATAGATACCCTGAACATCAAGACCTTCTGTCCGGGCACCCTGGTATTCATCCCCAACGCCTTCTCTCCTGATGGCGATGGCATCAACGATGTGCTGATGATACAGGGCAAGGGCGTGAAAGTGATCAAGAGCTTCCGCATCTTCAACCGTTGGGGTGAAGTGGTATTTGAAAAAATGAATTTCCAGCCCGGTGACCCTGCTTATGCATGGGATGGCAAAGTGAGGGGTAAGCCGGCAACACCCGATGTATTCGTATATATATGCGAGGTGATCTGTGACAAAGGTGTTCCATCCTTCTTTAAAGGCAACATAACTATTTTAAAATGATAAAGCAATCTACCCTTCGGATGCTCGTGGCCTGGTGCTTGCTACTGCTTTGCAGTAATAGGGTAGCGGCGCAGGACTACACATTCTCCCAGTTTTATGAGCAACCACTGCTCAGGAACCCCGCGCTGGCAGGCATATTCACGGGTGATATACGCTTATCACTCGCACACCGCGATCAATGGGGCAGCGTTACCGTTCCATACAGGACCACTTCTTTCAGTGCAGAGTACAAAATACCGGTGGGGACCAAAGACGATATCGTTACCGTGGGTACGCAGATGAGTATGGACGGCGCCGGTGACCTCAGGCTCAGGAGAACACAGATTCTGCCAGTAGTGAATTTCCACAAAGCACTTAGTGAAAACAGCGATACTTATTTGTCCGCCGCATTCATGGGCGGCCCCGTTTCCAGCCAGTTCGATCCATCACAGATGAAGCTGGGCGACCAATACCGGGGAGGTAGTTTTGATCCATCCAATCCTACTTCACAACCCATTACTGCAACAGGATATTCTTACTGGGATATGGCAACCGGACTCTCCTTCAGCAGCTCGTTCAGTAATAAAACCAGGTTTTATGTAGCAGTAGGACTTTCGCATTTCAACAACCCCACCATCACTTCCGTGACCGGTAACGTGGAGAACTTCCTGAAACCCCGCTGGTCTTTTAACCTGGGAGTGAATGCTCCTTCCGGCGAGAGCGGACACCTGATTGCCTTTGTAGATTATTTTGCCCAAAACGGTGGCAGGCAGATACTGGGCGGCGCCCTTTATGGCGTAAACATCAGGGAGTACGACAACAATGAGCCGGATATCATGTACATCGGCAGTTTTCTGCGTTGGGGCGATGCAGCCATCCCTACTGTTAAACTGGAATTCGCTCACTTCAGCATCGGCGTTAGTTACGATATCAACATTTCCAAACTGAAAGTGGCTTCCAATCTCAGGGGCGGACTGGAACTGACGGCTTCTTACCGCGATTTCTTAAAGATCAGGAGTTCTACGCTGGACAAAGTGCGTTGCGTTCGTTTCTAATACTTCATCACATCACAAAAAAATAAGCGCCTACCTGGCACAAAATACCGGTAAGCAAACCGGTATACACTTCTTTGCTGTTATGATCACCTAATAACAGGCGGCAGGTACATACCAGGCCGGCCAGCAAAGTAGCAATGGTGATAGGCAGTCCCAGTGGTTGCTGGTAGTAAAAAGAAAAAAGGATGATGGCCATCATGCCCCCACCTGCTCCCATCGCATGCATGCTGATCTTTTGATAATTGTTCACGATCAGTCCTACTACCGTAGCCGCAAACATGCCCATGAAGAAAAATTTCAGCACTTCGGGCTGGTCAGAAAAATTACGGCTGAGATAATACATCCACCAGTAAAAGAACATGGTAATAACATAAGGAACGATCCTTTCTTTTTGTGTGCGGAGGAAAATGCTTTCGCTGAACTTCAACCGCCACAGCAGAAATACCGAGAAAGCGGGAAAGAAAGCCGTCATCCAGAACAAACCGAATAAGCGCATTTTCAACTGCCACTCCGTGATCCCCGCGAACTCATAAGGGAACTGGTAGATCAGGAAAAAGAATACATACGTAGGAATAAACAACGGATGCAATATGTATGAAACCAGTTTTGCAGGTACGCGTAACACTGGTGTTTCGATCAGGTTCATTTCTTTGCTGCTCATCATTTTTTGTTGACCTTGATGAAGTACACCACCGTGTTATGCTCCAGGTCGCTCGTTACATTCACTTCGGTACGTTTGTTACCATCGGTAATGATCATGAGCGCCGAGTTGGGTGGTGTGATCCCCAAATTTTCTGCAAAGAAAATCAATTCATTCTTAGTTTGATCAGTATTCAGGTTTACATAGAAAGTAATTGGCTTGTTGGTCTGCAGCAGTTCCTTATATACAACCAATTTTTTATTATATATTACTGAAACTGAATCATAGTCGAACACACCATTATCGTACAGGTCTATCCGCACAGAATCGGAAGTGGAATAGATATCGAGTGGCTTGCGCGGTATGCGTTTGGTCATTTCCTCTACCAGGTCGGGCGATTTGATGGAAGGCAGCATGTTTACCAGGGAGCTGATATTCATTTTATGCGGCAGCTTTTCAACATCTCTTCTTGCAACGGTTTTATCGAAACCTTCCCTACGGCCCGTTACAACGGGTTCAGCTTTCTTCGGTATGGTAGTGCCCTTATCTTTTGGCTTTTTAAGTTTGAAAGCTGTGGGCTCATCACCCCTGTCACTTTCTTTTTTCTTCGACGTAGCTACTGCTTTATTGTTTGCAGCTTTGTTATCATCAGTAATTGCAGACTTATTAGCAATAGATACATCTTTATTTCCGGCAGTGATGCGTTTGCTCTCTCCAGATACCTGTCTATTACCTTCAGCAGAAGTAATACGCTTGCGCTCGCTAACCGTAGGGTATGCGGCAGAAACACTAACCGCACCAGTTTCGCCTGCATTTTCATTGCCAATGATATCCAATTCTTTTCCGGAAGGGGTCCATTTAGGATGAAGCGCATGTGTCAGGATCAGGTCAGACCGCCTGTTCGCGATTTGTTCTTCAATGTTCACGCGTTTGGCTTCATAACAGGGTAAGATCAGGTGTTTTTTCCCGAAGAAATCTGTGTTGATGCGTGCAGAAGCGATTCCTTTTTTCTCAAGATATTCTTTTACCGATTCGGACCTCCTCCTGGACAATCTTTCATTATTCTCTTTGCTTCCGATACAATCGGTGAAGGAAGCCACCAATATATTCAGTTGGGGATCTTTTTTCAATTTGCTTACGATCCTATCGAGCGTTGCATGATCCACCCGCCTGATAGCTGAGCTGGCAAAATTGTAATTCACGTACAACCGCTCTACAGTAGCTGCATTCACAGAATCCATCAACGCTTGTTTGACCTTGTTATCTTCTGCCACGCTGCGTGCGATGGAATCGGCCTGCGCTTGTTTTTCCTTCACCACTTTTGCCCAGTAATCACTACTATCTACAGCGGGAGCGAGTTTGGCGGTATCTTTATACAGGATGGGCACGGCTTTGTAGAGTTCCAGGCAACACAATGAATTGCGGTCGGAGCTCAGGTATGCGGTATCTGTATACCGGTCTTTACTGAAATAAACATCGTTTTTTACCGAGTTATAGGGGTATCCCATATTAGTTACTTCCGCAGACCATTGGTTATTTTCAGGCGTACCATATATCCGGTAAATATCTAATCCACCCATACCGGCTCTTCCATCTGAACTGAAGAAAAGTCTCGAAGAATCGGCATCATAAAAAGGAGAAGCCTCTTCTCCATCACTATTGATGATCTTGCCCAGGTTGATGGCTGCTCCCTGAGGTTTTGCGCCTTCCATATTGATCAACCACAGGTCGAACTTACCATAACCGCCGGGCCTGTCGGACGAAAAGAAAAGATGTTTCCCGTCACGTGTAAGAAATGGTTGTCTTGTATTATACCCCGGTGCATTCACTACAGCTGGCAGGGCCACCGGCACAGTCCAGTTACTGTTGGCATTTTCTCTTTGCATATAAAAGATGCCATAATTCGTACCGGAAGATTTATCGCCGTTCCTCCACCCGGTGAAGAAAACAGTTCTTCCGTCTGCCGACATCGAAGAAGCCGCCATATTCATATCGCGTACCGAAACGGCTGCGATCTTTTGTACATTATCGTTGTTGAACTTGCCCGAGAAAAGCCGGATGGGGTATTCAATCTCATGTTGTTTAGAAGGTTCATGCTTTGAGCTGCTGAACCAGAAAGTAGAATCATTGATCTTGTCCAATGCGAAAATGGAACCATCGCCCGATGGCAGGTTCTTGATCTTTGTTATCACCGCTTTGGGAGGCAATACCCTGTTGGCAATGACAAAGTCGGTGTTAGCGAGCCCAATCCTTGCCATTTGTGCATAGGCATCTTTAGGCCGGTATTTTTTGAGAAAGTCTTTGAACACCGTAGCGGCTTTCTCAGGTTGGTTATTTGCATTCAGGCAGATACCATACCATAACGATGCCAGCGGAAACCGGGTATCTTTGGTGGCTATGTATTGTTCATAAGGTTTCAATGCTTCCTGATAATGATAACCCAAGCGGTAAGATTCCGCCAATTGATACAATACATAAGGCTGCTGCGATGATTTGGTTTTAGAAAAAGCTTTCTGGTTAGATGATTGGTAAGGATATAGGGGTGCGACTCCGTCAAGCGCCGCACTATCGTACAAAAGCGACGCATAGAGTTTGGCCGCCGTATAATAGTCTTTCATCTTAAAGCTTGCATCGGCCTTCTTTTCAATTTTCCTGGCATTCTGTGCTTGCACACCTGCTGGCAGGAGATAACCGACAAGAACAGTGCACACCATGCAAACCAAACTATGTTTTATAATCTTGACCATATAAACCTTGTATCTTTCTTTTTCTTTTTATGAACAAAGCTGAGAGAGAGTTCATACCCGCTGTTGCTCGACGCCACTGTTTTGTATTGCGAAATATTGATATCATAACTCAGTCCCACTGTTAATGTACCGAAACGCAATCCCAGGCTGGGTGCCACCGCATCGTTGAGGCGGTATATTCCTCCCAGTATCAACTCTTTGTCCTTTTCCAGTTTCAGGTCAAGACTGAGGCCCGCTACTGTTTCATCTGCATCGCCTTGGCGTATGTACGCTGCATGGGGCGTTAAATCGGCTGTTGTACTCAATTGTATCCGGGCGCCCGCATGTACCAGGTAACGCATGGGTATTTTACTGTCGTCACTACCCGTTAAAAACCGGTTGACGGGTTGTGTAGGATGATAAAGGCTCACGCCAATGAATGGGTTGAATTTTTTCGAAGGGTCGCCATCGAAATACATCAATCCGATACTACCGTCTACCGATGTGGCGGAACGGTAAGCAAATACTTCATTGCTGGGGATGGAAGGATCGTACCCAATAACCGGGTTGAACTGGTTGCCATACTGAAACTTATTCGGATCAACGCGCCTGTTGAGCATACCCACCTGGAAGCCTGCACTCAGCATCTTGAACTCCGATAGCTGTGCCAGGTATGAAAGGGAAAGCGCACCATTCACATATTGGTAACCGCTGCTTACAGCAGTCTGGTTGATCATGGTCAGCCCCAATCCAAAACCATGGGGCAAAGATGCATCTACAGTAAGTCCTTGTGTGTTATAAGGATCGATGGCAGAAGGCAGTTGCTTGCGGTAATTGCCGGTAACACGCCAATCACCATCGATAACACCTGTCAATGCCGGGTTGAGCCACAAGGGATAAGCATAATACTGTGTAAAATGCGGATCCACCTGCGCCTGCATTTTAGATGCAGTCGCCAGCAAAATAAGAAACAAGAATAGAAATTTACGTACGCTGTTCATGTATATTCTTCTGCTACCTGATTAATGCAAATGTGCCGTTCTTCACCACCCTGGTTCCGTCGATCATGATCGCTTCCATCACATAAGTATATGCTCCGCCAGGTGCTTTATTGCCTTTGTAAGTGCCATCCCAACCTTTCTTCGGATCTCTCGACTCAAATACAAGCGCGCCCCATTGGTTATAGACCATCAGCCGCAAGGAAGCAATGGCCGTTCCGTATACCAGGAATATATCATTGACGCCATCACCGTTCGGTGTGAAAGCATTGGGTATATAAATACCATTGCCAAAGGGGTTCAGTGCCCTTAATGATAATTGCGAAGTATCACTGGTTTCACAGGTATATCGACCCAGTGTTTTAACCGTCAGGTTAACCAGGTCATTGGGTTGCAATCCTGTTACTGTATGGGTAAGCCCGAGTAAGCCGCTCGAAGGCAATTGATAAGTAGTGCCCTTATCCAAACTCACAGAGAAGCCAGAGGCAACCGTTATGGGATTCCAGCGGAAGCGAAGCACGGCCAATCCTATCGAATCGGCATATATTACCGGCTTGGGTAATGACACCCGTACCACCACTTTTGCGTTAGCAGTCTTGGTAGAACATACTGCGGGGTTGCTGGCGCCGGAAACAGTAAAGCTCACGTCTTTGGCAATACCCGGCGTTTTATAATCCGGGGCTGTATGCAGTATCGTTGAATTACCGCTGATCGTCCACGAATAACTCACGCCGGTTTGCGGTAACGCTACATACATAGAATCGCTTTCACCGGTGCAGATAGAATCTTTGAGCGTTATCACGCCAAAATCCTTTATCGGCACGGCAATGAGCAACCGCGTGGTGTCTTGTGCAGTACAGAGATATTTTGTAACAGTTACCTTATAGGTACCACTTTGTTTTCCATAGATCGTTTGCGATGTGGCGCCATTGCTCCACAAATAAGAACTGAAACCCGCACCGGCGTCAAGCAGGGTACTGTCGGCACAAATGGATACATTCTTTTGCAAAGCCGTTTTCATGCCAGCCAATGTAATGGTCACACTATCGGAACAAACAACACCGCCTACCGTACGCGTTACTTTGTATTGGGTGGTTTGGGTGGGGGTGACTTTGATTGAGTCGGTAGTTTCACCGGTTGACCACTGCACTTTCACCCTTGATCCCGCTGAAAGCGTAGAATCTGGATAATAAGCCCAGATACCATCGTACCGTGCCCATATCATTCGCTTGCCTATAGGATCATAATACGCCATGCCGTTGGAAACACCGTTGGGTAATGCTGGCGGTATATCTCCTTCCCCCTGGAACTGGTTAAAACTGGTATCTACATTGCGACGGAAACGATAAGTCTTATTGGTATTAACATGATTCAGGTTAACGGTATAATTGGAGTCGGGTTTGAATCCGCCAAAAATGAAGAACCTGGATTTATTGTAATCATATACAGCGGCGCCTTCGTATTGAATGGACTGGCTGTTGACCGGCAATATTTTCGTGAAAGTGTAATTATTCTTTACATCTATTTCCCACAAGTCGCGCAGCCAGCACAGTCGCCCGTTCTGTGTGGCCCAGGGGCTACCCAGTGAACAACCATCTGCTTCATTACCGGTATAACTACCCTGGCCGGAGAACAGGTACAGCTTACTGCCATCTGCATTGGAGCCAATCAGATTACCTCCTTTGGGAACAGTATCGAGTGGTAGTACATTAGGTCTTTTTTCTATCCAGCCGGCCACGGTGTTTTCATAAACCCAATTTTTCATAGTTCCGTAACCGAAACCGCCATATAAGCCAGCCTGTCCGCTAAATGGGTTCCAGAAAGAAGAAGCGCCATAGCAGTCATTGTCGGTGAAGCCAACGCTGATCTGCTGCCAGGATCCTCCGTTCTCACTCACTGCCCATACCGCATCACGTCCTGCTCTCCAGCAAAGCAGACGTTTATTAGTGTAGTCGTAAGTGAATTCGGTATAATCGCCTGGCCAAAGGCCTGAAATAGGTATAGATTTCTGTGTATTTTTCCGCAGATCATAACGCACGATGATCTGGTGGTAGATGGTATAGAGGAACTGACTGTCGCGATTGTACCCGAACGGTTTCGGGTTGAAAAGAATACTATCGGCCATACCGCTCCGGGTTATCAATTGTTTCCATACACCCGGCATGGAATCAGGAGGCGGAGGCGGCAGCAGTTTGAGGGTCAAACTGGTTCCATCACAAATAGTAGTATCTCTCTGGATGATGAAAGGTGTACACCCTTGCGGGAAAGGCAGGGAATCGAATAAAACATCCTTTCCCCATGAAAACATGGGGGCAAGAAGGAATAATAAAGAAAGTGTGTATAATTTTCTCTTATTCACGAAGGTTTTTTATAGGCGGACTTTCCCCTGCCGGGGATATAACGCTAAAATATACAAAATAGTATGAAACCGCCAGCGTTTCTGGCAATAATCCGCAGTTTTACAGCTCTTTACGCAGGCGGGCTACGGGTATATTCAGCTGTTCACGGTATTTGGCCACCGTTCTGCGGGCAATATTGTAGCCTTTCTCCTGGAGCATATCGGTGAGGAGCTCATCGCTGAGGGGTTTTCTTTTATCTTCTGCTTCTATCAGGTCGCTGAGGATCTTTTTCACTTCGCGGGTGCTCACTTCCTCCCCGCTATCGGTACTCAAAGATTCACTGAAGAAGAATTTGAGGCGGTAGGTACCGAATTCTGTTTGTACAAATTTGCTGTTGGCCACACGACTTACGGTAGAGATATCCAAGCCGGTCAGTTCGGCAATATCTTTCAATATCATCGGCTTCATCGTGGTCTCATCGCCTGTAAGAAAGAATTCGCGCTGGTGTTTCATGATAGCGCTCATGGTATTGATCAGTGTTTCCTGTCTTTGTTTGATCATATCAATGAACCACTTGGCAGAATCGATCTTTTGTTTGATGAAGAGTATGGCTTCTTTCTGTCGCTTGTCTTTTTTATTGCCTTTATCGTAATCCTTCAGCATGTCGCGGTAACCTTCGCTGATGCGCAGATCGGGAGCATTCTTGGCATTCAGCGTGAGCTCCAGCTTCCCATTGTTATTGATGATGAAAAAATCGGGAACGATATAACTCTCCGCTTTATTGATCTCGCCAATATGGCCGCCTGGCTTGGGATTGAGTTTGATGATCTGGCTGATCACTTCCCTGATCTGTTCATCGCTGAGATTGAGTCCGCGTTGTATTTTCTCGTAATGCTTCTTGGTAAACTCGTCAAAATACCTGCTCAGTACCTGTATAGCCAGCTCCACGCCTATGCCTTCCGACAGCTTTCTTTTCAACTGAAGCAACAGACATTCTTTCAGGTCACGCGCGCCAATACCTGGCGGGTCGAACTGCTGTATCTGGTGGATAATGGTTTCTATTTCTTTTTCATCTACCTGCAAGGATTGGCGAAAAGCGAGGTCATCGGCGATGGACGACAGTTCGCGACGCAGGTATCCGTCATCATCGAGACTTCCCACTACCTGCTCTGCTATTTTAAGACTGCGCTCATCCAGTTCCAGCATGCCCAGTTGATCAACCAGGAGGTCATGGAAACTGGTCTCTACTTTGATAGGGATGATTTTCTGATCGTCCATCTCAGGATAATTATCATCCTTCAGTTTATAGTCTGCGATCTCTCCATCATCATCCATCACATATTCACTGATGTCTACATTCTCATAATCTTCCACACTCCCGTCGGGGTCGAGGTCATCGGCCTCATGGTTATCAAATTCGTCCTGCAGTTCATCGGAATATTCATCTTCGTGCCTGTCCTCATCCATCTCCAGGGCAGGGTTCTCTTCCAGCTCTTCTTTGATGCGCTCTTCCAGGTTGGCCGTAGGCACCTGCAATAGCTTCATCAGCTGTATCTGCTGTGGAGACAGTTTCTGTAGTAACTTCTGTTGTAATGACTGGCTTAAAGACATAGGTTTCTAAAACGCTGCAAATTTACACACAAAATGATGCCAGACATGATTTCTGGCATCTCATTTGTGGATTTTGATTTGCCTATCATGCCTGCACAGTCGCTTCGCTCAATACTTTTTTGATGATATCAGCCATTTTTGTCCCCTTCTCTCGCACCTGTTCTTCCGTCCACATCAGACTAATGGCAGTTGAAATACAGCGGCTCATAATGGCATCGCTTGCCGGAAAGTTGGTTGATCGCAGTTTTTGTAACGCAGCTTTTTGTTCTGCGTTGAGGTTATTCAGTGTAGCAATATTTTTTAAGTGGTCCCATTGTTTGATATAATGCCAGTTGTTCGCATACCAATAAAAATTGCCTGGTAATATGCCTTGTGCTTTCATTTCCACAACTACCGCTTTTGCGATGGCTTCGGTTGGCAGAAACCAACTGAGAAAAGTACAGCTATCCCCTTCCGCATCGGGTATTACACGAAAACTCAATTCGGGTACCTGCTCCAGGTAGGAACGCAGCAGGCGCTGGTTTTTCCGCTGAATGGCCAGGAACTGATCGAGCTTGCGTATCTGTGCGAGTCCAACTGCTGCATGCAGTTCACTGATGCGAAAATTTTGTCCTATGAACGGGTGCAGATCAGCGCCCCTATCCGCTCCTTTGTGATCGTGGCCATGATCGGTATAGCCATCACATTTCAAATACACTTCTTCATTATTTGTAAGTACCACTCCTCCTTCTCCACAAGTAATAGTTTTAACAAAATCGAAAGAAAAAGCGCCCGCATCGCCAATGGTACCTACTGCTTTCCCTTTATACGTAGCGCCGATGCTCTGGCATGCATCTTCAAGAAATACGAGTTGATGTTCTTTACATATCTGTTGCAACGCGTCTATATCGGCCATACTGCCACACATGTGCACGGGCATTATGCATTTGGTTCTGGGTGTGATGGCCGCGCGAACCGCATCGGGATTGAGCGTGAGCGTTTCATCCACATCTACCAATACAGGTATGGCGCCTACTCCGAGCACTGCTTCAAAACTGGCCACGAAAGTAAAAGTAGGCATGATCACTTCATCGCCTGCACCAATATTCAACACAGTCAATGCTGTTGTAAGCGCGGTAGTACCGCTCGAAGTGAGCTGTGCATATTTAGCGCCGAATACACGGGTAATGGCTTCTTCCAATTCTTTGGCTTTCCAGATGCCCTTACGGGGACCATCAAAACCATAACGCATCAATATGCCTGTTTCCAGTACATCATTGACTTCTTTTCTTTCTTCATTGCCAAAAAATTCAAAACCGGGCATATTGTTAAAGTTGTAGAGCAAAGGTAGAGAAACTTAGGTAGACTATCTTTGTGTAATGGAGCCTTCTCTTATTTACTGTTATGATGCTTATTGTGGGTGGTGTTATGGGTTCAGTCCGGTAATAAAAAAAATAGCTGCGCATTATCCTCAATTACCTGTTCAGGTATTATCCGGTGGTATGATCTTGCCGAAAGAACCTGTGCATATCGGCGCTACTGCAGGCTATATCCAACAGGCTTATAAGACCGTTGAAGAATATACAGGCATTCAATTTGGCAATGATTATCTCTGGCATATCAATCACCCGGAGTTGAGCGACTGGTACCCTAATTCTGAGAAACCCGCTATTGCATTGTGTATTTTCAAAACCTTTTATCCCAACAAGCAACTGGAGTTCGCATCTGATCTGCAGTATGCATTGCACTACGAGGGGCGCGACCTGACCGATGACGAAGCCTACCGTCATTTACTGGAAAAATATGGTATCGATGAAAAGGTTTTTTACAGCAAGCTTAAAAGCGAAGAATATAAAGTGCAGGCGCATTATGAATTTTCACTGGTCAAACAATTGCAGGTAACTGGCTTTCCTTGCCTGCTGTTGCAGGAAACCGACAGCCGCTTTCACCTGCTGTCCAGAGGCTATACCGATTATGAAACGCTCCGGGCCAGGCTCGACGCGGCTTTAAAGCAGGTTGGCTCGGGCAACCACTCATAAAATAATTCCCTGCTGACCGCTTGACATTGCCGGAAGGGGTTTGTATTTTTCATGTCCACTAAAACGGGCCTTATGAAAAATATCCATTTGCTAGCTGCTTTGCTGCTGCTTGCATCAACCGCCTGCAACAATACCAAAAAAGAAGAAAGCGGCATGGCCAAAGACGGCGCCCAGCAAGCTTCTGCCTCAACTCCTGATTCTGCCACTATGATGAAGAACTGGCAGGCTTATATGACGCCTGGCGACATGCACAAGATGATGGCATCCTGGGATGGCAACTGGAGTTGCACTGTTAGTAGCTGGATGCAGCCGGGCGCACCGCCGATTACCAGTACAGGCACTGCCGTTAACAAAATGGTCTTGGGCGGACGTTACCAAGCTTCTGCTTTTACCGGCACTTTCAATGGAATGCCTTTTGAAGGAATGGGTACACTGGCTTATGATAATGTCAAAAAACTATTCATCTCCACCTGGGTAGACAATATGGGTACCGGTGTAATGAAAATGGAAGGCCCCTGGGACCCAGCCACGAAAACCATGGATCTCAAAGGCTCGATGATAGACCCAGGTACAGGTAAAGAAGTAACCGCACACGAAATGTTCACTGAAAAAGATGCCAATACACAGGTCATGGTCATGTTCGCACCCGGGCCCGGCGGAAAAGAATACAAATCGATGGAGATTTTATTTACCCGCGACAAATAAAAGGGACCCATTGTTGCCAATAAAAAAGCTGCCCGTTATAACGGACAGCTTTTTTATTGGGTTGATGTTTACAAATTCCTGTTTCAGAATAACATTTCCTGCGGAGGTTTGATACCCTGTGTACGGATATAGATGGTACACTGGCCACGATGGTGTGTCTGGTGTTCGAATGTTTTCAATAAAAATGCATACCTGGAAGCAGAGAAACCGAATATGCTCACCGACTCCCACAATTTCGACAGGTCCATCTTTTTAATACTGTTGATGGCATAATCATAACTCTCATTCACATAATAATGAACAGAATCTGCGCTTTGGGCAGTCTTTGTTTTTTCCAGTGAAAAGAGGCGTGCCGGAGGATACAGCATGGCATTACCGGTAGCGTTTGCCATCAGTCCGATGTTGGCAGTAGCCAGGTGCAGCATTTGCTGCGCGAAGGTGCGGATACTGTCATTCGGCCTGGTATCATACTTATCGGCCGGCATAACAGCCAGGTACGCATTGGTATACACTTTAGCCCTTTCCCAATCGCGTATCATCTGCGCCCGGACACTGTCTGCCGGAAGATCCTGTGCCCGCAGAGCAGTTGCCGTGACCAGCAGCAGTAGTAAAGAAAAACAAGTGAACAGTTTTTTCATGTGTGTTTTTTTTATTGTTTGTAATGTTCACATAAAATTTGTCTGGTACACATAAACATAAATATGTCATGTACTATAACTCATTTCATGTTGATGATTTTGGGAGGTCAAAATAATCAATCGGTTTTCGAATTCAAAACCGTTCAAATAACTTGTTAGTTATTTTTCCCTTTACTTTGCAACTCTTAACAGTAAGTTTATATGGAGTATAGCAAATTGATTTCGGTAACTGGTATCGCGGGTTTATTTGAGCTGGTGGGCAGCAAGACAGACGGCGCCATTGTACGTTCTCTGGATGATAAAAGCACCAAGTTCGTGAGCAGCCGGGTGCATAATTTCTCTCACCTCGAAAGCATCGAAGTATATACGGTTCGTGAAAATGTAAACCTGGTGGAAGTATTCCAGGCCATGGATAAAAGCAAAACTGCCCTGCCGTCTGATAAAGACGATAAGGCCGTAAAAGCTTATTTTCAGAAAGTATACCCCGATATGGATTTCGACCGCGTATATGCCAGCGACATGAAGAAAATGGTCAAATGGTTCAATATACTGAAGGCCAACCAGGTAGAACTGAAGCTGAACGAAGAGCCACCGGTCGAGGAAGCATGAGTAATCAAAGATCAAGAGATTAAAGCCGGCGCCGCCGGTTTTTTTTATGCCCTTTGGTCTGGGTTTAAACGCAGTCTCACTCATAAAAACGCACAAAAACGCATCCGTTTCCTTATCTTGTGTATTCAAGCGCTATTATGAAAAAACTGCTTCTTCCTATTCTTATCCTAATGCTGGGTATGATGGCTCAGGCCCAATCATTCTATGAAAAAACACCCGAA
The DNA here is from genome assembly GCF_000515315.1 of Asinibacterium sp. OR53. Classification (NCBI taxonomy): domain Bacteria; kingdom Pseudomonadati; phylum Bacteroidota; class Chitinophagia; order Chitinophagales; family Chitinophagaceae; genus Asinibacterium; species Asinibacterium sp. OR53. Next base: position 508,441 of record NZ_KI911562.1, read on the forward strand.
GCTGAGCGTTGGGTAAGAAAAAAGTTTCGTAAGCTCTCAAAAGACCAGCGGATTGCCCAACTGATGATCATCAGGGCACATAGCAACCTGGGACCCGATCATGTAGCGCAGGTGACCGAGCTGATTAAAAAATACAATGTAGGCGGACTCTGCTTTTTCCAGGGAGGGCCCGTCAGACAGGCGCTCCTCACCAATTATTACCAGTCCATCGCTAAAACACCGTTGATGATCGCGATCGATGGGGAATGGGGACTTGGTATGCGACTCGACAGTGTAACCAGTTTCCCGCGCCAACTCATGATGGGTGCTGTACCCGATGCGCAACTCATTTACCGGTTTGGTAATGCGGTGGGTGAACAATGTAAACGCATGGGCATACAAGTCAATTATGCACCTGTAGTAGATATCAATAACAATCCCCAGAACCCGGTGATCAACGACCGCAGTTTTGGTGAAGACAAATACAAAGTGGCGCTTTACGGCGTACAATACATGAAAGGCATGCAGGACAAGGGCGTGATGGCCTGCGCCAAACATTTCCCCGGCCATGGTGATGTAGCCGTTGACTCGCATAAAGACCTACCGGTGATCAACAAAACAAAGGCGCAGCTCGACGAACTGGAGCTTTATCCTTTTCGCGAACTCATTAAAGCAGGTGTGGGGAGTATGATGATCGCGCATCTTTCCATTCCTGCCATCGATACCACACCTAACCTGCCTACTTCGCTTTCCGTAAAAAATGTTAGCGGTTTGCTGCGCCAGGAACTGGGTTACCAGGGTATTTCTTTTACCGATGCGCTGGAAATGCAGGGCGTAGCCAAATTCTTTCCCAAAGGAGATGCTTCTGTTCTCTCTCTTATTGCAGGTAATGACATGCTTTGCTTGCCCGGCGATATTCCCGGCAGCATAGCCAAAGTAAAAGAAGCCATCAAAGCAGGGAAGCTGAGTTGGGAAACCATCAATGCACGGGTGAAAAAAGTATTGCTGGCGAAATACCACCTGGGGTTGAACCATCTTTCTGCTATCGACACCACGCACCTGGTGGATGACCTCAATCAACAAACCAATCAGCTCAGGCAAGAGATAGCAACCAATGCACTTACGCTGCTACGCAGGAATAACGCCGCACTCCTGCCCCTTCATGCAACAAAAGTTGCTTATGTGGGCATTGGTATTGCAAAGCCAAATGTATTCGCGGCAAGGTTGCAACAGGATGATCATGTCGATCTGTTTTTCTTCGATGAAAAGAATAATAATGCTGCCGATATACTCCAGAAACTTTCGGGTTATGATGCCGTGGTGATGGGCTTGCACAATTATAGCCGCGTGCCGGCCAATGATTTCGGACTGAGCGCTGCTGCACGTGATTTCATTAGTCGCCTGCAACAATCCAATACCATCAGTTTTGTATTCGGCAATCCTTATGCACTCAAATACACCGCAAATGCACAGAACCTCGTAGCCTGCTATGAGAACGACGACATCACACAAAACGCAGCGGCCGATCTGTTGCAAGGGAAGATACAGGCAAAGGGTAAACTGCCCGTTACTGTAGACAATCAGCTTAAGTTTGGAGACGGTATTGTATATCACAATTATTTTCCGCAGGTAAGTCCGGCTGCTGTTGGCATACGCCAGGATACGCTCGACCGGATAGACCGCATTGCTTCCGATGCCATTGAAAAAGGAGCGGCACCCGGTTGTGTGGTGCTGGTAGCCAAAGACGGAAAGCTGGTTTATTACAAAGCTTTCGGCTATACCAGTTCCGATAAACAAACCCCCATGCATACAGAAGATGTATTCGACCTGGCATCGGTAACGAAAGTATCGGCCACCACCGTTTCCATTATGAAGTTGTATGAAGAAGGAAGGATCAGCCTGGATAAAACATTGGGCGATTATCTTCCCTGGACAAGGGGAACCAATAAAGCGGGACTAAAACTAAGTGATGTGCTGTTGCACCAGGCCGGGCTGGTACCTTTTATTCCATTTTACAGGGAAGTGATTGATACGGTGACCGGCAAACCATTGCCGCAATATTTCAGTACTATCAAAGATGCACAACACCAATATCGTGTGGCAGAAAACCTTTTCCTGCGCAACGATTGGGAGGATACCCTGTATCACCGCATCCTGCAAAGCAAGCTCGGCGCACCGGGCACTTACGTGTACAGCGACAACGACTTTATATTTCTGGGCAAGATCGTAGAAGCCGTTAGCGGTATGCCCCTGGATCAATATGCGCGTAGTCATTTTTATCTGCCGTTGCAGATGAACAGTACCACTTTCAAGCCAAGGGAAAGGATGCCCTTGCAGGTGATTGTGCCCACTGAAGAAGAACATCATTTCCGCATGCAACTGATCCACGGCGATGTACACGATGAAGGGGCCGCCATGTTCGGCGGGGTGGCCGGGCATGCCGGGTTGTTCAGCAATGCTTACGACCTGGCGCAGTTGTACCAAATGTTGTTGAATGGCGGCGAACTCAATGGCACCCGCTTTTTTCAAAAAACAACGATTGACCGCTTTACTGCTTATAACAGTACGGTAAGCCGGAGGGGACTGGGCTTTGATAAGCCCGAAAAAGACAATGCTACCCGCAAAGAGCCCTATCCTTCGGCGAGTGTTTCACCGGCTACATTCGGACATACTGGCTTTACCGGCACCTGCGTTTGGGTAGATCCCAGGTATAACCTGGTATATATTTTCCTGTCCAACAGGGTCAACCCCACGCGCAATAACAACAAATTGAGCCAGTTAAATGTGCGTTCAAACATCCAGGAAGCCATTTATCAAGCAATGATCCAATAAGCAATAACAAATAGTAACTTCGTATATATCAACCCTTAATCTCTATCCTATATGAAGTTACTTGTCCGCTACGCCGTAGCCGCCGTATTATTGGTGGCCGTTCTTTCGTCTTGTAAGAACCGTACACCCCAGCAAGCCAAACTAATTCCCAAAACTGCAGCTGTTGTTTTGGTACTGGATGCCAAAGCTATGCAGGATAAACTGCAGAAAGGAGGCTTGAGCGTCGATTCATTATTCGAGAATTTCTTTCGTCGCGATAAAGACGATTCGGCTCACAAAGCCAAGATCAATGATTTGCGCAACAATGCCGGCATCAACTGGAACAGCCAGTTGTATTTTTTTGTCAGCAATAAACCAGGTAAGAGTGCCCAGGAATCCATCAATGTATTCAATGTAATGGGTAGTCTCAATGATCCTTCCAAATTCGAAGCATTCCTGAAAAAACAGGATGACCTGAAAAACAAAGAGATCAAAAAAGAGAATGGTTATTCTTACCTGCTGGCAGATGATGGCGTTGTGCTATCGTGGAACGACCGGTACCTGATGGCCACCATTTATAACCAGAATACCAGACCCGTTTACGATTCGGTTTCAGGTAGCTTTAAAAAACCAGAGACAGGTAATATCGCTGAGAATGCAAAAGCAGAAGTGAATAGTTATTATACATTGAAAGAAGAAGAGTCGTTGGCCAGCTTGCCTTTGTTTACCGATCTTTTCAAAGAAAAAGCAGACGGTTATGCTTTCACCAGTTCCAACAGCTACCTGGGCATGCTCAGCATGATGCCCTTTCAGTTACCCAAGCTGGAAGACTTTGTAAAAGACAACTATTCTGCCTCCACCCTCAATTTTGAAGACGGGAAAATACTGGCGAAAACAACCAGCTACCCCAATGAATTGCTCGCGGCTTTGTGTAAACAGTTTCCCAGTCCGGCTGTTAACCTTTCACTCATCGATCATTTCCCTTCACAGCACATCAATGGTTTCCTCCTTTTTGCTTTCAACCCGGATATCATTGGAGGCTTGCTGAAGCAGATGGAAGTGGAAGGAATGGCAAATAATCTTTTACAGAAATCGGGTATCACCACGGAAGATTTTTATAAAGCCATGAAAGGCGATGTGGCCATTGTGCTTTCAGACATTGGCCTGAAGCAACCCGAGCCGCAAAATAAAACCGACGAACTGAGTATGGTACGCAGCAAGCCGACTTACAAAATGATCGTCAATATTCCTGTAGGTAATCAGGCCAACTTTTTCAAACTCATGGACCAGGCTGCGCAATCGGGCGTGGTTACCAAACAGGGCAATATATACAAAGGGGGCGGCCTCCTGTCAGCCTTTGGTATATATATTCAGGGCGATGCAAAGAACCTGATCCTTGCCAGCGATTCATTGACCTATGTACAATACATGGCAGGCACTAGTAAAGCAGTCATCGATCCGGAGATTACCAGCAGGTTTAAAGACAAAACAAGTTGTTTTTATTTTGATATAGCACGAACCATTGGCGACTTATCTACCAACGATTCCTCTTCTAATTACCGCCAGTCGATGAACACAGCGAAAGCAACTTTCAAAGATGTTGTTGTAACTGCTGGTCCCTTCAATGGCAAATCGTCCAACGCTGTTTTTGAGGTTCGCTTGCAGAACGAAAAGCAGAACAGCCTGGTTACACTTACCAGCCTGCTCACCGATGTAGCAGTGGATATGCGTGCACAAGCTAAAAAGGAAAGGGCGCTGGAGATTTTTCCCGGAGGAGTACCTGCCATTATTCATACCAATTAATCCCCGCTTTGTAATATCCAAATCGTAGCTATGGACATTGTGATGCAACAGGTGCTTCCGCTTCCGTTGAAAGATAAATTGCTCAAAAAGCCTTCCGATGTGTGGAATACCAGTCGTGTTTTTCGCCAGGGGAAATGGATCAAAATAAAAGCGCCAAGCGGTACGGGCAAAACCACATTGGTGCACATGCTGTACAGGCTTCGTCAGGATTATGAGGGGCGCATATCCTGGGGTGATCAACTGCTCACTTCTATTACGGCAGCCGAACTCGCATCGTTGCGCCAACAGAAGATCAGCATTGTTTTCCAGGACCTGCGGCTGTTCCCCCATCTTACTGTACATGAAAACATAGAACTCAAACGGGTATTGCAAACGCCCTATTATAGTAATGAAATGATTGATGAGATGGCAGAAGAATTGGGCATTACGCATATCCTGCATCAACGTGCCGGCCTGTGCAGTTATGGCGAGCAACAACGCGTAGCCATCATCCGGTCATTGATGCAGCCTTTTGAATGGCTGATCATGGATGAACCGTTCAGTCACCTCGATAGGGCCAACACCGCCAAAGCCGTTGCATTGATCGCGAGGGAATGCGGTAAAAGAAAAGCGGGACTGGTCATCACCGATCTCGATGAAGACCAGCATTTTGCTTATACAGATGAACTCACTTTATAAATGACAGGGCATCACATGGATCAGTTGAAACATCTTTTAACCAAACTCATTCGATCTGGTGCAGGCCGTTCCCGTTTTGTGATGGCCATCCTGGGTTTGTCGATCGCCATGGTATTGATACTGGCGGCCGTGCAGATACAGGTAAATTATAACGAGTTGCTGCATGGCAAGCGCAACCAGGACAGTGTTGCTAATTTCCTGGTGGTGAACAAACTGCTCACTGATCGAAATATCGGTGCTACTGCACTTACAGGCGATGAGATCAATGACCTTAAGCGACAGCCTTTCGTGCAATCAGTAGGTTTGTTAACGCCCAGTCGTTTCAAAGCATCTATTCAAAGCAATAGCGAGCGATTCCCTTTCTTTACTGAAATCGCTTTTGAAAGCGTACCCAACGAATTCATTGATGTTACGAATAAAGATTGGCGATGGGATGAAGGATCAAATTTTGTTCCGGTGATCGTGCCCAACATGTTCCTTGATTTTTACAATTTCCAGTTTTCATTTTCTCAGAACCTGCCGCAATTGACGCGTGAGGTAGTTAAAATGATTATCTTCAGGATCAACGTTTATGGCCCCAACGGCATCACCAGTTTTAACGGAAGGGTCGTAGGGTTCAGCGACCGGGTCTCTTCTTTGTTGGTACCGGAGGAATTTATGGACTGGGCTAACCAGCGGATGGCCGGTGCGGGTGAAGCCAAACCGTCAAGGGTTATTATCCGTACGGCCGACCCCGGTAATCCGGCACTGGTACAATATCTCAGGGGGCACGGACTGAGTACTGATGCCGACAAAACACGTTTCAGCCGTTACCGGCAGGTAGTGGATGTAGTAGTGAATATTTCAGGGGTAACCGGGCTCGTGATGCTACTATTTGCATTACTCATATTTACGCTCTTTATACAACTGACCATCGCTTCCTGTAGCCGTGAAATCATATTGTTGATCACTTTAGGGGCAGCACCCAGACAATTAGAACAATTCCTGATGGGCCGGTTCTTCCCACCAAATATAGGGATAGTTGTGGGGGCTCTTATTTTAATAACTGTTTTTCAGTATATTACATATTTGTATTTGAAAATAATGCATATATTTATTAGTCCAGGGATTTCGGTGTACACAGTGTCAATAGCCCTTATTTTATTGATAGTCATCTGGTTAGTGAATCGGAGCAGCATTCGGAAGCATATCGGAAAAACAGGTCTTGAATGAAGGTGGAGGCTTGTTTTCCACAGCTTGGGGATAATTTTGCGGAAAACACGGTTAAAAAAACCGTGAAAACACCGGCAAAATTCAGTGTTTTAAAATTAAAAGGCTGCTGATTTCTTCCGATTTTTGTAATACCCGTAAATACATCTTGTTGGTTTTAAGTGTTATCAGGCAGTATTTCCGTAAAATTTATTATTCGCTTAATCCAATACCTATATATAACCGAATAGGTCTTATATATTTTTAACTATCCTAGACATAACCGAAACCTAAAACTTTTTTAGATGAAAAAGATTAACTTAATGAGCGGCTTTTTGATGCTCGCCGTGGTTGCTACTCTCTTTGTAGCTTGCCAGAAAGAGCAAAATGGCGTTTCTGCACAGAATGGGACTACTGCTTCAAAAGCGAATGAATCTGCTATCGGCGTAGCCGTGAACGGTTCAGATGTAGCGGGTTTCATTACCGGAGGCGCTGCGCAACAAATGCATGATGCATATGTTAAATCAAACCCCAACGGTACCCAGTACGTTGTTTTTAAGATCAAGGACTTGCAAGGGTTCCTTCAGATACTGAAAAGCAAGTACAATTCAGATAATGTGTATGTGAACTTTGCCGTTTACAATGCACAGACTGCTAAAGACCCTTCGAACGTGGGAAAGACTACTGTTTATTTTTCAGGCGACGACAACAGGGTTGTTAATGGTACAGTACAGAGCAACGATGCTTCAGCACCCAGCGACGCTTATTTAAACCACGGGGGTATTTATCCATAAGTTCATGGAAGCGGCGATTTATTTGTATTTTCAAATACTCAGCCTCGTTTTAGCGATCTTTTTTTATGCAAAAAAGGGATAAAATAATCAAGTATTTTATCCCTTTTTTGTTATTAACTGTAATCGTTGAATTGGTGGGTACTTGGTTTAGCTACAAGGATATTAAGAACTATTGGCTGTACAATATTTTTACAACTATTGAGTTTATATTCTATTCATTTCTTTTTTACCTTCATTTCAGGCGGCCAGTATTTAAGAAGGTCGCGTTAGTTCTCATACCTATACTGATACTTTTCGATGTTGTGAACCTCACTTTTATACAGGGTACCAAATATTTTCATACTTATACTTTCTTGCTGGGTTCTTTTTTTATCGTGGTATTTTGCTGCTTTTTCCTCTATGAATCTATCCTGCCAGAACACATCAACCAGCATCTCTCTAAGCAACCTTTCTTCTGGATTTGTATCGGCTTGCTTATTTTTTATCTGGGATCTGTCATCATCAACGCATTATTTGAATATCTTCGGTCGAACGATCTGCAAAGGGAGGGAATTAAGATTTATGGGATTATCAACCATACTTTAAACGTACTTTTGTACAGTTCATTCAGTGTCGCATTTTACCTATGCCGAAACAACAGGAAGACATACTCATCACCATCGTAATTGCTTCCGTATTCCTGGTATTGATCGGTTTTTTCCTTTTGCTCATTGTGTTCATTTTCTTGCGGCGCCAGCGAAAATTCCAGCAGGAACGGGATGAAATGAAAAACCGCTTCGACCAGACCATTTTAAAAACCCAGTTGGAGATCCAGGAACAGACTTTCAGCCATATCAGCCAGGAAATACACGATAACATTGGACAGGTATTGAGCCTGGTGAGATTGAACCTCAGCACTTTCATGGATGATGTCTCCGAAGAGAAATTCGAGCATACCGACCAGTTGCTGGGAAAAGCCATCAAAGACCTCCGCGACCTGAGCCATAACCTGCAGTCCAACAGGATCAATGACATCGGAATTCTGGAGTCTATTCGCCAATTAATGGCTACCTTGCAGAAGACGGGTCGCTATGCTACCAGCCTGGAAATTGCCGACAGCTTTGCAGGAGTAAACAAAGACACAGACCTGATCCTGTTCAGGATGATACAGGAAATCATCAACAACATTATCAAGCACGCTTCTGCTTCGGCTATTGATATCAAGATTGAAAGCGATCCCAGCAATATAAAGATAGTGGTCACAGACAATGGAACGGGATTTGACACGGAAAAGTTGAAAAAAACGGGGCATGGTATTGGTTTACAGAATATTTTTAACAGAGCAAAGATGATTCACGCAACCGTTGATATCCAGAGTAACCCGGGTCACGGCACTGCCATTACCTTACAGATTAAACCCAATAGGCCTTTATTATGACGCTTGTTGCATTAGTAGACGATCACGAATTGCTCCGATCAGGGCTTGCGGCCATCATCAATTCATTTGATGGTTATAAGGTAGTGATGCAAGCGGGCAATGGTAAAGAATTCATTGACCAGTTGAACCATGAAGCTCCGCCCGATATTGTATTGCTCGATATTACCATGCCTGTTATGGATGGCTTTGAAACTGCCGAATGGATCAAGAAAAGCCTCTCTTCCACACGTGTACTTGTATTGAGCATGCTTGAAAACGATATCGCCATTATTCGTATGATGAAAAATGGCGCGAGGGGTTACTTGCTAAAAGACAGTAAGCCCAAAATATTCAAACAGGCCCTTGACAATATCCGGGACACCGGCTATTTCATCAATGAACTGATCAGTGATAAACTGATGAACTATATCAGCAATGGCAATTCATTTGCCGTTAATGCACCCTTTGGCTCTCTCTCAGACAATGAAGTACATTTTCTGCGACTCATCTGTTCAGATAAAACCTATAAAGAAATCGCCGAAGAGATGTGTGTAAGCCCCAGAACGATTGACAGCTATCGCGACAACCTGTTCAAAAAATTAGACATCAAGACAAGGGTAGGCCTGGCTATTTTTGCCATGAAGCACAACCTGGTTGAAATGTGATCATCCGTCAGGGCTGCCACAAACGCACATAAGCGCCGTTCTGTTGCATCAACTGATCGTGCGTTCCTGTTTCCAGTAATTTCCCTTTATGCAAAACATGAATGCTATCGCAATTCCTGATCGTTGCCAGGCGATGTGCAATCACAATTACAGTCTTGCCCCTGCTCCTGAACCATTGTAGCGCTTCCTGCACTTTTTGCTCACTTTGGCTATCCAATGAAGCTGTTGCTTCATCCAGCACCAGTATCTCTGGGTTGCGATACAAAGCACGGGCAATGGACAATCGCTGTTTTTGTCCGCCCGATAAATTATTCCCCTGTTCCTGCACCTGGCTATTGAACCCCGCCGGCAACTGCTCGATGAAAGTATCCAGTCCCAGCAGCCGGGAAAGAAAAAAGATTTTCCGGTTATCCGGATACTCATCCCCAATACCTATATTCTCTGCAATAGTGCCTGCAAACAGGTCTGTTTCCTGTGGTACCGGCGCTATTAGTTTCCGCAGGCTCTCTCGGCTGACCAGGGTAATATCGATCCCACCAATGTATATTTTGCCCTTTGATAAAGGATACAATTGTTGCAATAAAGCAAGGAGGGTAGATTTTCCACTACCACTCTCTCCTACGATCGCCGTACAGCTTCCTTTACGTATACAGAGGTTAAGGCCTTCGAAGACCTGTTCCCTGGTTCCATACCTGAAATGTACATCCTGGAAAACAATATCTCCCATCTGAGCTGGTTCCAGTACTATTTTCCCGGCCTTCGTTCCCTCCTCCGTTTCAAGATCGATGATCTCGAATAACCGGTCTGCCGCAATGAGCGCTTCACGGATATCTTTGTTCGATCCGATCAGTGCTGCTGCAGGTGTAGTAAAGTATTCCGCGAGGGCATAAAAAGAAACCAGTTCACCAGGCGTTAGTTCTTTTCTGATCACAAAATATCCGCCGGTCCATAAAATAATGATCCCCAACAGCCGCGTAAATAAAGCAGAAGCCGTTCCGCTGTATAAACCCTTTTTACTACTGAAATAAACAGACCTGAGTAGTGCAATGAACCGATGCTCAGTTTTAACACCAGCCTGGTATTCCAGTCCAAACTGTTTAATCGTTGCTGCTGCATTCAGACTTTCTACCAGCTGGCTTTCCAGCGATGCCGCATTTTCCATTAGTCTGCGTTGCCATACACGATTGATGTTGCCCGTGATTTTGTATAGCAACAGGTAGCAAGGTAAAACAGCCAGCACAATAACCGCCAGTTTCCAGTAATAGAAGAACATCACCATGAAAGAGAACAACAACATGCTCAGGTTCACGATCGTATTAAGTGCGACTTCATTTACGAAATGACGGATCTTCACCGCATCATTTACCCTGCTGATGATTTCTCCTACCCGCATCGTATCAAAGAAGCGCTGTGGCAATCTCAACAAATGCTTATAATAACCGAGCAGTAATTGTACATCTATATGCTGTCCTACTTGCAATCCCAGCAAAGCCTTGAACATTCCTATGAATAACTGGAACAACAATAAACCCACCATCAGTATGCTCATCAGGTTGAGCAGTTTGATATTGTCTTCTACCAGTACCACATCGATGAGCTTCTGCATGTACACAGAAGTAGACAAACTCAACAAGGTAACCACAAGCGCCCCGGTAAGTGCCAGTAGCATCGAATACCGGTGCGGGGCAACCAGTTGCCAGAACCTGGCTACAGGTGTTGTCACAGCCTGCTGCCGACGGAACGCTGCCGCAGGCGCCAGTAGTACCAGCACACCCGTCCACTCTTTCGCAAAGGCAGTGTGGTTGTATCGATGTATCTGCCCATCAGCAGGGTCCATAATATTAATACAACGTTTCTTCACGCTGCAGATCACCACATAATGTTGCAAACCATTTTTCAGTACCACATGCGCAATAGCAGGCAAGGGAATACGTGGAAGGCTATCGATACCCGCTTTGCCGGCTTTGGCATCCATTCCCATCTGGCCGGCAGCTTCGAGCAGCCCACCTACAGAGGTACCATTTTTATCTGTGCCTGCATATTGCCGGATACGGCTGACCGGCCATTGCAGTCCATGATAAGCAGCAATGGAAGCCAGGCAAGCGGCACCACAGTCGGTAATATCCCTTTGCCTGATACACATCGCTTTTCTCATACCGATGGGTTTAACCAGTCATCCATATGATCGAGCAGTAGTTGCCACAAGCTCCTTTCCGTTACTTTAAACCGTGCCTGGAATCCAAGTCCTTTCTTCAAAGCCACTTCATATCCTTTTTTCAAACCCAAACGGGTGGTCTGAAAAGAACAGCGTACCCGGAATAACGGCCTGCCGTTAACCAGGCTGAAATCGTCATCAATAGCTATCACTCGTCCACTTACAGTACCAAAATACCGTTGTTCAAAAGCATCAAAGCTGCAGATCACGTTCATTGAATCCTTGATCAATCCTATATCTTTAGACGGCACATAACATTCCCCCATCAGGGTATCGGTTGGAGAAACCAGGCAAGCTGCTTCTCCGGCAGTTGCAAAAGCTCCGGTGTGCCACTGGCCGATGCCCTGCACAAAGCCTTTTACAGGCGAACGTACCAGTAACAAAGCTTCGTAAGCCGCGAGTTGTGCCGCCTGTTCTTCGCATTGTGCCAGTTCCATCCTGTTCCGCTCAAGCGCTTCCTGCCAATATCCCAGTTGTTCATTCCTGGCCAACCGGTATGCTGCTTCTTTTTCTTTCAGTTGAATTTGCATTTCATAAAAAGCATTCGGTGCCGTGATCCGCTCTTTCACCAGTGAACTATGACTTTGCAACGCATGTGCTGCCTGTTTAACAGCCAGTTCATGAATAACCAGCCGGTTCCTGAACCGGTTGTATTGCTCTCTGTACAACGGCAAATACAATTGCTGTTGAAGGCAAGCCGAATCAACTTCCGGTGCCGTCAGTAATAGCAGATCTTGTATATGTTGTTGCCGTTTATGCATTTCAAATTGGTTCCGAATTTTTTTAGACTGAAGCGTCGAATCTTTCAGACGCATCAGTACAGTTCCTTTTTCAACCAGGTCACCCTCCCGGCATCTGATCTCGGCAATAATACCTGTAGCGGGTATCTTCACTTCCGCTCGCGCTGTTGCCGGCCGGATCATTCCCTGAGCTTTAACGGTAATATCTACCCTGACCAGCGGAAGTACGGCAATCGCTACCACAAATAGCATTAGGAAAAGGACGTATAATCCCCTGTACCGGGGTCGTACAAGATTAAGCCATAGTGCCGCATCATAACCCTGGCATGATATATCATGGATTGGTTGCACTAAAAAACGTGTTCAATACAAAACCCTGTCAGGTTGTGTAATGCATGTGTCAATGCGATGTAAACAAATGGATCCTTTCCCCGGAGTGCTAAAACGACATAAATGATGCCGTATATAATTCCTGACAGGAAAGTCAATATCATATAAGGAACAGAATACTTATGCAAGGCGCCGAAAATGATGGCACTGGCTAATACTGCTATCCAATAAATACCTGTCCACTTATGGACATTTTTGATTACAAGGTATTGTATCAAATAGGTTTCAACCAATGGAGCAAATATCACCGCTACCCAAAACGCTTCTTTAACATTGAGATTTAGTATAGCGGTAGCTGATTGTTGTTCGGGAAAGAGCAAATACCCGAACAAAAAATTCAACCCAATTGTCACAAGGTATCCACCTGCCACCAATTGCCAGACTGATCTTTTCATGATCCATGTATGCATACTAATCCAAGAAGCATTCAGTTTGCTTAGTAACATATAGCTTAAATTTTATTTATCAAACATACGCCTCTATAACATTAGACACCTGCTTTCCTGACAAATCTTAACAAAGAGTGGCCTGTTTCAGCCACTCCGGGTTTCCCATTTCCTATTTTTCCAAGCTTGACGGTAACGAGGCCTGGAACTCACTGGCAGTTCTTGCAAACTCCATGATATAGCTTGTGGTTGTTTTTGCAACATAAACCAGGCTATCCCAGACACTACCACCATTCACCGTTTTCAATTCATCCCTATCCAACTCACTGAATCCTTCCAGTGTATGGATGTTCAATTGGTTTTGTTTCATAAAATCAGGTTTTACTGTTTGTTAGAAAATTTCATCCGTCTTCCTCATCGTATTTGTTTTGAATTAATGTCTCGTCTTGGGATCCTGCGCAGGAACCGGGCATACAGACAATCCTCCCATTCATTGGCCTATGAATCTTCATCTATTTCAAAACATTCCTCACTTCCTTTTTCAAGGAACTTCACACAAAAACTTCCTTCGCATGCATAATAATACGACTTACGCGCCCGCTCGTAACGGATAGGCGCCCCGAGCTCCTTCATAAATGCCAGGTACTCGAAAAGCGTGGTTTCCGATACCCCTATCCGCTCCGCAAACAGCGCCGGATTCCCGGTTGCTTTCAGCCTGATCATGAAATCAATCCGGTTCAACTTATGAATAAACATGCGTCCCAATCCCATAACAACTCTTTTTCTACAATCGAAATTAAGCCAGGCTAACACCAGTACGATCAGGTATAAGTACCCGTTTTTTGAATAGAACAACATGAATTCAGTTAACTTAGCTCATGCGCTTTGCTATCATCATCCTTGGCTCATGCCTTATGCTGGCAAGCCCATCGAAAGCCCAGTCGCCACCCATCGGGCAGTGGCGCGAACACCTCAATTACCGGCCAGCCATACAAGTCATCAAAGCCGATCAGGTTTATTGCGCTACCGCCACCAACCTGTTTGCCGTTGATGCGCAGGATGAAATGCAACGCTTCAGTAAGATGACCGGCCTCCATGATATAGGCATCAGTTGTGTCGGTTGGGATGATCTCAGCTCCCAACTTGTTATTGCGTATAACAACAGCAATATCGATGTACTCAAAAAGCAATCCGTTACCAATATCGGCGATATCAAACGAAGCACTATTGCCGGCAACAAATCCATCCATCATATTTTTTGCAGCAACGGACTCGCATACCTTTCCAGCGGACTCGGGATCATCGTAGTCAATCTTATCAAATACGAAATCAAAGACACCTGGTTCATTGGCGCCAGCGGAGCACCGGTGAATGTACACAGCATAGCTGCCGACGCTGATTTCTTTTATGCTGCTACAGATGAAGGATTGAAAAAAGCATCCCGTCTCGCCGATCTCTCCGATTACCGCAACTGGACCACACTCAGCGGCAGCAATGGTTTACCCGGCGGCAATACCAACGCTGTGGTGGTTGCCGCCAACCAGCTAATCGCTCAAAAAAACGATTCTCTTTTCATTGCATCGGGCAATAACTGGAGCCTATTGTATACAGATACTGTATGGTCTTTGAACAGCATCACTCCATCTGGAAATAAACTCCTGGTCTGCCAGCAAAACAATACTGGCAAAGCCCGTGTTTTGCAATTGGCAACCAATGGCAACATAGAAAAAATCATTACCAATCCGGCACTGCTCTCCCATCCATTATCAGCCATTATCGATGCCGGTAAAATATGGGTGGCCGACAGCCTCAATGGTCTTTCAAGGTTCACCGCAACAGGCGCCGACCGTTTCATTCCGAATGGGCCACCCGGTACAGCAACCGGTGAAATGATGGGTGATGGAAAACAACTTTTTGCAGCAGCCGGCAGTATCAACAACAACTGGCAGCCGCAACACAATCGGAATGGAATATTCCAATTGACGAACAATGAATGGAATTTTTACCGCTATGATAATACGCCGGCACTCAGCAATACTTATGACTTCATCACAGTAGCCATCGACCCTGTTGATCAAACGCTTTGGGCCGGCAGTTTTGGAAGTGGCCTAGCACATTTCAAAAACAATAACGTTTCAATCTATCAAACCAATAACAGCGCATTGCAGGCTGCTATGAACAATCCGGGCAGTTACCAGGTAGGCGGACTGGCATTCGGTCAAAACAACCATCTCTGGATAAGCAACTACGGAGCTGCGAAAGAGTTGGTGGTACGGAAAGCCGACAGTTCATGGAAAGCATTTGCCATACCGTTTCCGCATACAGAAAATGCAGTAGGGCAGGTATTGATCGATGATGCCGATCAGGTATGGATCATTAGTCCGAAAGGCAACGGTATCTTCTGTTACAACCACGGCGCTTCCATTGACAATACCAATGATGATCAATGGAAGTTTTACCAACAGGGAAATGGCAAAGGAAATTTGCCCAGCAACAATGTATTGTGTATGGCAAAAGACAAGAACGGTTTCATCTGGATAGGCACCGATAAAGGCATTGGCATTGTTCAGTGTACCGGCAATGTGTTTAGTCCGCAAGGATGCGATGCCCTGCTGCCCGTAGTACAGCAGGATCGTTTTGCCGGGTTG
Organism: Asinibacterium sp. OR53; assembly: GCF_000515315.1. Classification (NCBI taxonomy): domain Bacteria; kingdom Pseudomonadati; phylum Bacteroidota; class Chitinophagia; order Chitinophagales; family Chitinophagaceae; genus Asinibacterium; species Asinibacterium sp. OR53. The sequence continues at coordinate 524,134 of NZ_KI911562.1, forward strand.
TTGTTCCGTGATGAGATGGTACAATGCATAGCAGTAGACGGCGCAAACCGCAAGTGGGTAGGAACGAGAAATGGCCTCTGGTTGCTTTCACAAGACGGCACTTCGATCGTGTACAGATTTACCAGCGATAATAGTCAGCTGTTGAATAACGATATCCGAAAACTGGCCATCGACCCGCATACCGGCGAAGTATTCATTGAAACGGCTATGGGCATCTGCAGTTTCAGAAGCACCGCTACCGAAGGGGGGCCATCAAATCAGGATGTATTGGTATTCCCCAATCCCGTACCACCAGGCTACAATGGAACCATCGCCGTCAGGGGGCTTACCAATAATGCCCTTGTAAAAATAACCGAATTGAATGGCCGGCTCGTATACCAAACCCGCGCCCTGGGCGGTCAGGCTATATGGGACGGGCGAACTTACCTCGGCAATAAAGTTGCAAGCGGCATTTACCTTGTCATCGTACGCAGCGATTCAGGCGACGATAAGATCGTCACTAAAATCGCCATCACTTCGGGTCGTTGACAACTTAATCCCTGTCGGCCATTTTTGTTTGTTTGAAGAAAGCAGCGCGGCGTGGTGCAGGGAACGGTACATGATCGCCTTTGAGTCCGTGCCATAATACTTTATTGAATTCAAGATCCGGCACCGCATCTTCTTTAGCAAGATCAAATTTCTCAGATCTCCTTTGCCATTCGTTCATGGCTGTATTCTTTTCACTCAAGTTAATATTTGCCGGCCTTGCAGTAAATCCTTTGGAATCGGCAGCGGAAGCAAATGAGCGCCACATAGGAGTAGCTGCCGCATCATATTGGCTCATGGGCGGAATGCCCAGGATCAATTCAATGGTGCGCAGCATAGATGAAGTAGAATACATCGTATGATCTACAAAATTCCTTTTTACAAATCCACCAGCTATATAAGCCGGACTGCGGTGTGCATCTACATGGTCGGCGCCATTCTGTGCATCATCTTCCAGGATGAATACAGCTGTTTCATTCCAAATGCGGCTCTTGCTCAGGTATTCTACAAACATTCCCACCGCCAGGTCATTATCGGCAACGTGGGCATAAGGCGTAGGCCTTCCTTTGCGGAGCCCCTCTGTATGATCATTGGGAAAACGAAGGCTGTTGAAGCTGGGTACCTTGTCGATCGCCAGCAGGGAATCGAAATCGCGCTTCCATTGCTGGAAACGGGTAGTGTCTGGCACCGTACCATCGAAGCTGGTGAAATAAGGACAGAAATGGTCTTTTAATACCGGGATATTGGGTTTATAGTTATCGGCGAATTCACCGTAAGTCCGGTAGCTGACGCCCGCTTTTTTACAATGATCCCATATAAATCCACCTTTGTTGTTGGCGATAGCCCTGTGGCCTTCACCATCATAGCTACCACCACGTCCGCCGTAACTGGTTACCCAGTTTTTTTCAAGATAGTCCGTTGCATACGCGCCTGTGCTCCAGTTATGCCCATCCATGCTTACTTCGCCATCTACATAAAAATTATCCAGTAATACAAATTCTTTTGCCACTGCGTGCTGGTTGGGCGTTACATGTTCTCCAAACAGTACCAGCGACTGATCGCCGTTGCCTTCTTTCATATCACCCAATACCTGATCGTAAGTCCTGTTTTCTTTTATCACATAGAACACATACTTGATAGGGCTTTTCTCTCCTACTTTATGCGGAATGGGATTGCCTTCCTCACCTTGTGTAAGCATTTCCTTTTCCTTACTGTAAGGTGTATTGCTATATACCTGGCGTGACCATGCTGCCAGCGTTTCTGCATTGGGCTCATCAATAATGCTCATAGTTCCTTTAAAAAGAGAAGCGATATACTGCACGTCCTTGGGCTTATTGGGGTCGCCCTGCTGGTAAACCACTTCTTCTTTAATCCGCTTGTTTCCAAAAGGATTGGGGCCGCGCGGATTGGCCATGGAAGTAAAACCTTTACCATTGGATACGAATATTTTTTTGCCGATCACTTTTACATTGGTGGGATACCAGCCTACCGGTATAAAACCTTTGCTCTTGCTGGCACCCGGTTCACTTACATCGAATACCGAAACACAATTGTTATCTGCATTGGCGATGTAGAGGGTTTTTTCGTCTTTATTAAGGGCCAGGCCGTTGGTCGTAGAGCCATTGGGGGCATCGGGATACAGTGCCGTATTCAATGTTTCGATCGTCTTTCTTTCCCTTACATTGATCACAGAAACGCTGTTGTCATTCGAATTCGCTACATAGAGGTATTTACCATTGGCGGTGAGCACCATCTCGTTGGGATTATCTCCAACAGGTATTTCAGCTTTGATGTTTCTTTTTTCCGTATCGAACACATACACTTTATCGCATCCCCAGCAACTGATGTACAACTCTTTTGCATTGGGCGAAAGCACGCACGCGTAAGCTTCTCCACCAAGTGCAAAAGGTTCAGCTACTTTTTTTGTTTTCAGGTCGATGATATACAGCGCGTTGTTCTCTTTAGTAACCACGTATAGCTGTTTTTGTTTTTCATCGATTTCGATACCTGCAGGTGAAATTTTATTGGGCCATTTTTTACCCAGTACGATGGTGTCTTTAAGGATGAGTTTTTTATTTTCTACAGCGTATTCAGCAATCCAGTTATCATTGCCACCGGAAGCATACAGTTTTTTTTCATCGCCACTAAATTTCAATCCGTACCATCCCTTGGCAATCACTATATTATCCAGCACTTTTTCAGTAGCAGGGTCGATCAGTTGAATGCTCTGCGTGCCTTGTCCGTTATTGGTTACAGCCATCAATTGCTTGGACTTGCTCACAGCAATATTCAGTGGCAGGTCTCCCAATGGCAGGCTGCGGCCGGCAGGTGATAAAGTCCATCCATTGGGCAGTGTCAATGTTTTCAATCCGGATGCAGGGGCCGTTTGAGCCTGGCCGGCTACAGCGAGCAATACAAACAATGAATAAAAAAATGCTTTTTTCATGAATTGCAATTTAGGGAAGGATAAAAATACAAATGCAGTTGCGATATGGGCAACTGCATCGATGAATTAATGCTTTGGTAATATGAAACGGATGTTAGCTATTGTTTTGTGTATTCGTAAGAACGGATGACTTTAAACTTGAGCATGTTCCTTTCGCCGGGTACTACGCGATACAATACCTGCCGCATTTTACCGGTTGGATGAGCGCCAAGACTATCCGTAAGATACAGCGGATACCGGCGCATGAGGGTACCTTCCATCAAATTAAAGTCGTCGAAGCCTCTGTAACCTTCCCGCAGTTTCTGGTCATCCAATACATCGGGAAGAATGATCGGGTTAACCGATTGGTTCTTATCGGAGCTGATACCTATCACCGTTCCTTTTTGCAGGGAGTCGCCCGAGAAAACATAGAGTACCACATCGGGGAACCCGTCGTTATTAAGATCGTCGATCTCTGCTTTTTTTATCCTGCCCTTGATCTCGATGCTGAATTCACGCGCCTGGTTTTCAAAACCAATCGGATTGATGGTAGCGTCATTCTTTTCGGGATTCCTGTTACTGCAGGTGATCCTGTAACCGACTTTACCAATTTTCAAAGTAGTATCTATCCGCCTCGACTGGCCATGCACCACAAAAGCGCCGATGCAAAAAACCAGTAATATAAAAAACTGTTTCATGGGTAGCCAAGGTATAAAATATTATCCATTCCGGCGCTTACATATTTCTCCGGTACTGGCCGCCCACTTCATACAATGCATGGGTGATTTGGCCAAGGGAACAATACTTGGCCGTTTCCATCAAAACCGCAAAGAGGTTCTCGTTTTGCATGGCGGCTTCTTTAAGACGGTTCAGCTCCCTAGCAGATCGCTGTTCGTTCCTTTTCCAGAAAGCGTGCAGGTTTTGTATCTGCTGTTCTTTTTCTTCCGTGTTGGAGCGGATCACTTCGCCGGGTAAGGTAGTGGGACTTCCATTCTTATTCAGGAATGTATTAACGCCCACCAACGGCAATTCGCCGGTATGTTTGAGGGTTTCGTAATGCAGGCTTTCCTCCTGTATCTTGTTGCGCTGATACATTCTTTCCATAGCGCCCAATACGCCTCCGCGTTCTGTGATACGGTCGAACTCGGCCAGTACCGCCTCTTCTACCAGGTCGGTCAGCTCTTCTATGGCAAAACTGCCCTGGATAAAATTCTCTGTCTTGGCCGAACCCAATTCGCGGTTAATGATCAGCTGGATGGCCATCGCGCGACGCACGCTTTCTTCCGTAGGCGTGGTAATAGCTTCATCATAGGCGTTGGTGTGAAGACTATTGCAATTATCATAAATGGCATACAATGCCTGTAAGGTAGTACGTATATCGTTGAAATCTATTTCCTGTGCATGCAGACTACGGCCGCTGGTTTGGATATGGTATTTGAGTTTCTGTGAGCGGTCATTGCCTTTGTATTTATTTTTCATGGCCTTCGCCCAAATACGCCTGGCCACACGCCCGATGACACTGTATTCGGGATCCATGCCATTACTGAAGAAGAAAGAGAGATTGGGTGCAAAATCATCGATGTGCATTCCCCTGCTCAGGTAATACTCCACATAGGTAAAACCATTTGCCAATGTGAATGCCAGTTGTGTAATAGGATTAGCTCCCGCTTCGGCAATATGGTACCCACTGATGCTGACGCTGTAAAAATTGCGCACTTTATGATCGATGAAATAAGATTGCACATCGCCCATCAGCTTCAATGCAAACTCGGTAGAAAAGATACAGGTATTCTGCGCCTGGTCTTCTTTGAGTATATCGGCCTGCACAGTGCCACGCACCTGCGACAATGCCTCTGCCTTCAGTTGTTCATACACTTCTTTGGGCAACACTTCATCTCCGCTCAAGCCCAGCAGCCGCAGCCCAAGGCCATTGTTGCCTTCGGGTAATCGTTCCGGTGAAGCAGGGTTATAATAATGCGGACGGGGAGCACGCTGGTATTTCTTTTCCAATGCTGCTTCCACCAGCGACCATTGACCATTGGCTTCGATCCACTTTTCGCAAAGCTGATCGATCGCTGCATTCATGAAGAATGCCAGCAGTATCGGTGCCGGTCCGTTGATGGTCATGCTCACAGAGGTTTTCGGATCACAGAGATCGAATCCGCTGTATAATTTTTTTGCATCGTCTACTGTTGCAATGCTCACACCACTATTACCCACTTTGCCGTAAATATCGGGCCTGCTGGCCGGGTCTTCTCCATACAATGTAACACTGTCAAATGCAGTAGAAAGACGTATGGCCGGCTGGCCCAGCGATACATAGTGAAACCTTTTGTTGGTCCTTTCCGGTCCGCCTTCACCCGCGAACATACGGGTAGGATCTTCACCTTGTCGCTTCAGTTCAAAAACACCTGCTGTATAAGGAAATTCACCCGATACATTTTCCTGGAGTTGCCAGCGCAGGATATCGCCCCAATCCTTATATTTCGGTAATACAAGCCTGGGTATGCGTGAGCCGCTCAATGAAGTAGTGGTCAATGGTTGTTTGATGATCTTATCGCGTACCTGGTATTCAAAAAAATCTGCCTTGTATCGCACAACCAATCCCGGCCATGACTGTATCAGCTTCCTGCAACCTGCATCCAGTTTTGCATCGAATTCATTGTAGATGTTTTCCAGTGCGGCTTTCAACCCGGACTTCACTTCCTGCATAGCACCGTGTAACTGGTAGAGTTTGGATGCAATCATAGCCTGATCCTCTACCCATGCATCGTAAGCCCGGTTATTATCGGCTATTTCAGAAAGATAACGAACTCTTTTGGGAGGAATGATCTGGGAACGCGTAGTGGTCTCGTGGTCATGCGGATGAATGGCTATCTGTCCGAATGCAACACCTGTTTTTTCCCTTAAGGTCACCATCATTTTTTCAAATAGCTCATTGATGCCGCTATCGTTGAACTGCGCAGCAATGGTACCGATTATCGGTAGTTCTTCATCTTTAGCAGTCCACAGCCCGTGGTTCCGCTTGTATTGTTTGCGCACATCATGCAATGCATCGAGTGCGCCGGCCTTATCGAATTTATTGATACAGACAAGATCGGCATAATCAAGCATGTTGATCTTTTCCAGTTGTGAAGCCGCACCGTATTCAGGTGTCATCACATAAAGACTTACATCGCAGTAATCGAGGATCGAAGCATCGCTTTGCCCTACACCTGCCGATTCCAGTATGATCAGATCGAAAGCCGCTTTCCTGCAAACATCAATGGCATCCTGCACGTAAGGGCTCAACGCCGTATTATCATCCCTGGTAGCCAGGCTACGCATGTATGCACGCGGATGTGAGATCGAATTCATCCGTATCCTGTCGCCCAGCAAAGCGCCGCCTGTTTTTTTCTTGGAAGGATCTACCGAGATCACCGCGAGTGTTTTATCTTCAAACAGGTTGAGGAATCTTCTTACAATCTCATCTGTTACACTGCTCTTGCCTGCACCTCCTGTGCCCGTAATGCCCAACACAGGAATAGCAGGTATCTCACCGTTTACTTTTGTATTTCCTCCTCCATTTTCCGCATTCGTGATTTCCCGTGCCAACTTGCGTATGTCTTTCACTTCGCCCAATGTCATGGCACGTTCATAAATGTCATTGCCATTCAGACCAAAATCGCATTGTTTGATCACATCTTCGATCATGCCCTCCAATCCCATCCGGCGGCCGTCATCCGGACTATAAATCCGGGTGATGCCATATTGCTGTAATTCCCTGATCTCTTCCGGCAGAATAGTACCACCGCCACCACCGAATATTTTGATGTGCCCGCAACCATTCTGGTCCAGCAGGTCCTTCATGTACTTGAAAAATTCTACGTGTCCACCCTGGTAGCTGGTAATGGCAATACCCTGCACATCTTCTTCAATGGCACATTCCACAATATCTGCCACGCTGCGGTTATGTCCGAGGTGAATGATCTCTGCTCCTTTTGCCTGCAGGATGCGACGCATGATATTGATGGCTGCGTCGTGGCCATCGAAAAGACTGGCCGCTGTTACGATCCTGATCTTATGCCGGGGTTGATAAGACATATTGTATAGTTAGTGTAGACGGCAAAATTACAATATTGCATGCAATAGTTAACAACTGTTAGTTTTAACGGTTTCATTTTTTGCTAGTCAAAACTTACTATTTTGCCGCTCAAATCGTTTTATGTCTTTTGAGGTGCTCATTGATCGTTCCGCCCAATATCCTGTTATTACGTTGAGAAATAAGATTTCAGGGGCGGAAGCTGACGTTTATGGTTTCGGGGGATTGCTGAATGCTTTCCGTTTGCCCGTTGAAGGCCGGATGGTGAATGTGATAGAGGGGTTCGCTTCGGTTGCCGATGCCATAGCCAATATTACCCATGGTTTTAAGAGTGCCAAGCTGAGTCCTTATGTTTGCCGCCTGCACAAGGGCAGTTATGCGTTTCAGGAGAGGTCGTTCAAAGTGAATGGTTTTTATATGGGAGATCATGCCATTCACGGGCTTATTTATAACCGGCCTTTCGATATCATCGATACAACTGAAGATGCTGCACAGGCCGCCCTCACACTGCAATACCGATATGAGGGCGATGATGTCGGTTATCCTTTCCCGTTTACCATGCAGGTTCAGTGGAAGCTCAAGGATGGTGGGTCTTTGGGTGACCGGCTCACAGTTGTTACCAGTTTTACCAACAGGCACCATGATGTGGTTCCTTTGTCGGACGGATGGCATCCGTATTTTACATTGGGAAATAGCCTTGACGAATGCTCGCTGCAATTCAATTCCGGTATGCAAGTAGCATTCAGCAAAGACCTGCTTCCCACAGGCGATACGTTACCTGATGAACGTTTCCTGCATGGTGCATCGTTAAAGGGGGTTGAGCTGGACAACTGTTTTCTCCTTGATACGTCGAAAGAATCTTCACGCTGCATACTACAAAACGGGCGTCTCCGCCTCACCATTGAACCCAATGCCTCTTATCCTTATTTACAGATCTACACACCTCCGCACCGCAAAAGCATTGCTATCGAAAACCTCAGCAGCGCACCTGATGCATTCAACAATGGCATTGGTTTGATTGTGGTGAACAGCGGAGAGAAAAAAGAATTTTCTACCAGTTATGTGTTAGCGGCTGGTGCCTGATGGTTATCCCACTGCTGTTACACTGATCTCCACATTTACGCCTTTGGGCAAGCCTTTCACCGCAACTGTCTCACGGGCAGGATAAGCACCTGTAAAATAAGAACCATAGATTTCGTTTACCGATGCAAAAAGGTTCATATCGCTGAGGAAGATGGTGGTTTTGACGATATGGGAAAAATCCAGCTTCGCTTCTTCGAGTATGGCCTGGATATTTTTCATCACTTGGTGCGTCTCCGCCTGAATCGTACCGGTTTCAAGCGCTCCTGTTTCAGGAATGATGGCCACCTGGCCACTCACAAATAAAAAGCCATTGGCGCGGATGGCTTGGTTATAAGGCCCGATAGGAGCCGGCGCTTTGTCGGTTTGCACAATCTGTTTTGACATCTGGTTTGTTTTGATCCGTTGCAAATTGATGCATTTCTATCATCCTGCCAACCTAAATTTGCGTTCTATGCACATTGCAATACAGGCAAATACACAACAGAAGGAATTGTTGCTGCAAAAAGGCATTCCGGCCGGCATCAGCGTAAGTTGGTTGGCGGAAGGCATGGCATTGCCTGTTGCCGATGCCTATTTCGATTTTTTGGGTGTGGGTGATGTATTCGCAACCATAAAAGAACAGCCTATTTTTATCAATGAAGTACTGCGCACTAGCAGGCAACTCCCGCTGAATTGCATTCGTATCAATGCCTGGAATAGTTTCCTCGAAAGACCTGTATTGGAAATAGCGGGAGAAAATAACAGGGCTGCGGGAGAAAACATACTCCGGTCATTGAACTGGAAATACCAATGGGTTCCGGATGAACCTGGTTTTATTGCTGCCAGGATAGTATGCATGATCATCAATGAAGCTTATTTCGCACTGGGTCAGGAACTAAGTTCCAAAAATGAGATTGATATCGCTATGAAACTGGGTACCAATTACCCGATGGGACCGTTTGAATGGGCAGAGCAGATCGGTACCCGGCAGGTATATGATTTATTGAAAATACTGGAGCGTGAAGACAAACGCTATACGCCGTCCGGACTGCTCGAAAAAGAAGCGTTGCAATCATAAGATGCCAACCATTTTACATATAGATACAGCTACAGAGCAGGCGGGTGTTTGTATCAGCCGTGATCAAACCGTTCTGCACCTGCTCGAAAGTCCCGACCAGAAAAACCATGCGGCTTTTGTGCAACCTGCTATTCAACAGTTATTACAGGAAACGGGCATTGCGCTTTCAGGCATTGATGCAGTGGCCGTGGTAGCCGGACCGGGCAGTTATACCGGACTGCGGGTGGGACTGGCCTCCGCCAAAGGCATTTGTTATGCCCTCCAAAAACCTCTTATCCTGTTGAACACCTTAAAAGTGATGGCGCAGGCATTGATTGGCAATAGTTCCACCACGCAGGACCCTGTTGTTGGCAACGACCTTGTTTGTCCCCTGATCGACGCCCGCCGGATGGAAGTGTTTACAGCAGTGTACGACACATCATTGCGGGAAACCTGGCCACCGCAGGCATTGATACTGGAACCGGGTTCTTTCAGCAGTTTGCTCGATAAGGGCCGTGTGCATTTTTGTGGAAGTGGTCTGCAAAAACTGGAGGGATTGATCCATCATGCCCATGCTGTTTTTCACCATTCCGGTCACAGTGTAAGGGATATGATAACGCTTGCGGAAGAAGCCTTTGAGGCTCAATCTTTTGCTGATCTTGCCTATAGTGAGCCTTTATATGTCAAAGAGTTTTTTGATAGTTCTAAAGCCGTTAGGTAAAGTATTTTTTTGTATTCACAAAAATTATACTATAAAACCCGAACATTATTGTAGCTTTACAGGTGCAATTAGAGTTTCTTAACCCCCCAATATAACTTTTATTGTCATGAGTCAATCATTACAGTCTGTTGTTCTCAACAACGGCAAAACGCAACTAAAAGTTGATTTCTTGCATACCAAGAAAGCAGCTCTTATCCTTCGATCGGTGAATCACAAGCTTCGTCAGCAGATCATCAAATTACTGGATGATCATCAGAAAATGACCGTTACTGAAATTTATGTAAAACTGAGGCTTGAACAATCTGTTGCTTCGCAGCACCTGGCTATCCTGAGAAGGGCCGGCATTGTGAGTACTGCGCGTGATGGAAAATTTATTTTTTATTCTGTCAACTATACCCGCTTGGCTGAAGTAGTGGGATTTGTTGAAACCTTGGTAGCCTGATATCTTAAATTTGTTGTGATGTTTGTAAAACAATTGTATACGGGCTGTCTCAGTGAAGCCGCTTATTATATTGAGAGTGAGGGAGAAGCCGCAGTAATCGATCCTTTGCGAGATATTGAAGAATACCTTCAACTCGCCAGGGAACGTAATACAACCATCAAATATATTTTCGAGACCCATTTTCATGCCGACTTTGTCAGCGGCCACCTCGACCTCGCAGCGGCAACCGGCGCTACTATTGTGTATGGTCCGGATACCCATACTAACTTTCCTGTGCATGTAGCCAAAGACGGAGAACTGTTTTCCATTGGCAAAATGAAAATGCAGGTACTTCATACGCCCGGGCATACACTGGAAAGCAGTTGTTACCTGCTGAAAGATGAAGCAGGCAAAGACCAGGCATTATTCACAGGTGATACCTTGTTTGTGGGGGATGTGGGCCGTCCCGACCTGGCACAAAAAGGCGCCGCATTAACCATGAACGACCTGGCAGGCATGTTGTATGATAGTCTCCGGAAAAAAATATTGCCCTTGCCAGACCATGTGATCATCTATCCTGCCCATGGAGCGGGCAGCAGTTGCGGCAAGAACCTCGGCACCGAAACATACAGTACCGTAGGTGAACAAAAACAAACGAATTATGCGCTCGCTTCACAAAGCAAGGAAGATTTCATCAAAGCCGTCACTGAAGGATTAACGACCCCTCCTCAATATTTTCCTATTAATGCACAGATCAATAAGGAGGGGTACGAAAGCCTGGAAGCACTGCTGCAGAAAGGCATGCAGGCCTGGGATGCAGATTCATTCAGAAAAAAAGCACAGGATGAGAACATCATCTTATTAGACACCCGCAAAGCCACTGTGTTTACACAGGGCTTTGTGCCGGGGTCTGTAAGCATTGGCCTTGAGGGCCGTTTTGCCGAATGGGCAGGCAGCTTGTTACCATTCGATCAACCTTTACTGCTTATTACAGAACCGGGACAGGAAAGAGAAACCATTGTACGATTGGCCAGAGTAGGCTTCGATAAATTCGAAGGACATCTTGCCGGTGGCTTCGAAACCTGGCAGGCAGCCGGTTTGCCCATCGATATGATCATCGATGTGGAAGCCGATGAATTGGCGATGGACATTCCCTTCGATCCCAACCTGGTGATCGTGGACGTTAGAAAAGTACCTGAATATGCCGATGGCCATGTTAAACAAGCCATCAACATACCCCTTGAAACGCTCATGGATCCCGCCAGCATGGCCGATCTCGACGAGCATCACAACATCTATGTTCACTGTGCGGGTGGTTATCGCAGTGTTATTGCCTCTTCACTTATAAAAAGACAGGGCATCCACAACCTGCGCAACATAGCGGGTGGGTGGAGCAGTATCAAAGAATTGGGTGATAAATTCAAGATTGAAAAAAGTACGGAAGTGTTGAATTAAGGGACCATCAGGTGCCCGAATTTCTCTTCGTCGTACTGGAATTTCCAGCGACGGTGACTCCACAAATAATTATCGGGAATCTGTTTCACCGATGCTTCTATTTTGTTCACCAGTAATTTGGTCAATGCCCCGTTGGAATAAGTTTTGGGTTCTGTAGTTACCAACTCAAAATCTACCCGATAATACCCTCTTTTTACTTTGTAAAAATGTGCATATACAATGGCTGTATTGTTCACTTTGGCTCCTTTTTCAGGCCCCCTTACAAATGGAGCGGGCTTGCCAAAGAAAGGCGCCCAGTATGCCTTTTCAGGCCCCCCGGGGTTCTGATCGGCCACCAGGATCAAAGCGTACTGATCATGAACATATTTATTAAAATCCCGCCTGAACTCCGTAGCTGGTACCAGCAGCGTACCAAATTTTGTCCTGAGTTTGTATATCAGCCTGTCAAATATTTTATTCGATAAAGGCATATACACTACTACAAAAGGATATTTACTGTCGAGCGCTACTCCCAGGTTAGCAAATTCCCAATTGAAATAATGACCGGAAATCACCTGTACATTCTGCCCGGTTGCATACAATTGATTCATTACTTCGATATTAGATGAAAACCGTTTCCTGAATGCTTTCTCACTAATAGAAATTAATTTAATGGTTTCGATAAAAGTGTCGATGAAATTATGGTAGAACTTCTTTGCGATGCTTATCCTTTCTGCCTCGCTTTTTTCAGGGAAGGCGATGGCGAGATTACCCATCACCACTTTTTTCCTGTATCCGAATACATAATACACCAATAAGTAGATACCATCACTCAGGAAATACAATACCCGCCAGGGTAGCAGCGATAACAGGTAAAAAATGCCATAAACGATATAATACATGCGGGTATTTTAAAGGATGATGTTTTGCAGCAGTTCGCTTTTCTGCTGGTGATCGGTATTATAATGCAAACCCCTGCTTTCTTTCCGGAACTGTGCTCCTTTTACGATCAGGTATCCTACGGTGATGAGGTTCCGCAACTCGCACAGTTGGGGCGATACTTTTGTTGTGCGATACAGTTCTTCTGTTTCTGCAAACAGGAGGTCCAGTCGTTTCATGGCCCTCTCCAATCGCACATCGGTTCGCACGATACCTACATAATCGCTCATGATCTGTTGCAATTCTTTCTGACTCTGTGTGATCAGGATCATCTCGCGCGGATCGGTGGTGCTCAATGCTTTCCAGTCTGGGATGTTTTCTGCGAAAGCAATGGCATTTATATGTTTATTCGCATCGAGGAAGCAACGGTGTCCGAATACCATGGCTTCGAGCAGACTATTGCTGGCGAGGCGGTTGGCGCCATGCAAACCGGTACTGGCACATTCTCCGCATGCATAGAGGTGTTGGATGGAGGTCCTGCCCCATTCATCTGTTTTGATGCCGCCACAACTGTAATGTGCTGCCGGCGCCACTGGTATCATCTGTTGCATCACATCGATACCTATGCTGAAGCATTTTTCGTAAATATTGGGGAAATGCCGCAGGAATTTTTCCTTGTCCATTTCCCTGCAATCGAGGTACACGTATTCGGTACCGGTGCGTTTCATTTCACTATCGATGGCACGCGCTACGATATCACGTGGTGCCAGATCTTTCCGGGCATCGTATTTTTCCATGAAAGCTTCCTCGTTCCTGTTGCGGAGGATAGCGCCATCACCCCTCACCGCTTCGGTGATCAGGAAAGAAGGGGAAACACCCGGCTCATACAATGCAGTAGGATGGAATTGTATGAACTCCATGTTTTCGATCTTGCCTTTAGCGCGATATACCATCGCAATGCCATCACCTGTGGCTATACGTGGGTTGGTAGTAGTGCGGTATGCCTGTCCGCAGCCGCCGGTAGCCAGCAAAGTGATCCGCGCCAGTATTTTTTCAATCTGGTTAGTACGTTCGTTCAGCACATATACGCCATAACAGGTAATATCGGGTGTTGACTTGGTAACGAGGTAGCCGAGATGATGCTGGGTAATGATATCAATCACAAAACAATGATTGATGAGTTGTATGTTGGCTACCTGCTTCATTTCTTCCAGCAAAGCACGTTCTACTTCTTTACCGGTAACATCTTTGTGATGCAGAATGCGGTTCTCGCTGTGGCCACCTTCTTTTCCAAGACTGTACTCGCCGGTATCATCCTTATCGAAACGGGCGCCATATTCAATGATCTCCCTGATTCGCTCAGGGCCTTCTTTCACTACAATTTCCACGACCCGTTCATTGCACAATCCATCGCCTGCGATCAATGTATCCTCAATATGTTTGACAAAGCTGTCATTTTCCTCATCCCATACACCTGCAATTCCACCCTGCGCATATTTGGTGTTGGTTTCATCTACGCGGGTCTTGGTAATAACAGTCACTTGCCTGGAAGGATGCTGCTTGGCCGCTTTCAATGCATAAGTCAGTCCTGCAATACCCGATCCGATTACCAAAAAATCTGTCTGCATATCTGTTGTTATAATTGCTGGTTATTCATAGCCCTGCCGGTTCCACCCAGGCGCCATGTTCTTTCAATATATTGATCAGCTCATCTACCGCTACTTCACTTTCCACGTTCCGCTTCACTATTTCTTTTCCTTTATACAAAGTGATTTTACCAACCCCGCTTCCCACATATCCAAAATCGGCATCGGCCATCTCGCCGGGTCCGTTTACAATGCAACCCATGATGGCAATCTTAACACCTTTGAGGTGATTGGTTACTTCCCTGATCCTGGCAGTGGTTTCCTGCAGGTCGAACAAAGTACGGCCGCAACTGGGACAAGAAATGTATTCTGTCTTCGATATCCGGGTACGCGTGGCTTGCAGGATACTGAAAGCCGTTGCGTTCACAAATTGTTCAACAGTGGTGTTGTTCAGGTAATTCCTGCCGCTGGTAGCGCTTTTGTTCGCTTCCAATTGTTCATAGCTTTTTGCTTTCATGCCCAGCCATATCCCATCGCCAAACCCATCGAGCAGTAATGCACCCGCTTCTGTTGCAAAATGGATCAGGTGTTCATCGGCTGTTTCCCATGAACTGTCTGTCATCAGTATCACCGGGTTCTGTATTTTTCTTTGCAGTAATTCCATGAACATGCGGCGAACAGCGGGCATTGCGTGTTGCCGGCCACTACTGAGACAAAGTATTACTGAAGGATCGTTGGCCAGTTCATCGAGGTGAGAAAAATCATTGATGGGCGTTTCATCACTGAAACAATCCAGCATCACAAAATTCTTCGAGTGCCTGTTTTCTGCCAATACAAAACCCGATGCATTATATACAGGGAAATATTTTTCCTTATCGGCAGCCATCGCCCAGGCACCCGCATACGCAATCACTTTCAACGTTCCGGGAAGGGCAAAATCGAGTAGCTGGTGGCCGGTGAACACATAATCGGCTGCCGTATCACTGATATTCCACTTGTCGAGTTTTTCATCGTACCGGTAGCCAATGCTTTCCAGGCTAGCCGGTGTGATCTTGTCTACCTTGCTCAGATCGGCCACTACAACAGGCACTTGTTTGCCGCCGATATTTCCCACTTCGAAACATTCCCTGCGTTGATAACTGAAAGGATCATACGGTATTTTCTCTATTGCCGGGATGCCTGTACCAACCGATGTTGCGGATGTATAACGTTTTACCAGGTCTTTGCATACGGGTATTTCAAATTCTGGGTCTTCTGTTAAACTAACGCGTATGGTATCTCCCACACCATCTTCCAGCAGGGTTCCGATACCGGCAGCGCTTTTAACCCTTCCATCTTCCCCGTCTCCTGCTTCTGTAACGCCCAGGTGCAGCGGATAGCATTCACCAAATTCTGCAGCCATTTGTTGTATCAGCAAACGATAAGCCTGCACCATTACCTGCGGGTTGCTGGCTTTCATGCTCAATACAATATTGTGATAGCTTTCTCCCCTGGCGATCCTTAAAAACTCCATGGCGCTTTCTACCATGCCCATGGGTGTATCTCCATAGCGGCTCATGATGCGGTCGCTCAACGAGCCATGATTGGTACCGATGCGCATGGCTGTTCCATGTTCTTTGCAAATCTTTACCAGCGGTGTAAAGCGTTCGCGGATGCGATCGATCTCTTCCGCATATTCCACATCGGTGTATTCGAGGAGTTCGAACTTTTTCTTATCTACATAATTACCGGGATTGACCCTTACTTTTTCTACAATACGGGCTGCGATCTCTGCTGCATTGGGTGTAAAATGGATGTCGGCAACAAGTGGCGTATGATATCCTCTTTTCCGTAGTTCGTTTTTGATGTGCAGCAGGTTCTCCGCTTCCTTCTTGCTGGGCGCCGTAATACGCACCAATTCAGCCCCTGCTTCAATACAACGGATACTTTGTTCTACCGTAGCAATGGTATCCATGGTATCCGTGGTGGTCATGGTTTGCAGCCTGATAGGATGGCCATTTCCCAATAACAAGTCTCCAATCTTCACTTCCCGGGTTGGTAGCCGTTTATACTGGGTAACAGAATTACAATACAATTGCATAACACTAAATGTGCTGCAAAATTAACTGTTAATAGGCAATAATTATTTTCAGCGTTTTCCCTCGAAAAAGCCCCTTTCTTTCAGGATGGCCTTCAGTATATCCAGCCGCAGCGGTGTCATGGGCGTATTATGGGGGCCTTCAACGTTCATGGCAAAGAAATAAGGATGATGGTTTTCTTCTATCCATCCAACCATCCAGCCCAGGGCATTGCCATTGGGCAGAAAACCCCAACCAGTTTTATAGCTGAGCTGGTAATTGGCATTGCTTTCTTGCAGCAGGGCTTTCTTAACAATTTCCTGGGTACGCTTCTGAAAAGGTAATTTTCCGAAATACAGTTCTTTCAGCAGTCCCATCTGTTCATCGGCCGTCACCTTTAATGTATTATTCAACCAAAATGTATCAATAGCGCCGTTGATAATATGATTACCATACTTCAGGCTGTCGAGCCAGTGCTGCATGGTATCCTTTCCAATTCTTCTCGCTACTTCCTGGTAATAGGGAACAGCAGATGCTTTGAATGCTTCCAGCATTGTAAGGTCTTTATTCCATCCAGTTGCCGTATCTCCGTTGGGATATTTGCGAATCATCCCATCCCATTTAATGACCATTTTTTCATCAACGATCTTACCTGTTTCAATACCTATGAGCGAGTTAACGATCTTGAATGTAGAAGCGGGTAAATACGCAGAATCTTTAAACCGTTCAAGGTTGTAAATAATAAACTGCCCCGTTCCGTTATCGTATAGTCCGAATGTTCCTTTTACATGGTTTGTATCGAAATATTTCCGGAGACTGTTATCAATGGTAACATTATTCGGAGAACAAGCTGAGATGCATACGGAGAGTATCACAGCCATGCAACACAACAGGAATGAAACGCTGTTTTTCATGTCTAGGTTTTACGGTGTTTATTTCAATACGCCCAGTTCCTTACCCACTTTGGTGAATGCGGCAATGGCTTTGTCGAGATGCGCCTGTTCATGTGCAGCGCTCAGTTGCACGCGGATACGTGCAAGTCCTTTGGCTACCACCGGGTAGAAGAAACCGATCACGTACACGCCTTCATCCAACAATTTAGCTGCGAACTGCTGCGCCACTACTGCATCGTAGAGCATGATGGGAACGATGGGATGATCACCGGGTTTGATATCGAAGCCGGCTTCCGTCATTTTCGACCGGAAGTATTTTGTATTGTGTTCGAGCTTATCACGCAGCTCAGTGGTTTCGGTAAGCATATCCAGCACTGCAATGGAAGCCCCTACAATAGAAGGTGCTACTGTATTGGAGAAGAGGTAAGGCCGGCTCCGCTGGCGCAGCATCTCGATCACTTCTTTTTTTCCGGAAGTAAATCCGCCACTGGCACCGCCAAGCGCTTTACCCAGTGTGCCGGTAATGATATCGATCCTGCCCATCACATTCCTATATTCATGGGTACCGCGACCTGTTTTACCCAGGAAGCCGGAAGAATGGCATTCGTCGATCATCACTACAGCATCATATTGATCGGCCAGGTCGCAGATCTTATCCAGTTGGGCGATAGTGCCATCCATACTGAAAGAGCCGTCTGTTACAATGATACGGCTCCGGCAACCTGCCGCTTCTTTCAGCTTGACTTCCAGGTCGGCCATGTTGTTGTGCTCGTAACGAAAACGCTGCGCTTTACACAAACGCACCCCATCGATAATGGATGCATGGTTGAGCGCATCACTGATAATGGCATCCTGCTCGTTGAACAGGGGTTCGAATACACCACCGTTCGCGTCGAATGCGGCGGCGTACAATATGGTATCTTCGGTCCCGAGGAATTGGGCGATCTTTTGCTCCAGTTCTTTATGGATATCCTGGGTGCCGCAGATGAAGCGCACGCTGCTCATACCGTAGCCATGGCTGTCAATGGCTGCATGCGCCGCTTCGATCACTTTGGGGTGGGACGAGAGTCCGAGGTAATTATTGGCACAGAAATTCAATACTTTTTTGCCGTTCACTACAATTTCCGGGCCTTGTTCACTGGTAATAATCCTTTCTTTTTTGAACAGTCCGGCTTCTTCTATCTCCTTTAATTCCTGCGCAATGCGGTTGGTAAAATGATTATTCATGGTCGACACTTTTCGACCGCGAAGATATTTTATTTAGACAACAAAACGATACCCTACCCCTTTAATGGTAATGATCTCCAGGTTCATATCGTCTTTCAGGTATCCCCTGATCTTGGTAATATATACATCCAGGTTACGGCTGTTGAAGAAGGAATCGTTACCCCAGATATGGTTGAGTAGTTCCCGCCTGTCTATCACATCGTTGCGGTGCTGATAAAGGTATTTGATCAGTTCGGTTTCGCGGTAAGAGAGTTTCCGCTCTTCGGCGCCTCCCTGCAATAATTGTTTGTTGAGGTGGAACTGGAATTTGCCCAGCGGGATGGTATCTCCATTTGTTGTCAATAACGGCTCCTTTTTTATACGCAGTGAATTTTCTATCCGTACAATCAATTCTTCCATACTGAAGGGTTTTCGTATGTAATCATTGGCCCCCAGTCTAAACCCTGTAAGCACATCATCCGTCTGTGTTTTGGCCGTCAGGAAAATAATAGGTACATCATCATTCAGTTTACGGATATCTTTTGCCAGTTCAAATCCACTGCGACCGGGCAGCATCACATCCAACACACAGATATCCGGGCGCTCGTTTGTAAACTGTTCCAGCACCTGGTTCCCATCAGCTTCCATGACCACTTCAAAGCCACGTGTCTCGAGCGATTCTTTTACGATCTTTCCCAGGAAGAGCTCGTCTTCCACATATAATACTTTGATGCTCATATAGTTTTCTTTCTGATCACGCGATGCTCATCAAACCGGATCTCATCGGCCGCTGCAACCGGGAGTTTTACAATGAAAGCGCTTCCTTTTCCCAATATACTTTCAACATAAATATACCCCATGTGTTGTTTCACGATCTCAGCAACATAGCTCAATCCCAATCCATATCCCTTGATGTTGTGCTGGTTTCCCATCGGCACCCTGAAGAATTTATCAAAGACTTTCTGTTGGTACTGGTGTGCAATGCCTACACCGTTATCACTCACTTTCAATTCAAGAATATTCTCCTGTACAGCTTTCAACACTATTTGAATGACTGGTACGCCGGCGCTGTATTTCAACGCATTATCCAGTAAGTTATAAATAACACTGGTAATATGCAATTTATCTGCTTCAATCAGGAAGGAACTGCCTTCGGTGGTAAAAGATACCCGGGCGTTTTGCTTTTCCAATTGCAACCGCATGGTAGTGAGGGTTTTCTCGATCAATACTTTCATGTCGAATTGCTCTTTTTTCAGTTCTACTTTTTTGTTTTCAAACATTGATAACTTAAGTACTTTATCTACCAACAAGCCCAGTCTTTGCAATTCGGAAGCTGAAATATCCAGGTACTCTTTGGTCTTTTCCGGGCTCCTGATGGCATTGAAGTTGCGCAGCGCTTCTATGGCAACACTTACTGTTGCGATAGGTGTTTTCAGTTCGTGTGTGATATTGCTGATGAAATCGTTTTTGATATTGGCCAGCTTTTGTTGCGCCATGATATTCCGGTACATGATGATGAAAGAAACCAGCACCAGTAAGAGCAACAGGACAGAACCGCCAATTTGCATGCGCATTTTACCAAGAATGTATTGTTG
This sequence comes from Asinibacterium sp. OR53, assembly GCF_000515315.1. NCBI lineage: Bacteria > Pseudomonadati > Bacteroidota > Chitinophagia > Chitinophagales > Chitinophagaceae > Asinibacterium > Asinibacterium sp. OR53. Next base: position 544,076 of record NZ_KI911562.1, read on the forward strand.
CACACCGGAGAAATGCGCCTGGTAAGCGTAAGGTGTATTGAATCCTACAAATACTTTCGAAGTGGTTACTTCTTTGGTACTGTCTTTCTCAAAATCTGCTTTTACAGGCAATGTATTTCTATAAGATTTGAAGCTGATATTGTAAGGAGGGTAACCGTTCATGAGCCTTGCCAACTCTGCTCTATAGGCCGAATCAACGCGTGCAACCGGTATAGAATCGTTCAGTGTTCTATTTGTATTGAAGAAAGTAACAATGTCCGAAGTGGGTTTATAGCGCTTTTTTATTTGAATCTTTTCCGGAACAGGGGCTGTTGCGATCGTATCTTCTTCCGGTGGTGGCGGTGGCGGCCTGCGAAGATGTGATTCGACCTTTGCAGGCATCGGGAGCCGCACGGAAAAATTAGGGTAAACGGGCACCCGCATCCTTTGCGGATGATATATTATGTTGACATTGTCTTTCCGCTCAAATTGATCAAACTTTGCTACCTCATTAACTTTTACCAATGTGTCATTGGATAAGCGAAGAGAAGTGCTGTCACCTGTGCTATTACTATAACTTATGATGATGGTGGGGAAATCTTTCCTGACATGGTTCAAAGGAACTGAATCTCTGAGGACAATTTTATCCTTCAACATCAGCTCGGCTTTTCTCCGCAACATCAGTTCAATCAGCCTGGGAGGAGGAACTCCTGTTACTTCATCATGTATTTCCGGTCCTGCAAACCTGAAATGAAATGTTGAGTCTTCCCTATGATCCCGTCTATACTGCACTCTTCGTTTGATTCGTGGTGCTGTTCTTACAGTCTGCGAAGTGCTCAATCTAGCTATATGCCGTTTATCCGTGTCGGGAACGACTAAAGCAGTTAATGAAGTATCTTTTTCATACAAACCGCGCTGCAATTTGTCTATCGCGCCCCTGAAAGCCACTTCCACTCCATTGTTCAGGCCTTTGTATTCATCCCTGTACAGCTTGTTCAACCAATATCCTTCAAATGTCGCCAGTACCAGTATGGTCGCAATCATCAACGCACGCGAAATCTGAAGCTTGTTCATGCTCTTTTATTCAGATACAAAAGTAACAGGGCTTTACTGGAACTCCCCGCTTCTATTAACCTAAATTAACCTTAGTGCAAGAATGCTTAACGCGGCGCTGTAGCGGATCTATTTTGTGATACCCAACAGCTCTACTTCAAATATCAATGTTGATCCCGGAGGAATGGCTCCGGCAGCCCTGTCGCCGTATGCCAGGTCGGAAGGAATGTATAATTTCCATTTGCTGCCTACGGTCATCAATTGCAATGCATCCTGCCATCCTTTGATCACCCTGTTCAGCGGAAAACTGATGGGCTCTCCCCTGTCTACAGAACTGTCGAATACGGTTCCGTTGATGAGGGTTCCATGGTAATGGCATTTCACTGTATCGCTGAGTGCGGGTTTAGCCGTACCTGTTCCGGCTTTGATGATCTCATATTGCAGTCCGCTCGGCAATGTTACTACGCCCGACCGTTTGCCATTGGTTGCCAGGAATACTTTTCCTTCCTGCTTGGCTACCATAGCTTTTTCAGTACTTACTTTTTGCTGGTAAGCACCGATGCATGCATCCAGTGTAGCTTCTTCAATCAATATCTTTTTATTCTGCAATACATCTGTCATAGCTTTTTGTACCATTGACAGGTTCAGTTTGTCGAACCCGGAATTCTTCAGGTTCTGCGCGATCCGAACGCCCAGCGCATAACTGGCGCTGTCTGTGCTTCCTTTGAAAGGATTAACCGTTGCGGTTGCTTTCGCGGGAGCTTTTTTTATAGTGGCAACAGGCTTTTTAACCTGCGCAAACATATTTACTACGCATAAAAGCGCGCCAGCCAGGATGATCGTTTTTTTCATTTGTATCATTTGAGAGATTCAAAACAACAATAATTATTTGATTGACCCAAAAGCCATCGTCTTTTACCCTTTTATCAAGGTATCTACTGCCCTGTGTACCTTTTCAAAACCAAAGCCATCGATGACTTCATGCATCATACCTGTTATCTTATCGTTACAGAGGTTGCCGATGCTGCCTTCATGCACATGGTTCAGTGCAGTAGAATAAGTAAATTTTCCTTCCTCGATATCCATGCCTACTTGTTTATATGCGTCCCTGAAAGGCACGCCGTTGAGTACCAGCTTATTCACTTCTTCAACACTGAATGCATATTTGTATTTTTCATCAGCGAGTATATTTTCTTTTATACGGATATTATCCAGCATCAGCGTAGCCATCTGTATGCAGTCTTTCAGCGTTTGAAAAGCCGGGAATAGGTGTTCTTTGAGCAGTTGCAGATCGCGGTGGTAGCCCGAAGGCAGGTTCGCAGTCATGAGCATGATCTCATTGGGCAATGCTTTGATGCGATTGCAATGCGAGCGGATCAGTTCAAAAACATCCGGATTCTTTTTATGCGGCATGATGCTCGATCCTGTGGTGAGCTCTGCCGGAAAACTGATGAAGTCGAAGTTCTGGTTCAGGTAGAGACAGGCATCCATGCTCAGCCGCGCCAATGTATCGGCAAGGTTGGCCAGGGCCATGGCAGTAATGCGCTCAGCCTTGCCTCTTCCCATTTGTGCATATACCACGTTATAATTCAGGTCGGCGAAACCCAACAATTGTGTGGTAAGCGTTCTGTTGATAGGGAAAGAAGAACCATACCCTGCTGCAGAGCCTAACGGATTTTTGTTCACTACTTTAAATGCTGCCTGCAAAGTAGTCATATCATCTACCAGGCTTTCTGCGTAAGCGCCGAACCAGAGTCCGAATGAAGAAGGCATGGCCAGTTGCAAATGGGTATAGCCTGGCAGCAGGTATTGTTTGAATTGTTCGCTCTGCCTGATCAGCAGTTGAAAAAAAGGCTCAACTGCTTGCACCAGCATTTCAATTTCATGCCGCAGGTATAGTTTGACATCTACCAGCACCTGGTCGTTGCGACTCCTGGCGCTGTGAATTTTTTTTCCGGCATCACCCAGTTTGCGGGTCAGTAACAATTCAACCTGTGAATGCACATCTTCAACACCTGCTTCAATCACAAATGATCCTTCTTTGCAGAGTGCATAAATCTTTTTCAATTCCTCGATCACCGTATCCGCCTCTGACCGGGTAAGCAACCCAACCGTTGCAAGCATTTTCACGTGGGCCATTGAGCCAAGTGTATCGAAAGGAGCCAGCAACAGATCGAATTCAGGATCTTTACCAACGGTAAACTGCTCCACTGCACCCGATACACTCGTATTTTTTTGCCACAGTTTCATTTGCGTAGTTTTATGTTTTACAAAAGCTGGTCCAGCAATTTTATGTACAAGTCAATTCCTTCTTCGATCTCTGCCAGGTAAATGAATTCATCGGCTGTATGGCTTCTCGCAGAATCGCCGGGGCCCATTTTCAATGTAGTAAAAGGCATCAGTGCCTTGTCTGAAGTCGTGGGCGATCCATAATAAGTTCTTCCCAGTTGCATTCCTTCTTTCACCAACGGATGATCCAATGCAATAGCAGTGGAGCGCATACGCAGGCTCCTGGGCTGCACATCACTTTGTATATGTGATCTGATGATCTGCAGTATTTCTTCGAATGTGTAACATTCATTCACCCGCACATCTACCACAAAATGACAGATCGGCGGCACTACATTATGGGCTTTATTCTCGGTCTCTATAACAGTAACTGTCATCTTCACCGGACCTAATAAAGATGATACTTTATCGAACCGGTAATCGCGGAACCAGGTGATATCGGTCAATGCTTTGTACAAGGCATTTTCTCCTTCCTCTCTTGCAGCGTGACCGGCTTTGCCTGTAGCATAACCATCGAGTACAAGCAAGCCCCGTTCCGCCACTGCCATTTGCATCTGTGTGGGTTCTCCCACAATACCGGCAGTGATCGGTGGCAGTTCAGGTACGAGCAATTCAATGCCGTTCTTTCCTGAAATCTCTTCTTCCGCAGTGGCGGCAAGTACGATATTGTACTTCAGATCCGTTCTGTTATAGTAATGAAGAAAAACAGCGATGAGCGACACCAATGAACCACCTGCATCATTACTTCCTAAGCCAAACAATTTACCATCTTTCACAGCAGGTTCAAAAGGATCAAGGGTATAGGCTTTGTTGGGCTTTACCGTATCATGATGCGAGTTAAGCAACAAAGAAGGTTTGTCAGGATCGAAATGCTGGTTTTTTGCCCATACATTGTTCAAATGCCGGTGAGTGGTTACGTCTCTTTTCTGTAAAAACCGTTCCAGCAGGTCGGCCGTCCGGTCTTCTTCCTTACTGAAAGAGGGAATGGTTATCAGTTGTTGTAACAACTCAACCGCTTGCTGTGTTAATATAGAAGATGGCTGGTTGCTCATAAATTATTCCTTTTGAATGGCAGTACCTGCTTCTCCGGCTACCAGTTGCGTGAGTTGCTCCGCTTTGCCGATGATCACTTTATGAACACCGTTTTGTAAGGCAGCGAAGGCATTGTCGAGCTTGGGTATCATGCCCGCAAAGATCAGTTCTTTTGCTTTGAGTTCACTATAATAGCCCGGGTTGATCTTGCTGATAACAGTAGCATCATCATTAGCATCAAGCAGCACACCGCTTTTCTCGAATGAGTAAATCAATTCTACCTGGTACAGACTGCTCATGGAGCGGGCCATTTCCTGGGCAATGGTATCTGCATTGGTATTCAGCAATTGTGCCTTTTGATCGTGTGTGATAGGGGCCGCTACGATCGCTACCTGTTGTTGCAGCAGCGCATGGACCAGTGATACATTCACTGCATCTACATCTCCTACAAATCCATAATCGATGCTGGGATGTTGTCTTTTGTGAGCCAGTATAATATTGCCATCTGCCCCACTCAGTCCAATGGCATTGCAATGATTCGCCTGCAGCTGTGCTACAATGTTTTTATTGATATAACCGGCATACACCATGGTTACGATCTTCAGGGTCTCAGCGTCGGTGATCCGTCTGCCATCTATCATCTGTTGCTCAACCCCCAGTTGGGCCGCCAGCTTTGTTGCCAGCTTGCCTCCTCCGTGAACCAATATTTTATGTCCTTTCAATGCGGCAAAATCTTTCAGGAACGATTCAAGTTTTTGCTCATCGTCTATGATGTTTCCGCCGATCTTGATCACATAGAGCTTTTCCATGATGCTTATTTTCCCGATTGTAATAATTCTGCCAGTACTGCCTGCGCAGCCCATACCCTGTTACCGGCTTGTTGTGTTACCAGGCTGTGTGCACTGTCGAGTATTTCATCGCTCAGTTCCACATTCCTTCTTACGGGCAGGCAATGCATCACTTTTGCATTGTTGCTGGCTTTCAGCTTTTCTTCTGTCAGCATCCATGCCGGATCGTTCTCATAGATCTTACCATAATCGGTATAAGTGCTCCAGTTCTTTACATATACATAGTCTGCACCTTTCAATGCTGCATCCTGGTCATGTGTAATGGCAGCTCCTTTGGTGAACTGCTCTGCGAGTTCATAATCCTGCGGATGAGTGATGACAAAATCGGCTTCTCCCCATGCATTTATCCATTGAGAAAAACTATTTGCTACACATTGTGGCAGTGGTTTTACATGTGGCGCCCAGGTGAGTACGATCTTGGGTTTGCGTTTCGCATTTTGTGCCCGGTAATGTTCCTGTATGGTAATGATGTCTGTCAACGATTGCAAAGGATGCAGTGTAGCGCTTTCCAAACTTACAACAGGTACACCAGCATATTTAATGAACTGGTGGATGAACATTTCGCTGTAATCCTCTTCCCGGTTCTTAAGAGAGGGGAATGTACGTATGCACAGTATATCGAAATATTGCCCCAATATCGGCGCAGCATCTTTGATATGCTCTACCGTATTACCGCTCATGATGGCGCCTTCTTCAAACTCAAGCGCCCATCCTTCTTTATCTACATTGAACACAATGGCTTCCATACCCAGGTTGCGCGCGGCCACTTGTGTGCTCAAACGCGTACGCAGACTGGGATTCAGAAACAATAAACCAATTCGTTTATCCGCTCCGAGCTGTCTGTCGGCAAAAGGATTTGCCTTATATGCCAACGCTTTTTCAACGAGCGCATTGATATTGGGAACATCATGAACGGAGATAAATTGTTTCATTGTTATAGTATTATGCGAGGTACTGTTATGCGTTTTCTGTTGCATGCGCTGTTATTTCAGCGATGGCTTCTTTCAATACGTCCAGGAATTCATCTACCTGTTTGCGTGTGATGGCTAAAGAAGGCAACAGACGTATTACATTCGGCTTGGCTTCTCCGGTAAATACGTTGTGGTCGAACAATAATTTTTTCTTCAGGTCTTTCAATGCTTCCGGCACATCAAATCCAATCATCAATCCGCGGCCGCGCACGTTCTGTATGCCTTCGACGGCTTTCAGCCTGTTGAGCAGGTATTGTCCTCTTTGCTTTGCCACATCTATTAACTGGTCTTGCTGTATCACTTCCAGCACCGCCAGCGCTGCTGCACAAGCCAATTGGTTCCCGCCAAAAGTAGTGCCCAGCATGCCGTACTTAGGTTGTATATGCGGTGCTATTAATATGCCGCCTATCGGAAATCCATTGCCCATGCCTTTGGCCATGGAATAAATATCTGCATTCACACCGGCATAGTCATGCGAGAAGAACAAACCGCTTCTGCCATAACCGCATTGAACGCTATCAGCAATATATACCGTACCGTATTCGTCGCACAATTGCCTGATCAATTTCAAAAACGACTCATCGGCAATATTAATACCGCCTACACCCTGTATTCCTTCAATGATCACAGCAGCGATCTCCTTTCCCTCTTTTGCAAAACAATCCTGCAATGCCTGCTGATCGTTGAACGGAAGGAAAATAATATTATCTGTCTCATTCACCGGTGCCACGATCGATTTGTTATCGGTAGCGGCCACTGCCAGTGAAGTTCTTCCATGAAATGATTTGCTGAAAGCGATTATTTTTTTTCTCCCCGTATGAAAAGATGCCAGCTTCAACGCGTTTTCATTGGCTTCGGCGCCACTGTTGCAAAGGAAGAGCTGATAATCCTGTTTGCCGCTCACTTCTCCTAATTTTTTAGCCAGTTCCAGCTGAATAGGAATATGAATGGAGTTGGAATAAAAAGCGATCTTTTCCAGTTGATCTTCTATTCGGCGCACCCAGTGTGGATGTGTATGTCCGATACTGATAACGGCATGGCCGCCATACATGTCTAAATACTGTACACCGTTCTCATCCCATACATAAGACCCCTGGGCCTTGGTGATGGTGATGTTGTTGAGGGGATAAACGTCGAATAATTTCATGGTCTTCCTTATTAAAAATAGTTTGCTTTCAATTTTAGTCCTGCTGTTTCATCCAGTCCAAATAACAGGTTCATGTTCTGCACTGCCTGCCCGCTGGCCCCTTTCAGCAGGTTATCCGATGCGGAGTGTACCGCTATCTTGTTACCTTGTTTTTCAATATGCAACAGGCATTTGTTGGTATTCACCACCTGCTTCAGATCAATCATGGTGTCGCTTACATGCGTAAAAGCGGCGTCCTTGTAAAAATCTTTGTACAGTTGTTTTATTTCTTCAATCGGAGACGCACAATCGATGACTGAAGTAACATAGATACCTCTTGTAAAGTCTCCTCTCCAGGGAACGAAGTGTACATCTGCCGCATCACTGCCCTGCAATTGTTGCAGGCTTTGACGTATTTCTTTGATATGCTGGTGCTGCAATGTTTTGTAAGCTTGTACATTGTTCGCTCTCCAGCTGAAATGTGACGTAGTGCTCAACCCCTGTCCTGCGCCTGTTGATCCGGTGATACCGGTAGTATATACATCACGCAGTAAACCTGCTTTGGCCAATGGCAACAGGCCCAATTGAATCGTGGTAGCGAAACAACCCGGGTTAGCAATATTAGCCGCTGTTTTGATCTGCGCTTTGTTCAACTCCGGCAGTCCGTAAACAAATTGCCTGTTGCCGATCGAAGCATGCGCTGCCAGCCTGAAGTCCTGTGAAAGATCGATCACTTTGATCTTTTCAGCCACCGAATTTTGTTCCAGGAATTTCCTCGCATCGCCATGTCCCACACAAAGGAACAGCACATCGATGTCATCGCTTAGTGTGCCGGTGAATTGTAAGTCTGTTTCACCCACAAGGTCGGCATGCACTTTACTCACAGGATTACCTGCGTTGCTGGTGCTGTGTATGAATGCTACATCAACATCAGGATGGTTGATCAACAGGCGTATCATCTCCCCACCTGTATATCCTGCTCCTCCTACTATGCCTGCTTTGATCTTTTTCATGACTTACTGGTTGCTTTCTTTTACATTATGATAAATAGAAGTCTGGTTGCCGAAGATCTTCGAGAAACCTCTCACATCTTCTCCCGTCCAGCCATTATTCATCTCTCCGTATTTACCAAACTTGCTGCTCATCAGGTCGTATTTCGATTCGATGCCAATGATTTGGAAATGATAAGGATGCAATTGCACAAATACATCACCTGTAACATTGGCTTGTGAATTTTCCAGGTACGCTTCAATATCCCTCATTACCGGATCGAGTATTTGCCCCTCATGCAGCCAGTTACCATAAAACTGCGCCAGCTGGTCTTTCCAGCTCAGTTGCCACTTGGTTAACACATGCTTTTCCAGTGCATGATGTGCTTTCAGTATTACCATGGGTGCCGCAGCTTCAAAGCCAACGCGGCCTTTAATACCAATAATAGTATCACCCACATGGATATCCCTGCCCACACCATAAGGGCCGGCAATGGTTTGCAGGTATTGAATGGCTTGCGCAGGGTGATCGAATGACTGATCGTTCACTGTTCTCAATTCTCCCTTTACAAAACCCAATTTTACTTCTTCAGAACCGGTTTTGGTAACCTGTGTAGGCCAGGCTTCTTCAGGCAACATGCCTTTCGACTGCAAAGTTTCCCTTCCACCTACGCTGGTGCCCCACAATCCTTTATTGATGGAGTAAGCCGCTTTGGTAAAATTCATTTCCACACCTTTGGACTTGAGGTATTCGATCTCTTCTTCCCGGCTTAAACGCAAATCTCTTATAGGCGTAATAATTTCCACTCCAGGGATCATGATGTTGAAGATCATATCAAACCTTACCTGGTCGTTACCCGCACCTGTACTTCCATGAACCACTGCAACAGCGTTCAGCTTTTTGGCGTGCTCGGCAATATGCAGGGCTTGGCTCAATCGCTCGGCGCTCACACTTAGCGGGTAAGTATTGTTCTTGAGCACATTACCAAATACCAGGTATTTGATGATGCTTTCGTAATAGCTGTTTACGGCATTCACCGTGGTATGTGTTTTCACGCCCAGCTTGTAGGCATGCTGTTCTATATGCTGTAACTCGGCTTCGCTGAAACCGCCGGTATTCACAATTACGCTGTGCACTTCATAACCCTTCTCTTCTGTCAGGTATTTTACACAATAGGAAGTATCGAGGCCGCCACTGAATCCGAGAACTACTTTTTGCATGATATGACTGGTTTTGAAAATGATTAAAGGTGAAAGAAATAATGAAACAATGATTTGGGTTTACCCGAAGAGCCGGAGCTCTCTTTTCTTTTGAAAAAACTCAGCAACCGGCTTTGCTTGATCTTCATGAATCTTTCCCAGAGCTTGGATTGCTTATTGAATTCCTGCGTGGTCTCTTCCGGCGTATAATGATCGGCCGGATCGTATAACATGGCTGTGCACATACAATTCTTCCTGTCTTTACTCATCAGGATATCGTAGTTCACGCAGCTCTTACAACCTGCCCAGAATTCTTCATCATCTGTCAGTTCACTGTAGGTAACAGGCTCGTAACCCAGCTCGCTGTTGATCTTCATCACGGCAAGACCCGTGGTTAAGCCAAATATTTTGGCCTTCGGGTATTTTTCCCTCGACAGGTTGAAGATGGTTCTCTTGATGAGCTTGGCTACGCCGCTTTTCCTGAATACAGGCGCTACGATGAGACCGCTGTTCGCAACGAACTCATCATGCCCCCAGGCTTCTATATAGCAAAAGCCTACCCAGGTGCCATCTGGCAGGAGGGCGATGACGGCTTTGCCTTCCGTCATTTTCTGCGCAACATAATCCGGACTACGTTTGGCAATCCCCGTGCCACGCGCTTTTGCAGAAGCTTCCATCTCATCAGTGATGGTTTGCGCGTAGTGTGTGTCGCCACTATTGGCTACACGGACAATAATATTTTGTTCCAACTTGCGAAAATTAATAACGTGAAAAAGAAACGCTGCTCTTGTCGAAGGATTCCGGGGGATTTTCCACTGATAGGGGCAAGTGCCAGTTGCTCGTCCTATCAGCAACCACGTCGGGGGAAGGAAATAAAAGCGGCTTCCATTGAGCCCACCCTTAACGGGGAATTCAATGAAACTAAATTAATATGTGTAATTGCCTGCTTCACTTTGCGAATATCTTTTCAGTGATTTGAAGGTGTAAAATTAGTATAGTTTACAATAAATACCCTCAATTTTTTATGAAAATTTGGTTAAGCTCGGTCATTCGTGGCACTTACGGCTGTTAGCATAAAAAAGGCCACCCCGTCTTTCAAGGATGGCCACCATTTATACCAAGCAATAACAAACTATTATTCCATGCCCCCGGGTTTTCCGCCACCGCCTCCCATCCGCATCATATCACCCATACCCATTCTGCCACCCTCCCTGAACATTTGACGCATCTTATTGTTGTCGTTTCCACGCTGCATATTATTAGCGCCAAACCGTCGAAGATTATAGGTAAAGCTGATCATGAAATACCTTGTGAGCACTTTATTCTGTATATCCTGCCAGCCGGTAGCAGTTACCTGGCGGGTGAGCGACACGTTCTGGTTCAACAGATCAAATACATAGAATTTGAGTTCCCCGGCTTTATTTTTGAACATTTGTTTCGATAAGCTGGCGTTCCACAAGGGAATGGCTGTATTGTACCCGGCGCTCCGGCCACTGCTGTATGTATAGCCAAAATCGGTAGATAGCATCCAGCCGCTTTTAGTGTAGTAAGTAGCTGCCGTAGAAGCGTCCTGGGTAAAGGTATTGTTGTTCTGCTCGGGTTTGAGCGTATACCTCGCCATCACATAAGTGGGGGTATAGAAAAAGTTCATGTCAAAATTATCTTTCAAATTGGTTGTCCATGCAATGGTTCCGCCCAATGAATGATTACGGGTATAGTTGCTCAGCCCGTTGATCAACGCCTGGCTCTGGTTGGTTGACAGGTTAGCCCTCAGGTTCATATTACTTTTGGGCGATTTGATCTGGAAACCATAGTTAAAGAAAGCATTGACATTGTAAGTTCCGCCGAGATTCACCGGCTTCACCATCTGGCCGCCATTGGGCAGTAATGTGGTGGCATTCTGGATATCATTCTGTACTACGCTGGCATTCACGGTTGCGAAAATGATCCTGCCTGTAGTAGCTTCGTAGGAATTATACAATACGCGGAAACTGTGTGTGAATTGTTGCTTCAGATCCGGATTACCTACTTTAATGTTGAGTGGATTGCTGTTGTCCACTACCGGTTGCAACTGATCAATGCTGGGTTGACCCGTTCTTCCGTAATAAAAGAACCGCAGGTTGCGCGTTTTGCTGAACGCATAACTGAAATTGGCCGTTGGTGAAAGGTTTACATAATGCTGTGTCAGCGTACTGTCTTTCGTAAGGTTGTGGCTGCTGCGATCGCCTAATTGCAATCCCGATCCCACACTGAAATTCATTTTGGTGCTTTGCACACGGTAATTCAGCGAAAAACGATTGGCCTGATACGTATTCTCAAAAATATTGCTCAGGTTCATTACCGGTATATCGTAGTTGCCGTTTGCTTTGTCGAAATTATACGTGTGCTTACCGGAACTGTTACGGTTGGCGGAATAATTATAGTTCAGCTCTATCAGTTGGTTCTTGCCCACCGGCTCGGTATAAGAAAAAGTTGTGCTGATGCTTTTGGTTTCAGGGTTGCTGTTGTACACCTGGGTGATGGTATCGATGCGTTCAGGCCTGGTAGCCGTGGCGAATATATGTGTGATGGAATTATTTGTGCCGGAACCATCATTGGTATTCTGTCCAAGGTTGAGGTTTACAGAGAAAGTGCGCCCCTTCTTGGCGAAACGGTGACGAAAGGTTGCATCTACACTGGCGTTGTAACCAGTGTTAATGCGGGTAGCATTGGCAGTAGAATTACTGATATCGACCAGGCTTCCACCCTTGCCCATTCCTTGCGATGCATTGACCTGATCGGAAGTCGAGTTCGTATTTTGGAAACTGATATTGGGTCTGACGATCAGGATATTACTCGAATCGAACTGGTGTTCGATGTTCAGATCAATGCGATGATTCCGGTTATGTGTAACGGATGACTGGGATGACCTGGTGAAAATAGAGGAGTCAGGTGTCTGCGTCAATGTTTGCGCGTAACTGTTCTGTTCACGGTATGTACGTTGGTCGTTGTAAAAATAGCTGCCGGATACCTGTGTCTTTGCACCCCAGTTGTCGCGGAAGTTGACACCCCCTGCCCAGGTATTGACCAGGCCACCACCTCCGTTAGTTCCCAACAAAGTCCCACCACCAAATCCTCCGCCTCCAAACTTTCCACCACCACCGCCGAAACCTCCCCCACCAAGTGAACCGAGGATATCCCGTACGGAAAAATTTTGCTTGTTTACGTTATTACCTTGTCCCAACAATGTGATCTGCTGATCTCCATTCATCCTGCTCAGGTTAAAACTATTATCATACAATCCTTCTTCCGTATTTGCACCGAAGCCTACTGAAGCTTTTCCGAAATAACCTTTACGCTTGTCTTTGCGGGTGGTGATATTGATGGTTTTGATCCGGTTGCCATCATCAAATCCGGTGAAAGCGCTCTGGTCACTCAATGCATCAAACACCTGTATCTTGTCGATGATATCGGGGGGCAGGTTCTTGGTGGCCATTTTGGGATCATCCCCAAAAAATTTTTTGCCATCTACCAGTACCCGCTGCACCTGTTCGCCCTGTGCTTTTACATTACCATCTTTATCTACCTCCATGCCCGGTATCTTTTTGAGCAGGTCTTCTACAACTGCGTTGGGTTTGGTCTTGAACGCAGAAGCGCTGACTTCTATCGTATCTTTTTTCATTTGTATGGGCGACTGTGTAACGGTTACCATACCCAGGTCGTTAGCGGCCTGTTTCAGGTAAACGGTGCCCATACTTATTACTGCATTTGTTTTTGAGAAATTGAAACGCCGTGTGAACGTTTCATAACCTTGGAAGCTGACTCTTACCACCATATCACCAAAAGGAATACCGCTGACAGAAAAGCTTCCGTCTGCTTTGGCAAGGCTGTAAGCTTCAATGGTAGAATCGTGTGCATTTAACACAGTTACCGAAGCATCTTTCATGGATTGCTTCGCGACCGAATCCACCAGTTTTCCGTTGATGGTAGCAGTGGTCTGCGACATAGCGTCAACAGAAAAAAACAACATTCCGATTATTAATAGAACTCTGCTCATAAGCTGCTGGATCATTGTGACAAACAAATATATTCTCCTTTATTGGGCAGCGAGGGTTTAGTAGATACAGAAGGAAAACTACTGCTATAGCTGGACAAGCACCTGAAATAATCGGTGAAACACCGGGCAAAAAAGGGCAGAATCGATTTACTTATAATTTGTTAAGAAAAAGAATATATGCAAATGGTGCAGTAATTTTGTTGTTCTGTCAACTGCATTACTTAACACCAATACCATTTAAAGATGAGAAAACCTTTGCAAGCTTATTCTTTTTTTGCGACTGGCCTGATCTTGCTGGCCGCATGTCTTTTTATGAGTTCCTGCGCAAACAATTCACACGCAGAAGCTGAAAAGAAAGATTCTTCCGGCACTCACCCAGATCCGATGAGCCTTGAATTGAGATTTACTGCCGATATGCTCGACAACAAGAAAGACCCGTCCTGCGGTATGCCTGTAACAGCCGGCATGTCAGATACTGCCCACTATCACGGCAAGGTGATCGGTTTCTGTTCGAAAGAATGCAAGGCTGAATTCCAGAAGAGCCCTGATAAATACATAGCGGCTGCGGAAATGAAATAATTATCCCGCAATAATTTACCGGAATGCCATGCGATGATATTGTGGGGCATTTTTAATTTAACTGAATAAGTATTCCACGTCTTCTTTGGTAAGACTCTTCACAAAGCCTTCATCGTCTGTAATGAGTTCGCGGGCAAGGCTTCGTTTCCGCTCCTGTAGTTTGAGTATTTTGTCTTCCACCGTATCGGTGCATATCATCCTGTAAGCGAAAATATTTTTCGTTTGACCAATGCGGTGTGTACGATCTATCGCCTGTTGTTCCACAGCCGGATTCCACCAGGGATCAACAATGTAAACATAATCTGCCGCAGTGAGGTTCAGACCTACACCTCCCGCTTTCAGCGAGATGAGGAAAACACGGCAGTTCTCATCATTCTGGAATCGCTGGATAGCTTTTTCACGTTCGTCTACTGTACTGCTTCCATCGAAATATTCGTAATCAACACCAAGCTCTTCCAGCTTTTGTTTTATCAGTGCCAGCATGCCCAGGAACTGCGAGAATACCAGCGCTTTGTGGTTGCTGATGTTTTCAGTGATCTCCCTGCCAATCTCTTCGAGTTTTACCGACACATTGGGGTACCGTTCTTCTTCTTTCATGATGGCCGGACTATCACAGATCTGCCTGAGTCTCATCAGTCCCTGCAAAATGGTGAGCTGCGATTTTTGTATGCCCTGGTTTTCCACCACACCTAATATCTTATCGCGATAATCGTTCCGGTAAGCATCATAAATCCTTCGCTGCTCTTCTCCCATTTCACAGAACAGTACCATTTCCTGCTTTTCGGGCAGGTCTTTGGCCACTTGTTCTTTTGTACGACGCAGGATGAATGGATACAGTAGTTTGCGCAAATGCTCTTTCTGTTCTTTTTCTCCGAACTTGTCAATCGGGATGGAGAACTCCTGCTTGAAAAATTCTACACTACCCAGCATGCCCGGGTTGAGGAAATTCATCTGGGCATAAATATCGAATGTATTGTTTTGCAAGGGAGTACCACTCAGGCAAAGCCGGTTCCTGGCTTTCAGCAGGCCTGCAGCCTTGGTTACCTTACTGCTGGGGTTTTTGATGGCCTGGCTCTCATCGAGTATCACGTAATCAAACGGAACTTCCACAAATTGCTTGATATCACTTCGTAAAGTACCGTAAGTAGTGATCAGCACATCCACACCGTTCATCATCAACTTCTCTTTGGACCTCCCACCACCGTGATGGATGTTGTAACTAAGACTGGGCGTGAACTTGGTGATCTCGTTTTGCCAGTTGTACATAAGTGTAGTCGGACAAACCACCAGCGCCTTGATGTGTTCATTTTCTTCCTTGAGATGATGCAGAAAACTCAATGCCTGTATGGTTTTACCCAAACCCATATCGTCTGCCAATATACCACCCCATTGCACTTCGCGCAGGTAGTTGAGCCATTGGAAACCGCTTTCCTGGTAAGGACGTAAAATCGCTTTCAGGTGAGCAGGGGCTGGTATTTCTTTGATAGAATGATTGTCTTTGATCCGTTCATATTTCTCTTCCAGTTTAAAAGAGAGTTCCTCTTCGTCACGCTCCAGGTATAATTCTTCTATTACTCTGAAATGGTATTTACTCAGCTTCATAGTTCCCGTCTTTCCTTCACCTACACGGAACAGCAACGAATATTTTTTGATCCATTCTTCCGGTAGGATGCCCAGCGTGCCATCATCCAGTTGCACAAACTGCTGTTTGTTGGCCAGGGCCTTTTTCACATCGTCTACCGTTACCTTCTGCTCTCCGAATTGTATCTGTACTTTGGCATCAAACCAGTCGGTGTTGCTGCTGATGAATATTTTAGTGGATGGCTTGGCGGTATTGAAACGAAATTTTTTCAAGGCCTCAAAACCGTATACCGGGATATTCATTTCATTGGCCGCATCCACAAACAGGAAGAACCAGTTGTTCTTGAGTACTTCGGAACCTTTCAGCGCCAGCACATCTCCCTCAGCCGGTTTTACAAAATGAGAATGCAGCGATTCCACTTTCTGCACAAATTCCCTTTCAGCATCGAGGTTGCGCTGTATCACAAGCAGTTTGTCTGCTACCGGCAGAATGATCTTTTCTTTATCGGTACTGCGCACATCATATCCCTTATATGTAAACACCGGTTGAAACAAAAGATAATCCCCTTTCTCTTTCAGCACCACTTTCACATCCGGCTTAATATCCTTGACTTCTTCTTTTTGTACATTACTGAAATGCACATTGTATTCTTTCGAAAGCGGCAGCACGAATTGCTGTAACTGCACGGCCCAGTCTTCTGCGGCGATGGTCATCTTTCCGGAAGGGAGGAATTTTTCCAGCACAATGATGTCTTCCGTGCGATTCCAGGTGAAAAACTGGTTGTGGTATTGAAAAAGCAATGCCGATCCGCATTCATTTTCGGCGATATTGAGGTTAGCCAGCGGCAGCTTTATCCTGCAATCGATCACATACTGGTGATTGCTGTAGTTTACTTCGAACTCCGGACTGATAAACGGCAGCATCAACTCAGCCTGCTGCATATTAGCCGTTGTAAAGGTTTTCCCGGATGGCAGGTAGAATACAAAAGCATTACCCGTCAGATCGCTAAACAGCTTTTTTATTTTGGGATGAAGGTATTCATTGATCAGGTGACGGGTCTCTTCCGGTAACTCATCGTCGTGTTGCTGTATGATGTTTTCCCAAATGCCGCTGAACGGTGAATTCCGGTTAAGGTACCGGTTGATCTCTCCCGGCAATAATTTACGCAGCTGTTGCAGCAGTATTTTGTCTTCTTCATTAAATACTTCCGTGTTGATGTATTTGCCCAGGTCGAGTTTTACTGCCTTGCCTGTATAGCCCGTTCCAGCCTCATCTGCTTCGCCCTGTACCGCATCCAGTTGAAGATAGGGGTACTGGTGTTCGTTGGAATTGATTACAATTCCCAGTTTCAGCAATTGCTTTTCTGTCTCTTCCTCGTCTTCTGCAATATCTGGTACTGTTTCTTCTATTTTTTTTGGCTGCACAGTAGCCGGCTGGCTCAATGATACTTTTTTGATGGAAGCATCCAATACACGCAGGAAAGGTTTCCCATCTGTATAGGTGAATTCAAATTTCCCATCCAGGTCGTCTTCCAGCGAATAGCCGTAGAGCGACAGCAGCTTGTTTTTTTCTTTGTCCCAGTTACGGATGCTGTCGAAATAATTGGGGCCATAATTATGCAGGAGTTGCAACAGCACGATGCATTTGTGTACGCAGAGCGGATGTGCCTGGTCGGTGTGACAGGTACAACTCGTATCAAAATTCCGTTCTTCGTTTTTCTGGATAACTACCCTGAAATTTTCGCCCTCGTATTCCAGTTCGGCCACCACCCTTTCATCTTTTGCTTCGAGGAGATTGGACCTGCTGCTGCGCAACAGGTTCTCAGCGGCGTCGAAGCTGGCGGGTGAGGTCAGCATACGAATCAGCTTCAGATCAAGCTGTTTCATTTTTACTACCGTATGCTTCTGGTCATAAGAAGATTCCCTGTCGCCCAATAAGTTTTTATCCAACAAGTCCTGTAAGTAAAAAAGAGCGGCTGCTTTGTGGCGACAGATTTCCGAGAGATTATACGGACAGGAGCAACGCAGCGAAAGGGTTTTAGCGTCTTTGAACTGGTTGATATGTACTTTATAAAAAGTAGTATATCCGTCATCTTTCACCCGGAAAACCACATTGGCCATCAGGTCGTCGTATTCCACCAATTCCACATTGCCGAGCGCATGGATCTTTTTGCCCCTCCGGATGACTTCTTCGGTGCCACTGTTATAGATATGTTTGACCAGGTACGGTAAAGCCATGTTTTGCCAGGAATTAGGGTTTGGGCAATTTGCAAAAGTAAAGGAAAGCGCGGCAGTTACCGAAAACTAAAGGGAAGAATGTGGATGAAATGTTTGTTAAGATCCCCCGGCAGGGCCTGTAAGGCTTATGAGGTCCCCGTTACGGTAAACGGGCAAAACATTGGCCTGATCGGCCGTTACGCAGTATTCCAGGTCGGCTTCCAGTCCGTAAGCCGCCAGCCTGTGCCAGTGGGTAGTTTTACGTATGAACTGTTTAATATCGTTTTTGTGCAGGCGGTACATGTCTTCCGCCATCAGGCTGCTGTCGCAATGGATGGCAAAATGGTCTCTGATCCTTTCAATGACTGCACCTGCAAAAAGGGCATCTTCCAGGTTGAAGCGGTCTTTCCAGGCAGAGCAGCCCAATACCACATTCTTATTTTGCTCCACCAGATGGTCACACACGGCAGAGAGGTTGGGAAAAGATCCTGTGATAACCTCAGATGCACCATTATTCAGCGCCATGTGTAAAAGCCTGGTACCATTGGTGGTGGTGAGTACCAGTGTTTTTCCTGCGATGAAAGAACGCGGGTATTCGGCCGGAGAATTGCCATGTGCAAGACCTTCAATCACTTTACCATCACGCTCTCCGGCTGTGATGCCGCCGGTCGTCTTGCCTATCTGGATGCATTTATCCACGCTGTCAACGGGAATCACACGCGTAGCGCCATTATATAAGGCGGTAGCAATGGTGGATGTGGCGCGGAAAACATCAATGACTACCACAATACTGTTTGAAATATCATAGATATCCAGCAAACGGGGAGATACAACGGTAAATAAACTGGGTTTTTGATTCATAGGTTGCAAAGATAAAGTTCAGGAAGAACAAAGAGCCAGCCTGGAAAGGCCGGCCTTGCACAAAAAGAACCGAGTCACAAAAGATGCTGTTTGTTGGATCATGCGGGGGGAACATAGAAACAACATCCATCCGGACAACCGATACAGCCCGGCATCTTTGTCATTTGGCACTCACACGCTAACCCTCTTCAATCGATGCAGGCAGACTGCGTTCTTTTGTGCAACCAAACACAAAGAACAGCTGCAGGGAACCTGAGCCACAGTATTGAGTAATGCTATTGCTGCAGTTCAGGAAGTTTCTTTCCCAGTATCAGTAACTCATTGATCTGTATTTCGGTTATGTATTGTTTATCGCCTTTTTTATCTGTATACTGGCGATTGACCATCTTGCCTTCGAGCGCAATTTCACTTCCTTTGAACAGGTATTTTTCAGCAATATCGGCCAGCTTGTTCCAGGCTATGGCCCGGTGCCATTGGGTATCGGACACTTTTTCCCCGTTTACATCACGGTAATGTTCATTGGTGGCCACACGCAGGTGTGCAGCTTTCTTTCCAGAATCGAATTGTTTGATTTCAGGGGCCTGGCCAAGATGGCCGATCAATTGTACCCTGTTCCTGATCGTGTACATAAGCAACAGTTTTACTTTGATGATGAATCGATGAACGGTCATTCACCGTAGCGAATGCATCACAAAGTTTAACTGTTCCGGTCTTTTTAAAAACCGTACTAATACGCAATTATTAGAAAGGAATTTTAACCACCTTTGCTTTGACAGGTGTATTGCGTATGTCGATAAAAATTTCGCTATCAAGAGCAGCGTGGTCTACGGTTACATAGCCCAGTCCCACTGCTTTACCCAGTGAAGGCGCCTGCGTACCGCTGGTCACTTTTCCGATCGTATTGCCTGATACATCCTTGATTAGGTAATCGTGGCGCGGGATGCCTCTTTCAATCATTTCAAAACCAACCAGCTTCCGTTTAACGCCTTCCGTTTTTTGTTTTTCGAGTATTTCTTTTGCAGTAAAATCTTTGCTGAACTTGGTGATCCATGCCAGCCCGCCTTCCAGTGGAGAAGTGGTATCATCGATATCATTTCCATAGAGACAATAACCCATCTCCAGTCGAAGGGTATCCCTCGCCCCCAATCCAATAGGTTTCAGCCCCTGTGGTGCACCAATCTCAAAAATGGCGTCCCAGATCTTATCTGCCGCGCCGTTGCTGTCTTCAAAATAAATCTCTACACCACCGGCTCCGGTATAACCAGTGGCGCTTACCAGCACATTATCTACGCCTGCAAATTTTCCTTTGGCAAACGTGTAATATTTCAGGTTCATGATATCCATATCGGTAAGCGGTTGCAACATCTTTGTGGCGTTCGGGCCCTGTATGGCCAGCAGACAGGTTTTATCGCTGATGTTGTGCATTTCCACATTCCGGGTATTGTGCTTCAATATCCAGTTCCAGTCTTTTTCTATATTGGAGGCATTCACCACCAGCATATATGTTTTGTTCTCTTCTATACAATAGACAATGAGATCATCTACAATGCCTCCCTGTTCATTGGGCAGACAACTATACTGGGCTTTCCCATTGGTGAGTTTGGAAGCATCGTTCGAAGTAACGCGCTGGATAAGGTCAAGTGCATCCGGGCCTTTGAGTATGAACTCTCCCATGTGACTTACATCAAAAACACCTGCATTTTTGCGAACAGCCGCATGCTCATCGTTGATACCGCTGTAACTGATGGGCATATTGTATCCTGCAAAAGGGGCCATTTTTGCGCCCAACGCTATGTGTTTCTGCGTAAAAGGAGTATTCTTCATATATAGTTTAGATAGTGTGGGGGCAAAAATAAGTGAAAGCCTCCATAAAAGGGAAGAACCCCGTTCTGAGAACAAATCAGGGTTCTTGCTTTCCCAACTTCAACCGATTTTATAGTACCATTTGCATCATCATCAATCTTGCATTATCGAATGTGATGTCTATCTTTTCTTCTTTTTTCTCGGCATGCACCGCAGGTATCACAGCATTTGGCTGGGGCACTTCTTCGTAAGTGGTGGCTTTCTGATAATGATAACGAGTAGTAGTATCTACGGGTTTATCCAGTTCTTTTTTAAGCTCTTCTGCTTCTTTTTGTTTTTTATCATATTCCTTACGCAGTTCTTCTTTGCTCTTCTTGTATTGCTCTACTGCATTGTTCTCGTCATCATTATTATTGTTGTCGCGCGCATCTTCTTCCTTGTGTACTCTTTCCAATCCGCCTGCCCTCATAATGTATTCCACATTGCTGTCCCAATTTTGGTAATCGTTCCAGTCGTCGCCCCAGTCGCCGTCATTGACATGAAACCAACTGAGCCTGTTCGCCACTCTCCTGTCGATCATGATCCGTTTGCCCACCGGCACCTGTACGGTTACTTCTACACGCTGGTTGCGGAATTGGGTTCCTGTATGCAGGGAGAATCCCCGGTCGAGCCAAATGGTACTGTCTTCCTGGTTGATACCATAGTTGATGCCTTTTACATTTTCCATGGCGCTACCGGCATCTTTTCCGCTGCTGTACTTGGTAGCGGAGATATGGTAAACAGAATCCTTACTTTTTAAGATGCGAAGCCTTACATTATTAAGGAAAAGACTATCATCGCTCACACTCATCACGCCATCTATTTTACCCAGCCATCCACCAATCACTTTCACTTTACTATCGGGTACATTAATGATCAGTTTTCCCGTACCGGGCTGTACAATGGAGTACTCTTGTTTATCCCTGGCGCTTGCATCGAAATTACGTGCGATGGAAACGGCCAGCATAATGCCGCAGAATAATCCGATGAACCACAGTCCGGCGAAAGTGAAACCAAGAAACTTGTTGCCCGATTTAACACCCATGATCCTGCGCACGATCCATATAATGAAAGCAACCACCGGCACGCCCAGGAACAGCAACAGTGTTGCCCACGCGAGGAAGTTTTGTGTCACGCCTTCCAGGAAAAAATCCTTCAGGGGGAATACACCTATTCCTGCTACCAGGAAAGCCAGGAGCGTAACCAGTAAGGCAAAAGCCAGTATACCTGCGAGGAAAAGAAAGAATGCCTTGAAGATAATGGCTATGGCATTGCCCAGCCGGCTACCGCCTCTCCTGCCGATCTTTACTGCTTCGCCGCTGAACTGTTGTCCCTTCTGGCTGATGGTTTGTCCGAATTCCTGTCCGAATTGTTGCGCACGCTCTTTTACTTCACCTCCCCATTTCTCGGCGCGGCTTTTAAACCCCTCCAGGTCTTCCTGTATGGTATTCTTGATGGTATTGAGGTCTACTTTTTCACCACGCATCTCCAGTTTATCCGATGCACTTTTGGCTTCCGGTATCACCGCCCAAAGTATGGCATACGTGATGAAAAGCGTGCCGCCAAAAGATCCGAAGACGATGCCCGGGAATGGGTTATAGTCGAACCAGAAAGCATGCCTGAATATGGAAGTGAATATACCTACTACCAGCGGCAGCACGAAGATCAGTCGGGGTACCCATACGGCTATGTCGAAATAAGCAGCCAACCCGCTCGCCACGCCGGCAATCACTTTTTCATCGGGATTGCGATATAAGCGTTTGGTGCTAGTAGCATTTTCAAGCCTCTTGGAAGGCAGTATGATCCATAAAAGAATGTATAACAGAATACCGGTTCCGGCACCAAAAGTGATGAGGGCAAATACCAGGCGGACAATCGTAGGGTCTACGCGCAGGTAGTTGGCCAGACCGCTGCACACACCTCCCAGCATTTTATCGCTTTCGTCGCGGTAAAGGCGGCCTCTCGGTGCCTCATTGGCAGTTTCATAAAATGTTTTGCTTTGCTGCTGCTGTTTGGATTCTTCTCCTAATTGAGTTTGCACTTTGCTCTCTTCTCCTTCAAAGTCTTCCGGGCGGCCCATGCTTGCGATAATACCGTTTACATCTTCATCAGTGATGCAGGTACTGCCTTTTTTAAGGCTGTCGCCAAACAGTTCTGCAATACGCCCTTCGATATCATTGATGATCTCGTCGCGCCCCTCCTCGTTGGCAAAGAACTTACGCAAGCTTTCAACATACTGTTTGAGCATGTCGTAGGCCGATTCCTCGATGGGAATCACCCTGCCCTGGAAGTTTATATTGATTACCTTTTTCATTTTCTGTTCTGGTTTTGTTGGTTAAGGTTGGGATGGGTTGGGTTCGGATGTTGGATCCATGGCGGATTGTGTCAAAGTATGTACGGCGCCGGCCAGCTCCTGCCAGGTTCTTTCCAGTTCGCCATAGAACTCAAGACCTTTGTCTGTCATCACGAAATATTTACGGGGAGGTCCGCTGTTGCTTTCTACCCATCGATAGGTCAGCAAGCCTGCATTTTTCAATCGTGTGAGCAACGGGTATAAAGTGCCTTCCAGTATATGCAGGTTGGCAGTCTTCATGCGATCCACAATATCGCTGGGATATACTTCACCCTGGCGTATGATGGACAAAATGCAAAACTCCAATACCCCCTTTCGCATCTGACTCTGTGTGTTCTGAATATCCATATCCGGAGTTTTTGGACCTTCCGTCCCGCACCTGTTTTTGCGCGGGATGGGAGATCGTTGTTATGAAATGAGATTGGTTTGCTGCTTATGCCATCAGGAATCTCCGTCCGGTCCTTGTTCTTCTGCTGCGCTGGAGGTTCCAGTAATCGGCCGCTGTAAAAATGGCTTTGTGTTCTGCTACCCGGGCTACTGTTTCTTTTACAGATGCTTCCTTCACCAAGTTAGTGATATCGCTTTTCTCCAGGGCTGTCAGCAATTGAATGTTTTGTGTTTTCATGATTCTTTTATTTGATAGTGTTTTTAAATGCCTGTTCTCATTAACAACACAAAGATGGGATATTATTTGGTACTATGCAACACATAGTACCAGTTTTTTTTTAGTAATAGGCAGAAGACTGTAACTGGCTAAGCTTATTCATTTGATAGTCAATATATTATATTCAAACGAGGTAGTTAACTCTTACATAAACGGCTTCCCGGGCTGATGAAAGGCTTTATGTTGTATCATTGTGCCTCTATGAAAAAGAAGCTCCTTTTCGTTTGTATTGAAAACAGTAACCGCAGCCAGATGAGCCAGGCTTTTGCCACTATATATGGCGGCGATGCTGTTGAAGCCTTCAGTGCGGGCAGTAAGCCCAGCGGCATAGTGAATCCCAAAGCCATTGCAGCCATGAAAGAACTGGGTTATGATCTCAGCAAGCACGACAGCAAATCATTACAGGAAGTGGAACAATACGCTCCTTTCGATGCAGTGGTAACCATGGGTTGCGGCGATGCCTGTCCCTGGATGCCCGCCAAACAGTTCATCGACTGGCAGATACCAGACCCCAAACACCTGGAGCCCGTTGAGTTCAATCAAATACGAGATATGATTGGCGAGAAAGTAAAGCAGCTCATCGCTTCTTTGTAATGTTTATTGCGGGTTACCGCCTTTGCCCAGGATAGCTTCGATAATAGAAGTAAAGAATGATACCACCAGGCTGAACAATAACGCCGATACCCATCCGTCTACTGTAAATCCTGGTACCAGGGAGGCGGCGAATTTTACAATGAGAATATTGATCACCAACAGGAACAATCCCAGCGTCAATAAAGTGATAGGTATGGTGAGCAAGATCAGCACAGGTTTCACAAAGCTGTTTAACAGGCCCAATACGAGCGCCACCAATAAGGCAGTGGCAGTGCCATTTACATGTATACCTTTCAGTATATAGGCGGCAGCCAGTATGGCTACTGCTGTTGCAACGGTCTTTGTAAAGAAACGTCCTATCATGAAGTATAATTTATATTACCGTTAACTCATAAAATGCGTCGGGCTGCAGGTATTTTTCTGCCAGTTCCCGCAACGCTTCCGGACTCACTGTCTTGATGGTTGCTATGCTATTATAAAAATAAGCTTCCTCCAGATTGTTCAACACATAACTTTTCCACCTGGCAATGATCTGAAAGGGGCCGTCCAGATCGCCCAGCAAAGAACCCATCATATAATTACGTACCAGATCGAGTTCTTCTTCCGGCACCGGTTCTTTACGCAGGAGCGCCATTTCTTTGTACACTTCTTCAATAGTGGCTTCACATACATCCCTGCCCGCTTCCGTGCTGATCATCCAGGCACTGTTGTGTATGTGATTTTGCAGGTAACTGTGTATGCCGTAAGTATAGCCTTTGTCTTCCCGGATATTGCTCATGAGCCTTGAACCAAAAAAACCGCCAAACAGGTTATTCAATATCTGCACCTTGGGAAAATCGGGGTGATGCCTGTTGGGAAAAGGACGGGCGATACGAATGGCACCTTGCACACCATTCGCATCGTTGAGGATATGGTATTTTTTTTCATCGGCGGACTGCAGGTTGAATACTGTTTCAGGTAGCAGTTGTTTATTCAGGGGCAAATGGCCGAATGTTTTATTCAATTGTTGTTGAATATCTCCCGGTAATTTCCCTGCCGTGAACACCAGGCATTTTCCTTCAACATAAAAACGCTTGTAGAAAGCTTTCAATTCATCCTGCTGCAATTGGTCGTAATCCAGTGTTGAAGTATATCGCCCGTACGGATGATGAAACCCGTAAAGATATTCATCGATCAACCGGTTGGCGATGAAATCGCATTTCTTCAGGTTCACTTCCAGTCGTTGCTTCTGGTTTTGTTTGTAGATGGCCAGTTCTTCTTCGGGAAAAATACTTTCGGTGATGAGTTCGGTAACTACGGGTAACAGGTGATGCAAATGTTTTGCCAGGCAATGCAAAGAAATAGTGGCCGTTTCATTATAGCACTGGCGATTCAGGTAAGCGCCATAAAACTCAAAATGCTCATTGATGGCAAAAGCATTTTTTTTCTTTGTACCATTCTTCAACAAAAAATTAGTAGTGGCTGCTACGATGTTTTTTTCTTCATACCAGTTACCGGCATAAAACACCCACTCGATCATTATCACTTCTTCTGCGCCTGCATCGATGGCATAAACGGGTACGCCGTTATCAAGGGTAAACCGGTCGCAGGGTTTCAGTCGCAGATCAAAATCCACTGCATCTACTATTTCGGGGGCTGCTTTCCTGTTGGGCATTTTATCGATTGGGTTTGCTGTAGTAAAAGATCGTGTTGCTGTTGTTCTCATCAAAGATGGCCTGGCTGTATTCCAGGATATCCTGCTCCGTTACTGCATGGTATTTTTGCAGTTCGGTATTCATTAGTTGTGCATCGCCCAGCAATTCATACAGGGCCAGGCTTCCGGCGCGGCTCATCACACTCATGTCTTCAAAAGCAATCACGCTTTCTGTTTTATTCTTTACTTTCTGCAATTCAGTATCACTCACTTTTTCCATTCGCATCCGCGCAACCTCGTTATCCACGGCTTCGGCAGCCGTTTCCATGCTCACTCCTTTTACCAATTTTCCTTCGATAGCCAGCAAACCGGCATCTATGCTTCCGAAATGATAGCAATCCAGGCTGGAAAATAATTGCCGTTCTTTTACCAATGCCTGGTAAAGTCGCGATGAGCCTCCACCTCCCAGTATTTCCGTAATTAAGTCGGCTACATAATAGCCTTTATCGAGCCGGCCGGCAATATGCCAGGTTTTGATGAAAGCATCCAGCGGCACATCGGCATGGTATATTGCTTTTCTCGGGGTTGCCTGCTTTGGTTCAACCGGTAAATTCCGCTGGTATTTCTCTCCCATGGGAATATCGCCGAACCATTTTTCGGCCAGTGTTCTAACCTTGTCTGTCTGCACGTTTCCCGCCACTACAAGAATAGCATTCACAGGCCTGTAATGTTTGAAGAAAAATGCTTTTACATCCTCTATCTGTGCGTGTTCTATATGTGCTAATTCTTTACCAATAGTCATCCAACGATAAGGATGTGTGGTATAAGCCAGTTCACGCATCTTATGCCATACATCGCCATAAGGTTTGTTGATATAATGTTCCTTGAACTCTTCCACCACCACTTTGCGCTGTACATCAAGACTCTTTTCGCTGAAAGCCAGGCTCAGCATGCGATCGCTTTCGAGCCAGAAAGCGGTTTCTATATTTTCTGCCGGTAACTGGCAATAATAATTCGTGAGATCATTGGTGGTATACGCATTGTTTTCACCGCCGGCCCTTTGCAGGGGCTCATCGTAATCGGCGATATTGATACTGCCGCCAAACATCAGGTGTTCGAACAAATGCGCAAAGCCTGTTTGAGCAGGAGCTTCGTCGCGTGCGCCTACATCATACATGATATTTACTACAGCCATGGGTGTGGACGGGTCTTCGTGTACCAACACACGCAATCCGTTCTCCAGCACAAATCGATTAAATTGAATCATATTCCTTATAAAAAGCGCAAATTAGTCATTTTGTGCTACCGCCTGATGTCTTTGATATCCATAGTAAGTACCAGGGGATTGTTATTGCGGAAAACAATTACTTTCACCCTGCCCAGGGTATTCTGAAAGAGATTTTTGTATATCTGTATATTCTTGGAGAAATTAGATTCCACAGAAAAAATAATGTCGTCGGGCTTGAAACCTGCTTTATCGCCTGGGGAACCTTTGACAATATCTATCACACGTATTTCACCATTGATCATATAAATGCCCAGACCGGTATACGAATAATCGAAAGACTCTGCGTAATGACTGTTGGGTTTGATGTAAATACTTCGCTCGGGGTAATTCAGGATCACATTGAAACGGCGCATGATATCGTTGCCTATCAGTCCGCCCAGCAAAGGATAAGAGGTGACATTGAAATCGTCTTCGAAAATATGGATGGGCACTTTGCGGAATTTATACGGCCCCAGCTTCACCGATTTGATCACCGTTATCTGCATTTGTTTTTTCCCGCCTAAACCCTCTGCCTGCGTGGCATAATATTTTCTTTTCTTTTTGATGAACACGCTGTCATCCACAAAATCTTTTGATAAAAGAAAACAGAGCCCGGCGCCTGTATCAAAAATGAATTTACCGTTGATCTCTCTTTCATCGCCGATCATTGCATGCTGCATGGCCAGTGTTGAAAAATCCGGTTTCAATATATATCCGCCGCGTGGATATTTGATAGTGCCCGGTGTAAACACTTCGATCAGCTGTTTATCATAATCGATCATCACAATATACCTTCTCAAAAAACTATACCCGATGATGCCGTCTATTTTAATACCATACACACTGGTAAGCAGGTCGTAATCATTGATGTGAAAGTCGAGGTGTTCCGTAACCAGTCCGGGTAACCTGAGCGTATGATTATACGCAAACTCCACCGTTCGCATCCCCGCAATACCGCGAATGGTCTTATCGCTCATCTTGAGCGACAGCTTCAAAGCCGCAGCAGTGGTTGAATCGAGCGAAATACCGCCGCTGCCGGTATCGAATACGAAGTTGAGCGAGTCGGGCGAATCATCTACCTGTGCTTTTACGATCACAATGCCGCCACTGAGTTGTGTAAAAGAGAACTTGGTGAGCAAGCGCGATTGTGGAGCTACGAACTCTTCCTGTGCTTTCAAAGAAAAAAAACAGAAAAGCAGCAGGTTGGCAAGCAATAAGCGTTTCATACAAATTGAATATAAGCTTAATTTTTAATAGCTGCTCAATTACTTTATGAATGGCATTTATCATCTTACCTTTGCCTTTTCTACTAAATGAGCGGATGATATGCAACTAGCCGATTTATACCAGAAAGCACTAAGTTTTAAATTCCTTTCCGTTGAAGAAGGTCTGTTCCTTTTTGAACAGGCACCCCTGACCGAACTGATGTATGTTGCCGATGAGATGCGTAAGCAACAGGTGCCACATGGAAAAGTGACCTGGCAGATCGATCGGAATGTAAATACCACCAATGTTTGCAT
The DNA here is from genome assembly GCF_000515315.1 of Asinibacterium sp. OR53. Taxonomy (NCBI): domain Bacteria; kingdom Pseudomonadati; phylum Bacteroidota; class Chitinophagia; order Chitinophagales; family Chitinophagaceae; genus Asinibacterium; species Asinibacterium sp. OR53. Next base: position 572,710 of record NZ_KI911562.1, read on the forward strand.
CGCCAATTGCAAATTCTGTAACTTCTATCGTATACCGGGTCATGCCGAAGCATATATCACCGATATGCCGGTTTACCGCAAGAAGATCGAGGAAACATTCAAATATGGTGGCGACCAGTTGTTGTTGCAGGGCGGACACCACCCTGAGCTAGGCCTCGATTTCTATACCCGTACATTCCGCCAGTTGAAGCAGGAATATCCTACCCTCAAGCTGCATGCATTGGGTCCGCCCGAAGTGGCCCATATCTGCAAGCTGGAAAAAATGAGCCATCGCGATGTGCTCATGGCTTTGCAGGAAGCAGGACTGGATTCTTTGCCGGGTGCAGGTGCTGAAATATTGGTTGACAGGGTGCGACGCCTGATCTCCAAAGGAAAATGCGGTGCCGATGAATGGCTCGCCATTATGCACGAAGCGCATAAACTCAACATCACCACCAGCGCTACCATGATGTTCGGTCACGTGGAAACACTGGAAGAGCGTTTCATTCACCTCGTGCGCATCAGGGAAGTGCAGAGCCGTAAACCGGAGTCGGCCAAAGGCTTCCTGGCATTCATTCCCTGGACCTTCCAGGATGTAGATACCTTACTGGCCCGTATCAGGGGCGTACACAACCTCACTACCCCCGATGAATATATCCGCATGATCGCCATCAGCCGCATCATGCTGCCCAATGTTAAGAACATCCAGGCGAGTTGGCTTACAGTGGGCAAGCAAACTGCCCAGATCTGTCTGCATGCAGGCGCGAACGATTTCGGCAGTATCATGATCGAAGAGAATGTAGTGAGTGCAGCCGGTGCACCCCACCGTTTTACCTACAAGACCATGCAGGACGCCATCCGCGAGGCCGGTTTCGAACCCCAGTTACGCAACCAGCAGTACGAATGGAGGCCCATTCCCGAAGCCATACAGGAGCAGGTGATCAATTATTGATGTTTTTCTGCCCTTAGTGTAACATAGCGGCTCTTCAATCGTATCAATAGTCAACAACATGACTGAAAAAGAGTACAACGACTGCGTCACACAATACGCCGATAATGTTTACCGCTTTATCGTGAAAAACCTCCGGCACGAGGAAGATGCCAGGGATATTGTGCAAACTGCATTCGAAAAACTCTGGCGTAACCGGGAAACGATCGAGACCATCAAATCAAAATCATACCTGTTTACCGTTGCCTATAACCAGATGATCGACCATATCAGGAAGGTGAAAAGGATAGAATTGAAAGATATATTTGAAGAAAGCGGAAGCAAGACCTACCAGTTACACAGTAATCCCAGAAAAACCCTGATGGAGGCCTTGAACCGTCTCAATGAAACGCAAAAAAGCCTGGTGATGCTGAAAGATTATGAAGGATACAGTTATGAAGAGATCGGACAGATCATGAACCTGAACGCGAGCCAGGTAAAAGTGTACCTGCATCGCGCGAGGCTGGCATTGAAAACCTACCTGGTGAAACCTGAAAATATCATATAAGACCTGTGATAAACATCGACCGACATAACTACGAAGAATTATTCCTGCTCTACCTCGACGGGGAACTCCCTGCCGCGGATGCCAAAGCAGTGGAACAATTCGTAGCAGATAATCCCGATCTGGCGGTGGAACTGGAAGCCCTCAGGCAAACCCTCTTATTACCCGGTGAACCAGTTGATTTTCCTTTCAAGGAATCGCTATACAAAAACACTACATCTGTTAATGCATCTTCTTACGAAGAGCAATTACTCAGTTATATCGATGACGAGTTAGCAGGTGCTGAAAAAGAAAGTATGGAAGCTTTGCTGATGAAGAACCCGGAGGCAAAAGCTTATTTGCATCTGCTTCAACAAACAAAACTCGAAGCCGAGCCAGTGTCTTTTCCCTATAAAGAATCGCTTTACCGCAGCGCTTCAACAAAAAGACCTGTTATTTATATAAGCTGGCAGCGCGTGGCTGTGGCAGCCGTTTTAGCAGGTCTGGGACTGGTCATTTGGTTGATTCCCGGCTCTCTCCGCCGCAACCTGCCGGCTGAAAAAGAATTGGCTGCTATCAACAAACCTACTGTTCAGCCTCAAAACAAAACAACCATACCATCACCGGGTACTGTTGAGCATGTTATTACCAATACTGAAAACAAAGAACTCGTTGCAGTTCATACTACCACACCTGCAGCTAATAAACAGCCTACTATAAAAATACAAACAGCAGGAGCCATACCTGTTGAAAATAGTTTACCTGCTGAACAGAACCGCTCCCTGGCAAAAGTACAAGAAGCTATTCCTGTAAGCACAAATGTTGGAAGAACCGAGATACATCAACCGGTTGAAGTACTGGCTGCCAATACCAGTTTGCAACAACCTGTTATTGCTCCGAAAGAAGCAACAGCAGCCAACAATAATGCTGCTATTACAAAATACAAAGAGCTGGAAACCGATGAAGACAATAAAGGACTCTTACTGGGTTCTATCGAGATCAATAAAGACAAACTGCGCGGCTTTTTCAGGAAGGCGTCCAGCATTTTTAAAAGCAAAGCTGCCCGGGAGGAAGAAGACAATCGCAGCTTGAGATAAAGTAAAAAATCGTATGAAGTATGTAGTAAGTTTAGTAGCGGCACTGTTCGTTACCGGATGGGGAATGGCGCAGACCGACAGCACCGGCCGTTCATCGGACACGATCAAAGTGGGCAATTTCATCATCATCAAAAAGAAAAAAAGCGGGTCGGGCGATGAGGAGAGTGTGTGGAAGAACTGGGACAAAGATTTCGAGATCCGTACAGAACACCGTAGCCACAGAAGAACCAATATCAGCACGAACTGGTTCATCTTCGACCTGGGCTTTGCCAATTTTCGCGACCAGACCGATTATACGGCAGCACAGTCTGGAGGCTATTTCAGGGTACTGCGTCCGGCAGACGGCCAGGTAAATGCCAACAGCTTCCACCTGAACAACCTCAAATCCAGCAATGTGAACATCTGGTTTTTCATGCAAAAGCTGAACATGGTAAAGCATGTGGTCAATCTCAAATACGGACTGGGGCTTGAAATGTACAATTTTCGTTACGACAGCCGGATCAGTTACCGCAAAGACCCTGTGCCTTATGTGTACAATGATTCCATCTCTTTTTCCAAGAACAAACTATATGTGGGATACCTGACGGTGCCGCTGATGGTGAACATCAATCCTTCGCCGGATAAAAAAAGGAGTTTTTCTTTCAGTGCGGGTGTGAGCGCCGGGTATATGCTCAGCAACCGCAACAAACAGGTGAGCGCCGAAAGGGGTAAGCAGAAAAACAACGGCGATTTCAGCCTCGAGCCCTGGCGTCTAGCGGCTGTGGCTGAATTGGGACTGGGCCCCGTGCGCCTGTACGGTTCGTACAGCATCAACAGGCTGCACAAGGAAAGTACCCGGTTAGAACAATATCCCTATGCCGTAGGTATCCGTTTCAGCAACTGGTAAACGGCTTTTATTTCTCATGTTGTATCATGCGCTCTCTTTCCAGGGGGCGCTTTTATTTACATCAGTTGCCGGCAACCACCATCTTCTTTCCAAAATAGCCATGCAGCACTTCGGGCAATAAAATGCCTTCATCGCCCTGGTTGTTTTCGAGCAGGCAGGCCAGTATCCTGGGCAATGCCAGCGAACTGCCGTTCAGCGTATGTACCAGTTGCGTTTTGCCTGTAGCATCTTTGTAACGGCACTTGAGACGGTTGGCCTGGAAACTTTCGAAATTGCTTACACTGCTCACTTCCAGCCAACGTTCCTGTGCAGCACTATACACTTCAAAATCATACGTAATGGCACTGGCAAAACCCATATCGCCGCCGCAGAGACGCAATAAACGATAAGGCAATTGCAGCGACTGTAATAATTTTTCCACATGCAGCACCATTTCATCGAGTGTATCGTAACTTTTTTCGGGCTGCACCAACTGAATGATCTCTACTTTTTCAAACTGGTGCAGGCGGTTGAGGCCACGTACATCTTTTCCATAACTGCCAGCCTCTCTTCTAAAACAAGGTGAATAGGCCGTCATTTTTACCGGGAAATCTTCTTCTTTGAGGATCGTATCGCGGTAAACATTGGTAACAGGTACTTCTGCCGTGGGAATCAGGTAAAAATCATCTTCCGTTGCATGATACATCTGTCCTTCTTTATCGGGCAATTGTCCGGTTGCATAAGCAGAATCGGCATTCACCATGAAAGGAGGCAGGTATTCTTTATAGCCGGCTGCGGTATTGTAATCGAGAAAATACTGCACCAGCGCTCTTTGCAATTTGGCGCCCTGTCCGGTATAAACAGGAAAACCACTGCCGGTGATCTTGTTACCCAGTTCAAAATCGATCAGGTTGTATTTTTTGGTCAGGTCCCAGTGTGGTGTTGCATTAGTTGGCAGCACAGGTTTAATACCTCCTTCCCTTACCACTACATTGTCTTCCGGCGTACGTCCTTCCGGCACCTGTGTGCCGGGCAGGTTGGGTAATAATACCAGGGTATCGTTCAGTTCTTTTTCTACCCTGGCCATTTGTTCTTTCAGCGGCTCCAGGGCTGCTTTCCATCCTGCTACATCGCTCTTAAGGGTTTCGGCCGCTTCTTTTTGTCCCTGTGCCATCAGCTTACCGATCTCTTTAGATGCTGTGTTGACTTTCGATTGTGTATTGTCGAATTCGGCCTGCAGGCGTTTACGCTCATCATCCAGTTGAATGATGGTATCCACCAGTTCGGGTTGTTTGAAATGCTTTACTGCCAGTCTTCTCTTTACTTCAGCCGTATCATTGCGCAATACACTCACTTGTAACATAAGGATCGATTTGCCGCAAAGATAACAGTCATTTACCTTTGCCACATGGTATTCGCAACAGATGATTTACAGCAGCGCTGGTGGAACCTCGAAGCCAAACTGGTGGAGCGGTTCGGTAAAAAGCCCGACCTGGAAGCCGTATTGTTCCTTATTGGCATGCAGGAAACCGGTTTTGTGAAAGAGAAAATATCGAAAGAGCAGAAGCAGGACCTCATGCATGTAGCGATATGTACGGTGTTGGCACAGAGTGGCTATTATGCACTGGAGCAACAGGATGCAGAAGGCTGGCCCCATTTCAGGCAATTGAAAGAATTACCTGTGATGAGCATGCCCGAACAGGAGAACTTCATCAAAGACCATATTCTCCTGTATTTTGAACAACAAGGTTTTTGAAAGATCGTTTTTTATTCAATATTTGCACTATTAAACCACGCTTTATGAATTTTCCCGCAGAACTGCGCTACACCAAAGACCACGAATGGATACGCCTGGAAGGCAATACCGCTATCATCGGCATTACCGATTTTGCACAGCATGAACTGGGTGATATCGTTTATGTAGATATTACTTCTACCGGCAAAACACTGGCCGCTGAAGAAGTCTTCGGAACCGTTGAAGCTGTTAAAACAGTAAGCGACCTCTTTCTGCCTGTTGCCGGAACTGTGGTTGAAGTGAACAGCCTCCTGGAAAAACAACCCGAACTGGTAAACACCGATCCTTATGGAGACGGATGGATGATCAAAATGACCGTAGCCAGTCCGGCAGATGTAGCCGCACTGATGACCCATGAAGCTTACAGCACACTGGTAGGATAAATTAATTTTGATTGAAAGCGATTCTTTTTGTCCCTGCGATCCTGCTTTTCGTTCTGTGCACGGTACTGTTAACCCTCCCGGGTGCAGACCTGCCTACGAATTGGTTTTCCGCTATACCTCAATTCGATAAGCTGGTACACATTGGTATGTTTACCTTATTGGGGTTATGCTTTGGCTATCCCGTGGTAAAAAGCCCCTGGACATTGCAAAGACGTTTGAAATGGGTATTGCTCATCGCCTTGTTGAGCATCGGATATGGTATTGCTATTGAATTCATCCAATTATTCTGGATACCGGGGCGGAGCTTTGAAGGATGGGATATACTGGCAGATAGTACAGGCAGTTTGATTGCTTATATATGGAACAGGAATGCCTGTAAAAAAATTGGCCCCGATGGAAATCGGGGCCGCAACCAAAACTAACTGCTTATGAGAAAATTGACTACTTAACTTGTTTTGCGCTTCTACTTATATTAACTCAAAATCGGTGCCAAACCCTTGCTGCCTCTGTTAATACTTTCTAAACCCAGATACACCAGGCTTTTACTTCGCTGCTTTTCTAACACAAAGATCTGTATAAAAGACAAAAACTTTTGTCAATGGTTTAACAATGAAATGTTAAAGGAAATACTACACCCGTCCGTGTTTTAGAACACACTGAAAAATAGCTACTTATATTCCCTTTCCCATAACCCCATTTCCCAAAAAGACCTTTTAATTTACCCAGTAAGTTAAAGAATACAGGGTTATTCTCATAATTATTTTAATAATATTTTTTGCCATTCCAGGGAGTCCCCATTGAAGACATTGAAATCGGTGATATTCCTGACCCCATTCACATGCCCGGCATCGCTGTGCTGCCAGAAAGTCCAGGGGCGGTTCACGTGCGGACTTTCCTGCTCAAAATAATGCGCTACCCATAAAGGATATGCATCGAAAGCCCGCCCCAGGTTCCGCTCATAAAAATCGGCATAAGAATATATGATGGGTTTCACCCCGTATGCTTTTTCGACGGTTACCAGCCATTCCCTGATCCGGCTGCGCATTGAGTCGGGCTTCACGCCATACAACTCTTCAATGTCCAGCACCGGCGGCAGATCGCCCTTCGTCAATTTTACCTGGCTGATAAAATTTTGGGCCTGCAATGCACCGCTCTTGTTAGCCAGGAAAAAATGATAAGCACCGCAAACCATACCGGCGGCTTTCGCCTTTTCCCAGTTCTGTTTGAAACGTTTGTCGGTATCGTTGAGCCCCTCTGTTGCTTTGATGAACACAAAGCCCAGTCTCGTGTTGTTGATCTTCATTGCCCTGACTTCCTGCCATGCAATAAGCTCCTGGTGACTGCTCACATCGATCCCGTGTATGGAATAGCCTGTAGGTATATCGATGCCGAAAGCAGTAAAATGAACAAACTTCGCTTTCGACTCCTCTTCTCTCTCCCAACGCTGGCGCAGGAAAAGGTACGATGCCGTGCCGCCCAGGCAACACAACACCACCAACCACAATATCCTTTCTATCCTGTTCTTTGTCCGTCTGCTTTTTTTCATCCGTATCTTTATGGTTCGCCGCCCCTGGCGGCTGTTATTTTTGCTGGATGAGGCGCTTCAGCTATCTGTGCGCTCCATCCCTTGCAAAACTCGTGCATTTAATACTACTTTTACAATCCTATGGCCTATTTCAACTGGAACGATAGTATCAATCTCCTACAAAAACTGACCCTGCGGCGCTTCTGGAATGCCATCAAAGTGTACGGTAGTTACCAGCTTACACGTTTAACAGGAAAACCCGTTCAATGGGGATACCCTGTTTCCATCTCTTTTGAACCTACCACTTCCTGCAACCTGCGTTGTCCCGAATGCCCCAGCGGACTTCGCGCGTTTACCCGGCCTACCGGCATGCTACAGAAAGACTTCTTCAGAGAAACCATCGACGATATCCACCAGGACCTGCTCTACCTGATCTTCTATTTCCAGGGAGAGCCTTACCTCAATCCCGAATTCCTGAACATGGTGAAATATGCGCATGATAAAGGAGTCTATACCGCTACCTCTACCAATGCGCATTACCTCACCGATGAAAAGGCCAGGCAAACGGTAGAAAGCGGGCTCGACCGCCTCATCATTTCCATTGATGGCACTACACAAGATGTGTACCAACAATACCGCGTAGGCGGAAAACTGGATAAAGTACTCGAAGGCGCCCGGAATATTGTTAAATGGAAAAAAAAGCTGAAAAGCAAAACGCCTTTTGTTTTCTTCCAGTTCCTGGTGGTGAAACCCAATGAACATCAAATTGAGGAAGTAAAAAGATTGGGTAAGGACATTGGTGTAGACCAGGTACGTTTTAAGACCGCACAGGTATACGATTATGAAAATGATCCGCACCAATTGATCCCTCAAAATAACAAATACAGCCGTTATAAAAAAGACCGTAACGGAAAGATGCAAGTGAAAAGCGGTCTGAAAAATCATTGCTGGAAACTCTGGCATGCGAACGTGATCACCTGGGATGGATTGGTAGTACCCTGTTGTTTTGATAAAGATGCCACCCATCAATTGGGCAACCTTACAACACAAAGTTTCCGGGAAACATGGCATAACGACAACTACAGGCAGTTCCGGCGTGAACTGCTCAGCAGCCGCAAAAACATTGACATTTGTGCCAATTGCAGCGAAGGGTTGAGTGTTTGGGAAAACTGATGAGTTGTGAGTTGATAAATGTTAGTTGTTAGAAGGGATTTGCATCTTTCATATTAGTTTAATATATTGAGAGTCACAACCAGTCAATCTAATAACTAATACCCATCAACTCACAACTAAATATGTCTCTCGAACAGGATATACAACAACCACTTTTTCGGAATGAATACCAGAAAGCGGCTATTAATTTGATCTTTTCATCCAACTGGTTGAATGAAAAGATCAAATATCTGTTAGAATCGGAAGACATCACACAACAACAATACAATATCCTTCGCATACTCAAGGGATGCCAGCAACCATTAAGCACATTGCAGATCAGGAGTCGCATGCTCGACCGTATGAGCGATACCAGTCGTATCGTGGAGCGCATGCTGAAAAAAGGGCTCGTGGAAAAAAGAACCTGCCCTTCCGACAAACGCCTGGTAGATGTAAGCATTTCGCACAAAGGGCTTGAATTACTGGAAAAACTCGAACACAAAAATGCAGCGCTCGATAGTATTCTGCAATCCCTCTCTGAATCAGAAGCAATCACATTGAATCGTTTACTCGACAAAATGCGCGGATGAATGGTTAGCTCTACACTTGCTTCTTCTTTATCTTCGTGGCATGAAAAAATTTCTGGCGTTTTGTTTGATAGTTGTAGCCGGCTTGGAGCCGGGTATTGCGCAATATTCTCCTAATTACGAGTTCCGTGGCGTATGGGTAGCCTCCGTTAGCAATATCGACTGGCCCAGCAAGAAAACCCTCTCCGTGGCAGAACAAAAAGAAGAATTCATCCGGCTGGTAGAAATGCACAAACGCAATGGCATGAATGCGTTGATTGTACAGGTAAGGCCCGCCGCTGATGCATTGTATCCTTCTGCTTATGAGCCCTGGAGCGAATTTCTCACGGGTAAACAAGGACAGGCTCCTGTGCCATTTTACGATCCGCTCGCTTTTATGATCGGCGAAACACACAAACGCGGCATGGAGTTCCACGCCTGGCTCAACCCTTACAGGGCTGTATTCAACATGCGGAATTCTTCCATTGCATCCAACCATCTCACCAAAACACATCCTGAATGGTTCCTGGTTTACGGCGATAAAAAATATTTCAACCCCGGTCTGCCGCAGGTAAGACAACACACTGTGAAAGTAGTGGAAGACCTGGTGAAGCGATACGATATAGACGGCATTCACCTCGACGATTATTTCTACCCTTATCGTATTGCAGGAAAAGAATTTCCCGATGCAAAAGAATACAAACGCTATGGCAACGGATTGAGTAAAGACGAGTGGCGCCGAAGCAATTGCGACAGCATTATTTACGATCTGTTCACAGCCATCAAGGCAATCAAGCCCAAGCTGCGATTCGGCATCAGTCCGTTCGGCATCTGGCGCAACAAAAGTCAGGATCCCATGGGCAGCGATACAAAAGGCGGGCAAACCAATTACGACGATCTCTATGCCGATATCCTGTTATGGCTGGAAAAAGGCTGGATCGATTATGTAGCACCTCAGTTGTATTGGGAACGTGGTCATAAGCTGGCCAATTACGATGTATTGCTGGAATGGTGGAACGATCATGCCTATGGCAAAGACCTTTATATTGGGCATGGTATTTACCGCGCCGGCAGCAATGCTGCATGGAGGGATCCCAATGAGTTGCCGGAACAAATACGCGAACTAAGAACATACCCAACTACCCGTGGGAGCATTTATTTCAACAGCAAGGTATTTGAGAGCAATCCGAACGGATGGAGCGACAGTTTGCGCAATCACTATTACCGTTATCCGGCCCTGGTACCTGCCATGCCCTGGGTAGACAATACTGTTCCCATACAACCCCTGGTTGAGAAACTGGAGGGGAATAAAATAAAGCTGGTGTATAAAGGTGAAGAAAAGATCAAGGCATTTGCCATACTGGTATTGCAACCAGGCGCCGAACCACAATTCATCAATACACAACTGGTACAGGTGATCCCCACCAGCAAAACTGCTACCGTAGACCTTGGCTCTTTGCCTGATATCGCCACAGGCAAAAAAATATATGCCATAACAGTCAATCCGAATAACAATGTGAGTCAGCTTACAGAAATTAGATGAGTTAATCACGCTGTTTTGCCTTTTGACTTTTAATTTTGACTTTAAATCAGTCATTTTGGGCAACATCCTTCTCATAGACGACGAAGAAAAGCTCCGCACCCTGCTCAGCCGCATCATCCGGCTCGAAGGGTTCACGGTATGGGAAGCGCCCGACCTCAAATCGGCACGCAAGCTGATGGATAAAGAGGCCATAGATGTGGTGCTCTGCGATGTAAAATTACCTGATGGCAACGGCCTGCAGTTTGTACAGGAACTCAAGTCCAAATATCCTTCCGTTGAAATCATATTGCTCACCGCTTATGGCAATATTGCCGATGGCGTTCAGGCCATGAAGAGTGGTGCTTTTGATTATATCACCAAGGGTGATGACAACGAAAAAGTAATTCCTCTCCTCAATCAGGCAATGGAAAAAGTACAACTGCGCAAGCATGTTGAGTTATTGGAACGACGCGTGGGCAAGCGATATGGTTTCGAACAGATCCTTGGCCGCTCACCCCTGATCAAGGAAGCTGTAGCCCTGGCGCAAAAAGTAGCACCTACCGATGCCACGGTTTTGCTACTGGGAGAGACGGGCACCGGCAAAGAAGTTTTTGCCCAGGCCATACACCATGCCAGTAAAAGAACGGGCAAGCCTTTTCTGGCACTCAATTGCAGCGCATTTGGGAAAGAATTGCTGGAGAGTGAATTATTCGGACACAAAGCCGGTGCTTTCACCAGTGCAGTGAAAGACAAAAAAGGACTTATAGAAGAAGCGAATAATGGCACCCTGTTTCTCGACGAGATCGGCGAAATGCCGATGGAACTGCAGGCCAAATTATTGCGCGTGTTGGAAACAGGAGAATTCATCAAAGTAGGTGATACCCGCTCTACCAAGGTGAATGTGCGCATCATTGCCGCTACCAACCGCAGTTTACAGAATGAAATACAATCAGGACATTTCCGCGAAGACCTTTATTACCGGCTGAATGTTTTCACCATTACATTGCCGGCCCTGCGCGAAAGGGTCAAAGACATCCCATTACTCTCCGAACATTTCCTGCGCCAGTTTGCTCTCAAAACCAATCAGCATGTTACAACTATGAACACTGAATTCATAGAGCGCCTGCAGCAACACGATTGGAAGGGCAATATCCGCGAACTCAAGAATGTCATGGAAAGAGCAGTGATACTTGCCACCGGCGATACGCTTACAACAGAAGACCTGCCGGTTGAATTGCAATCCAGTTTAGGCTCTATCCATAAGAGCTCATCCCAACTTTCCGCTTTTGATCTCTCCAGTGTTGAAAAACTGCACATACAACGCGTATTAAACCATACCAAAGGAAATAAAACCGAAGCCGCCAGGCTATTGAACATCGGGCTCACTACTTTATACCGGAAGATTGAGGAGTATCATATCCTGTGATGTCCCTATGAATCAATGCACGCCTCTTAACTGCAAAAACATTATCTTAGAAAACACTAACGCCCCCGGTACTACAACACCAGGAGTCGAAAGATCAAAAATAATAGTAAGCATGAGAAAACTATTCCTTGCTCTTACAGGCATTCTCTCAGTTGCACAGGCACAAACAAACAACAGGCCTCAAACCCCTAAACCTCCTTTCCATTACAATGTTGATAGTGTTGAATATGACAATACAGAGAAGACCGTTCATTTAGGCGCCACATTAACGTATCCGAAAACAAAGGGCCCCTTCCCGGTAGCCATAATGATCACCGGAAGCGGGTTACAGGATAGAGATGAAACCATTTTTAATCATAAGCCTTTTGCTGTAATTGCCGATTACTTAACCAACCATGGCATTGCCGTATTAAGGGTAGACGACAGGAATATCGGCAAAAGCAAAGGAGATGTATTAAATGCTACCAGCGCTGATTTTGCAAATGATGTGGAAGCAAGTATTCATTATTTATTAACCAGAAAAGAAATTAATAAGCGCAAGATAGGCCTTATCGGACATAGTGAGGGCGGCTTTATTGCACCTTTGGTGTACACGAAATGGCCCCATTTGTCTTTTATAATCTCCTTAGCGGGAACGGGTGTATCGGGCGCAGAAGTATTGCTGAAACAGCAAACGGACCCTTTAAAAAATGCAGTAAATGGCGATACATACAATGCTTTCTATTCACTTACGAAACAAACACTACAAATGATTCATGATCATGCTAATGAAAATGACTCGTTGATATTGAATAGGGCAAAAGAATTATTTGCCAGTTGGAAAAATGGTTTACCCGATAGCATTTTAACACCGCTTAATGCAAAAAAAGTAACACCAGAGATATATGCTGATTTCCAAGTCAAAGCGGAATTGAAGCCCTGGCTTAAATATTTTATTGCTACGGAACCGGATCTGTTTTGGAGTAAAGTAAAATGCCCGGTATTGGTATTAAATGGTGGGAAAGACATCCAGGTATCCCCGGAACAGAATGTGTCTGCGATTACAGCGTCACTAAACAAAGCCGGAAATAAAAATGTAACGGCTAAGATCTTCTCCGGATTAAACCATTTGTTTCAGCATTGTACCAAATGCACCATCCAGGAATATGCACAATTGTCAGAAACCTTCGCCCCGGAAGTATTAGAAGTAATGAACAATTGGCTCGTTAGTAAAATACTGTAAATACCCCATTTCTCAGCTGACACTGTTATTATAGCTCGTCTTAAGGATGGCCTCTCTCTTCCTTCCCAAAATGAAAAAACCACCCCAAAATGAAAAGGTACAGCGGAGCGGCTTTTCTACCTCTTTTTTCTTCCGTAACAGCAAACCCTCACAAACAAAGGGCTTTCCATCCCCAATACGCTAACCTGTCTTTAGTGGCACCTTTTTGGCACATTGCTCAAAAACATGCTATGCAAACAATTCTGCTCATTGCCACCGGGCTCGTCCTCTTCGTCCTGTTTTTCAAATTCATTCAATGGTTCGAAAAAATATAATCCATGTTATTACTATTCATTATTGCCATCCTGGTTTTCTGCTACCTCTGTTATGTACTGGTAAAACCTGAGAAATTTTAAACCCCAACAGACTGAATTATGAACACAGAAATTTTGGGCATCAGCGTCACTTTTATTCTTACCCTGTTACTGGCCCTTCCACTGGGCCGTTATATTGGGAAAGTGTACAGTGAAGAAAGAACCTGGCCCGACAAATTCCTGGCGCCCCTGGATCGCCTCTTTTTCAAACTCTCAGGCATCCGGCCGGAAAAAGAAATGAATTGGAAACAACACTTAACCGCCTTACTCACCATCAACCTGGTATGGTTTCTCTTTTCCATGTTCGTACTCATGAATATGGGATGGCTGCCACTCAACCCCGATGGCAACCCTGGCATGTCGGCCGATCTGGCTTTCAATACCACCATCAGTTTCGTTAGCAATACCAACCTGCAGCACTACAGTGGCGAAACAGGTGTTTCCTACCTGGGCCAATTGGTGTTGATGTTATTCCAGTTCATCAGTGCAGGTGCAGGTATGGCTGTTTGTGCAGTAGTATTCAATGCAATGAAAGAAAGGACCACCGACAAACTCGGTAATTTCTATAACTACTTTGTAAAAAGCTGCACCAGGATATTATTGCCGCTTTCAATTGTGCTGGCCCTGTTACTGGTATTCAATGGTACGCCCATGACTTTCCAGGGTAAGTCGCAGTTTATTTCATTGCAGGGAGATACCGTGCATGTGTCAAGAGGCCCCGCCGCAGCAATGGTGGCCATCAAGCAACTCGGCACCAATGGGGGCGGCTTTTTCGGCGCCAATTCTGCCCACCCGCTGGAGAACCCCAACTATCTCACCAATATAGCTGAATGCGCTTCTATCTTTCTCATCCCTGTGGCACTTGTTTTTGCCATGGGATATGTACTCAAAAAAAGAAAGCTGGCCTGGACCATCTTTGGTGTTATGACCATCGGATGCCTGCTCTTCCTGCTGCCTTCCGTGTATTATGAAATGAAGGGCAATCCTGCCATTGCACAAATGGGTATTGACCAACGAATGGGTAGTATGGAAGGAAAAGAAGTCAGGTTCGGTTCTGCAGCCACCGCTTTCTGGTCGGTCGTTACTACGGTTACTTCCAACGGTTCTGTTAATGGCATGCACGATAGTCTTACCCCATTACCGGGTATGATGGCCATGCTGGGGATGATGGTGAACTCATTTTACGGAGGTGTAGGTGTAGGCTTTCTCAACTTCTACATTTTTATCATCATTGCTGTTTTCATCAGTGGGTTGATGGTAGGCAGAACGCCTGAGTTCCTTGGTAAAAAGATCGAAGCAAAAGAAATGAAAATCGCTGTCATCATTGCATTGCTGCACCCTTTGCTGATCCTTGCTGCCACTGCTTTGTCTTCATACCTCTATGCACAGGATCCTGTTGCCCATGCAGCCTGGTTGAACAATCCCGGCAGCCACGGTTTCAGCGAAATGCTGTATGAATACACCTCCTCTGCCGCCAATAACGGAAGCGGTTTTGAAGGATTGGGTGATGGTGTCCCTTACTGGAACATCACTTGCGGCATTGTAATGTTATTGTCACGCTTCCTGCCCATCATTGGTCCATTGGCCATTGCAGGCATCCTGGCGAAGAAAAAATACATACCTGAAAGTGCAGGAACACTTAAAACAGATACCGGCACATTCGGTATCATGGTGCTGGCAGTGATCTTCATCGTTGCGGCGCTGAGCTTTTTCCCTGCACTGACCCTTGGTCCTTTGGCTGAATTTTTTGGAATGAAATAATTGATTGAATATGTCAAAACACAGAACAACCCGGCTTTTTGAACGCGAGCTCGTTGGAGAAGCATTGAAACAATCTTTCATCAAGCTCAATCCCCGCATCCTGTTCCGTAACCCCGTGATGTTTACCGTTGAAATCGGCTGTATCATCATGCTGGGCGTATGTTTATGGATACTCAGCGGTAACCAGTCGCAAGGCAGTCTTACTTACAATATCCTTGTCTTCGCCATACTCTTCATCACCATTTTGTTTGCCAATTTCGCTGAAGCCCTTGCCGAAGCCCGTGGTAAAGCACAGGCCAACAGCCTGCGCAAGACAAGGGAAGAAACACCTGCCAAATGGATTCAAACGGTAGGAGAAATATTCGTGAACGAGATCAAGATCGTTCCTTCTTCCCGTTTGAAAAAAGGCGATCTGTTTTTATGCGAGGCGGGCGATATCATTCCGATGGACGGAGAGATCGTACAAGGTTTGGCCACCATCGATGAAAGCACCATCACCGGCGAATCAGCGCCGGTAATACGTGAAGCCGGCGGCGATAAAAGCTCTGTTACAGGCGGCACCAAAGTATTATCAGATAAAATCAAAGTGCGTGTAACTACTGAACCCGGCGAATCATTCCTTGATAAAATGATCGCATTGGTGGAAGGCGCTTCCCGTCAGAAAACACCCAATGAAATTGCGCTCACTATTTTGTTGGCTGGTTTCACACTAGTGTTTGTGATCGTGTGTGTTACCCTGAAACCATTTGCCGATTTTGCGCACACACCCATTACCATCGCTGCATTCATATCATTGTTCGTATGCCTGATCCCTACCACCATCGGTGGTTTGCTCAGTGCCATTGGCATAGCGGGTATGGACAGGGCCTTGCGCGCCAATGTCATTACCAAAAGCGGTAAAGCAGTAGAAACAGCGGGAGATATCGACACGCTCTTGTTAGATAAAACAGGTACCATCACTATTGGTAACCGTAAAGCCACTCATTTCTGGCCGGCAGAAAACATATCGCAGCAGGATTTCATAGAAGCTTGTGTACTTGCTTCTCTTGCAGACCAGACGCCGGAAGGAAAATCCATTATTGAACTGGCCGTAGCACAGGGACTGAACGCCCCTTCTCTCAAAGGCGGTGAAGAAAATGGCATGCGTTTCATTGATTTTACTGCCGAAACCAGGAGCAGTGGCGTAGACCTGCCGGGTAATATCCAAATACGCAAAGGCGCTTACGATTCCATTCACCATATCGTAAGCAAAGCAGGTAATTCCTTTCCCGATAAGACCACAGAGAAGGTAAAATCCATCGCCTCCAACGGTGGTACACCACTGGTGGTATCGCATCAAAAAAAGGTATGGGGTGTGATAGAGTTACAAGATATTATCAAGCCCGGCATACAGGAACGTTTTGACAGGTTACGCAAAATGGGCGTGAAAACAGTAATGGTAACCGGCGATAACCCGCTCACCGCAAAATACATTGCACAAAAAGCAGGTGTAGATGATTTCATTGCCGAAGCAAAGCCGGAAGACAAAATGAATTATATCAAAAAAGAACAGAACAGCGGTAAGCTGGTGGCCATGATGGGTGATGGCACCAACGATGCACCCGCATTGGCACAAGCCGATGTGGGCGTTGCGATGAACAGCGGTACACAGGCTGCCAAAGAAGCCGGCAATATGGTGGATCTGGATAATGATCCTACCAAGCTGATCGAGATCGTGGAAATCGGTAAACAATTGCTCATGACACGCGGCACACTTACTACGTTCAGCATTGCGAATGATGTAGCCAAATATTTTGCCATTGTTCCGGCACTCTTCATCACTTCACTGCCCTCTTTGCAGGCATTAAATATTATGCGCCTGCACAGCCCGGAAACGGCCATTCTTTCTGCCGTTATTTTCAATGCCATCATCATACCCTTGTTGATACCCCTGGCATTGAAAGGAGTAGCTTACAGGCCCATTGGCGCCAGCGCTCTGCTGAGAAGGAACCTGTTGATATATGGGTTGGGCGGCATACTGGTACCCTTCATCGGCATCAAACTGATCGATATTTTGATTGCAAACTTTCTTTAATCATAGATATGAAACAGCATATTCTTCCCGCAATAAAATTGACACTCGTCTGCATAGTAGTTTTTATGGTAGCATACCCGCTGCTGATATGGATAGCGGCGCAGGCTGCTCCGGCCAGGGGACGCGGCGAAACGGTAGTATCACAAAACAAAGTCGTAGGCTATCGATTGGAAGGCCAGTCGTTCACACGCGACAATTATTTTCAGGGCCGTCCTTCAGCAGCAGGATACAATGCAGCCGGCAGCACGGGCAGTAACAAAGGCCCTTCCAACCCCGATTACCTGAAAGAAGTGAGCGCGCACATCGATAGTTTCCTGGCACACAACCCGGGAATTGAGAGAGCCGACATTCCTTCCGATCTGGTAACGGCTTCAGGTAGCGGACTAGATCCCCATATTTCTCCGCAAGCTGCCATGGTGCAGGTAAAAAGGATTGCTGCTAACAGGCATATTTCCGAAGAGCGGCTCAAACAACTCGTTCAGCAATATACGGAAAGCCCGTTTTTAGGCGTTTTAGGAACAAGTGTGGTGAACGTACTGCAATTGAACCTGGCATTAGACCAATTAAACAATCAAAGATGAAAGGGAAACTATTGACGATCATTGGCTGCATTACAACCATCGCAGCACAAGCACAGCAAGACACGACCAAGCCCAAAATACCTTTTGATGGCATTGACATGACCTGGCAGAACGGCAACGACCGTCGCGATTCCAGCGTATTCAAAGGGGTTTATTTCATACCCAGTATTTTGTTGGATGTGAACTACAATTACTCCTTCAACAACCCCATTGATAATACTGTTGTAGGATCTACTGCAATGGCCAGGCATAACGAAGTACAGTTGTCGGCCCTGCATCTTGGCGGCGATTTCACCTACCTGAACGCACACGCAAGGATCATGACGCAATTCGGCACCCGTTCTACGGTGGTACCCAGGAACGATCTCAGTATATACCGTGGCCAATATCATCTCGATGATGTGTATCGTCACCTCAGCGAAGCTTATGCCGGTTATCACATTGATAAATGGTATGGCATCAATATCGATGCAGGATTGTTCATGTCTTATATCGGATTGAACTCTTATTACCAACCCGAGAACTGGGAATACCAGGCTTCTTTCACTTCAGATAATACACCCTGGTTTTTTAACGGTATTCGCATACAGATCTTTCCTTCCAAACACATCAAGTTCGAACCCTGGATCATTAACGGATGGCAGAGTTATGGCAAATTCAACAGCATGCCGGGTTTCGGTTTCAATTTTACCTGGATACCCAACGACTACATGAAGCTCCTCACCAACAACTATTACGGCACCGATGCGGGGGGTATTCCCGGCAGGAAACGTTTCCACTCGGATAACAGTTGGCTCTTGCGCTATTATAACCGTCCAAATTCCAGTGGCATCAGTAAAATGGCATTTTCTCTTACCGGTGACCTGGGCTTTGAAACCGGCGCCGGTGTAAAAGCTTTTGGCGGCGATGCAAATACACCATCACAAAATTTCCTGAGTGCTATGTTCTACAACCGTACCTGGTTTGCAAAAAATAAATTCGCCTGGACCATCGGTGGTGGTGTGATGACTAACCCGGGAAGATACCTGGTACTTTATCCAACTGGCCAGGCCAGTCCTTTACCCAACCCGAATAATCCCACCCTAACCGAGGGAGCATTCCCTTTCAGCGCAAATCCGGGGGATAAATTCAGTGGATGGGATGCTTCCACCAACCTGGATTACCTGCCCAATCAAAGTATTACCTTTCGTCTTGAATTCGTTACGCGGCATACCAGCGTTCCTTATTTCGCAGGCAGGGGCGGTGTAACTTCTCCCGACGGATACACTACTACTCCCTTGCCACCCAACTGGAGGCCCGACCTGGTGAAATCGGAAAACAGGCTGATCCTGGCTATGCTTTTCAGGCTATAACTACTTGTACTATGTCTGACGATAACAACAAAGAAACCAATGTGCAGCATTTCCTCGATCTCATCAAAAGATCAAGAAGGGGCAAGCTGAAAATATACATTGGCATGAGCGCCGGCGTAGGTAAAACTTACCGCATGCTGCAGGAAGCCCATGCTTTGTTGCGCAACGGAGTAGATGTTAAGGTCGGTTATATAGAAACACACCAACGGAAAGAAACGGAAGCGTTATTGGAAGGATTACCCCTGATCCCGCGCAGGACCCTGTTTTACAAAGGCAAAGAGCTGGAAGAAATGGATGTACCTGCTATACTGGCGCTCCGGCCCGAAATCGTGATTGTTGATGAACTGGCCCACACCAATATAGAAGGCAGCAAAAATGAAAAACGCTGGCAGGATGCGATGGACATCCTTGATGCCGGCATTAATGTGATCAGTGCGATAAACATCCAACATATTGAAAGTCTGAACGACGAGGTTAAACAAATCACCGGGGTTGATATGGCTGAAAGAGTACCGGACAGTATATTACAACAAGCCGATGAAGTGGTGAACATTGATCTCACCGCAGATGAACTGATCACCCGTTTGAAAGAAGGGAAGATATATACCCCGGATAAAATTGAGATCGCGTTAAAGAATTTTTTCCAAAGTGAAAAGATCCTGCAGTTGAGGGAGCTGGCACTCAAAGAAGTGGCCTCACAAGTTGAAAGGAAGATTGAAACCGAAATGCCCGGCATCAACAATTACCGCCAGGAGCGTTTCCTGGCCTGTATCAGCAGCAATCATGAGATAGCCCGTAAAGTGATCCGCAAGACTGCGCGACTCGCCGCTTACTATAATTCCAAGTGGTTCCTGCTCTATGTGCAAACACCCAGGGAGGAAGGCGATAAAATAGGCCTTGCCGCACAACGTCACCTCATCAATAATTTCAAGCTGGCTACCGAACTTGGTGCCGAAGTGATCCGCGTGAGAAGCAGTAATATTGCCAGGGGTATTTTTGAAGTCACTGGGCAGAGAAACATTACTACCATCTGCATCGGCAAACCTCATATTAACCTGCTGAATGTGATCATGAGTACTGCCGTATTCAACCAACTGCTGAATAAACTGTCTGCTTCCGATATCGATATTGTAATCCTTTCCTGATATGGCCATCAAACTAAAAACAAAACTCGGACTGGGATTATCCTTCCTCTTCATTGTCATCTTAACTTATGGCATACTGGCCATTTTTTATATCAACCGGTTAAGTGGCGATGCAGAAAAAGTGCTGAAGAACAATTACGAATCGCTCGTGTATTGTAACAATATGCTGAAATCCCTGGAAGATATCCCACAGAAAAAAGAAGCCATCCAACTTTTCGATAATAACCTGAGCAAACAGGAAAACAACATCACAGAGGTCGGCGAAAAAGAAGCCACGCAGACTTTGCGCAGGAATTTTTCAGTACTTCTGTCCGATCCGGGCAGCCCGGCTAATTATGCCACAGTACGGCAAGATATCTTACGTGTTGACGAGCTCAACCAGCAAGCCATGCTCCGGAAAAATGCCGTGGCATTAAAAACGGCAGAAGACGCAACTTTATGGCTTACGATCATTTTTGTAGTGTTGGGGCTGGTTGCTTTCTCCTTTGTAGTGAATTTCCCCGCCATCATTGCCACTCCCGTTCGCCTGCTCAACGACGGTATACATGAGATCGCCAACAAAAATTACCGGAAAAGGATTTTCCTGCAACAGGAAGACGAGTTCGGCGAGCTGGCAGCCGCGTTTAACAGTATGGCTGAAAAGCTGGATGAATACGAGCACAGCAACCTGGCACAGATCAAGTTTGAAAAAAGCCGGATAGAAACCATCATAAACCAAATGAAAGACGGCATCATTGGACTGGACGCTAAACGAAACATACTTTTCCTGAACCCGGTAGCCGAAGTTTTATTGGGCATCAAAGAAAGTTCCATCATTGGCATGTATGCTCCTGATGTGGCTTTAAGCAATGACCTGATGCGTACTTTGTTACACGAGGATAAAAAAGAATTGAAAATTTTCGCAGATAATAAAGAGAGCTATTTCAACAAAGACACACTCAATGTAACCAATAACGAAACCATTATCGGGCAAGTCATCATTTTGCGCAACATCACTCCCTTCCATGAACTGAATACAGCTAAAACCAATTTCATCGCTACTGTTTCACATGAACTGAAAACGCCTATTTCGGCCATCAAAATGAGTGCGCAGCTCCTCACAGACAACAGGGTGGGCTCTCTGAACAATGAGCAACAGGAGCTTATCGGCAGTATCCGCGACGATGCTGAACGGTTGTTGAAGATTACCGGCGAACTGCTGAACATGTCGCAGGTAGAAACAGGACATATTCACCTGAAATTACAGGCCACCAATCCAGCCTCCATTATAGAACAAGCTACACAGGCCGTTGCATTACCTGCACAACAAAAAAACATTGCTATTCATCGTCAGTTGGCCAACGACTTGCCTTCCATCCAGGCGGATGCTGAAAAAACATCCTGGGTACTGGTTAACCTGCTCACCAATGCCATCAAATACTCTTCCGAATCCTCATCCATCGAAGTGAGCGCATCACTGCACGAAGGCAAAATCATTTTTACCGTAACCGATCATGGCAAAGGCATTGATGAGAAATACCTACCCCGCATTTTCGATCGCTATTTTAAAGTGCCGGGGGTTCATGAAGGAACTGGCACAGGACTGGGTCTATCCATTTCCAAAGAGTTCATTGAAGCACAACACGGACAGATATGGGCCGTGAGTCGCACCGGTGAAGGCAGCCAGTTTTCTTTTTCGTTACCCAAAGCATGATTAAACAGAAGAAGACCTTCTGTCAACACGCTGCAACGGCAGGTATACTTTGGGGTTTATGAGTAACGGCACGTTTTCAATAACAGTGGATGCATTGTCGAGGCCGAACGCTTTCTGGTCGGATTGTGCCCAGTTTTTGATGGCAAAATAGGAATCCATGATGAATCCTTCCTTGAGCGAAAGCTCGTTCTCCACCGAGAGGAACGATTCTATGATTACAAAACGTATGTCGGCATGGAAAGTTTCTCTTTGCAGGCTTTCGTATTTATTGACCACACAGATCTCTCCCCTGTTAAACATTTCCTGCACTACTTTCTTAAACAGCAGGTTGATACGAGGTTGTACACGGAAGCCCAGCTTAAAGTCGATCCGTATCACTTTCCCTTTCACGAGTTCTTTGGTAGAATACTCCATGGTAAAAGGAGCATCAGCTCTGTCGATATGTATAAACCAGTAAACTTCGGCCCGCTTGGCCCTGCGGTGCAGGATGGAATGCATGATCCTTTTTTCAATCTCTCCATCGTAATCAGCCTTGGTAAGGTAAACCAGGTGGGTGGCGTATTTGGGGAAATTCGTATCCTCGCTGAGTTCTACCAATCGTGGGAGATATTCCGAGAACTTCACAAACTGTAAATAGCGATTGGTGATCTTGCGGGCCCTGAACCATATTACCATGATGAAAGTGAGTCCGAATTCAAAGAAAAGGAACATCCACCTTTGCTTGATCTTGGCCACATTGGCAATGAAGAAAGCCACTTCCACGGTAATGAACACCATCATAATAAGGGTGATCAATGCAAAATTCCATTTGCGAACCCGGTGCATGTACACATACATCAGCGTGGTGGTCATCAGCATGGCAATGACAATGGAGAAGCCATAAGCCGCTTCCATATGTCCGCTCTCCCGGAAATACAACATCATGGCTATACATCCGATCCATAATATGATATTCAGGCTGGGAATATAGATCTGCCCTTTGATGTCGGTGGGGAATTTAATGGTAACCCTCGGCCAGAAGTTCATGCTGATGGCTTCACTGATAAGTGTAAATGACCCACTGATCAAAGCCTGGCTGGCAATGATAGTGGCCATCGTGGCAATGATGATACCCACAAGCAGGAACCAGTGTGGCATCAGCTCATAAAAAGGATTCAGTGCGCCCAGCGATTTACTGTGCTGCATCAGCAGCCAGGCACCTTGTCCCATATAATTGATAACAAGGGAGAATTTCACAAATATCCAGCTCACCTGGATATTCCTGCGGCCACAATGTCCGAGGTCGCTGTACAAGGCTTCTGCTCCTGTTGTACAAAGGAAAACGGCACCCAGTATCCAGAAACCTTTGGGATAGTTGACCAGCAGCTCAATGCCATAATAAGGATTGATGGCCTTAAGAATTTCAGGCATGTGCACAATCTGCGCAGCCCCTAATATCATGATCATGGCAAACCAGATGAGCATGATAGGTCCAAAAGAAAAGCCCACTACTTTGGTACCGAACCGCTGGAAAAAGAACAGTAGGGAGATGATACCGATCACAATACCTACCGTAAGGTTATTGCCGGGAACAATGGTAGTTTCCAAACCTTTTACTCCACCCAATCCTTCAATGGCCGAAGCCACGGAAATGGGCGGGGTGATGATGCCATCGGCCAGCAGGGTGGCCGCACCGATGATGGCCGGTACATAGAGCCATTTTACATAACGGCGAACCAAGGCATAGAGCGAAAAAATCCCTCCTTCACCACGGTTATCGGCTCTCAAAGTGAGGAATACATATTTGAAAGTGGTTTGCAGCGTCAGCGTCCACACCACACAGGATATACCACCATAGACCAACTCTTCCGTAATGGGCCGTTCGCCGATGATGGAGCGGAATACATATAAAGGAGAAGTTCCGATATCACCATAAATGATACCCAGCGTTACCAATAAGCCCGCAAAACTCAATTTGCTCAAATAATTATGACCAGCCGAAGAAGAGGTAGGCATGATAAGTCAGGATAGTTTAGTTTATGATTAAATACAAAATAAGTAAAAAGGATATTGGAAAGATGGCTGGCAATCATAGCAATTATCAAGAATCAAAACTATTTTCAAAATCAGCACCTATACAGTTTTTACCAAAATATTAATCGACATTTAAGCAATAACAATTGTTCGTTTTACCTTTCGGGTCCGAATCCCTTCATCCAGTTATCTTTAACTCATGTCAGCACACCAGCACTTTACGAACCTGTTCACCGATATTTACGGCTCGCTCAACGAGCAGCAGAAAAAAGCCGTAGATACCATTGAAGGTCCTGTGATGGTGATTGCCGGTCCGGGTACAGGTAAAACACAGATACTGGCGGCCCGCATTGGAAAGATATTGATGGATACCGATGTTTTACCCGAAAATATCCTCTGTCTTACTTATACCGATGCCGGTGTGGTGGCCATGCGCAAAAGACTGGTTGGCTTCATGGGTCCCGATGCCTATAAAGTGAACATCTATACTTTTCACGCCTTCTGCAACGACATCATCCAGGAAAACCTCTCACTCTTCGAAAAAACAGCCCTGGACCCTATTTCAGCGCTTGAAAGCATCGAACTGTTCAAAACGCTGATCGACAACTTTCCCAAAAACCATCCTTTAAAACGCTACCGGGGCGATGTTTATTTTGAGGTCAGGAACCTGCAATCGCTCTTCAGCACCATGAAGCGCGAAGGATGGACACCAGGGTATATTTCGTCTCAAATCGACGCTTATCTCAACGACCTGCCCAACCGGCAGGATTATATCTACCAGCGCAATGGCAAAAATTATAAGGCCGGCGACCTGAAGACAGCCCGCATAGAGGAAGAAACTGAGAGGATGGAAAAGCTGCGCGCCGCTGTCAACGAATTCAATCGTTTCCAGGAGATGATGCTCAGGAAGAACCGTTACGATTTCGACGACATGATCAACTGGGTGATACGAGCTTTCAATGAAGAAAAGCATTTACTGGCCCGCTACCAGGAACAATACCAGTATATATTGGTTGATGAATACCAGGATACCAGCGGTACGCAGAACAGGCTGGTGGAACTGCTCATCAGTTATTGGGATAAACCCAATGTATTCGTGGTGGGCGATGATGACCAAAGCATCTATCGCTTCCAGGGAGCCAACGTGGAGAACATGCTCCATTTCGCCAACCAGTACCGCGAGCACCTGCGAACAGTAGTGCTGACCAACAATTACCGTTCAACCCAACCCATCCTTGATGCTTCCAAAACACTGATTGACCGGAACAGTGAAAGGCTGGTGAATAAAATAGAGGGGCTTTCCAAAACATTACTTGCTTCTAATGCTGCTATCGCCCAACTGGATCACCAGCCACAACTAAGGGTCTATGAAACGCAACAGGATGAAATGATCGACATCACCCTGCATGTTGGCCGTTTACTTGAACAAGGCATTCAACCTGGAGCCATCGGTATCATTTATAAAGAGAACAAATACGGCGAAGAACTGACGCAATACTTCAGGCAGCAAAACATTCCCGTGTACAGCAAACGCAGGCTGAACATATTGGAATTACCCCTGGCCAGGAAGATCATCTTATTGCTCAAATACCTGGCAGCAGAGCACGATATTCCTTATGGTGGTGATGAAATGTTGTTCGAGATCCTGCACTTCGACTGGTTCGGCATCGCACCGCTCGACATTGCCCGGTTGAGCATTGAAGTGGCTGAACGGAAGTTTGGAAAAGATAAGACTTCTATCAGGCAATTATTGCATGACAAAATTAACCAACCTCCGCAGGACCTGTTCAGTCAGCCTGTTCCAGCAGCATTGAAAAACGCCGGGCTCATGCTTGAATCACTGATTGCTGATGTGCCCAATATCACCCTGCAAAACCTTTTTGAAAACTGTATCCGCAAAGCAGGGGTATTGAACTTCATCATGCAGCAGCCCGATAAACACTGGCACCTGCAGGTACTCACCGGCCTCTTCAATTTTATAAAAGAAGAGACTCGCCGCAACCCCTTGCTTTCCCTGGAAACACTGGTGAACAATATAGCACTGATGGAGAAAGAAGTCATCAGCCTTCCGTTGGTACAGGTAAGCGGCACCGACAAGGGCGTTAACCTCATGACTGCGCATGGTTCAAAGGGATTGGAATTTGAGCATGTATTCTTTGCAGGTTGCAATGCCAGTAACTGGGAAAAGAAACGCAAGCCGGGCGGTGGATACAGTTTCCCGGATACACTCTTTATTTCTCAACCTGCGCATAAGGAAGAGGAAGAATTGCGCCGCCTGTTTTATGTGGCCCTTACACGTGCCGAAGAGCACCTCGTTATTTCTTATGCCCGGTTCAAAGACGATGGCAAAGAGCTGGAGCCTTCCATGTTCATTGCCGAGATACAGGAAAAACATGCATTGCCTGCAATGACGGTATTGGTTGATGAGGAAACCCGCAGCAGATTTGCCGCACTGGCTTTCCAAACCGCTTCGGCTCCGGAGATCGACCCCATGGAAGCCGATGTGGTTACACACCTGCTCGACCGATTCGTGATGAATGTGACTGCATTGAACAATTATTTGAAATGCCCATTGCAATTCTATTTCAATAACCTGGTTCGCGTTCCCTCGGGTAAATCGGAAGCCACAGAATTCGGTTCCGCCGTTCACGATGCCTTGCACAAGCTCTTCAGCAAAATGAAGGATACCAATACTTTCCCGCCGAAAAGCAGTTTCATTGAGGACTTTGAAAAATACATGCACCGGCATCGCGAGAGTTTTACCAAAGAGCAGTTTGCAAGAAGGAAGGAATATGGGCAGGAAGTGTTGTCCAATTATTACGATCACTATGTTGATACATGGAACAAGATCGTAGTAGTGGAAACCAGCATCCGGAATGTGGTAGTGAAAAATGTTCCGCTCAAGGGCAAGATAGACAAACTGGAATTCGACGGTAAAAATGTAAATGTGGTGGATTACAAAACCGGTGATATTGAAAATGCAAGAGATAAGTTGAAGCCGCCGCATGATAAAAATCCCAACGGGGGCGATTACTGGCGGCAGGCAGTATTCTACAAAATACTGATAGATAACATGGAGCAGAAGAACTGGAACGTGGTGAGCGCCGAATTCGATTTTGTAGAGCCCGACAAAAAGAAGCAGTACCGCAAAGAAAAGATTGTTATCAAGCCGGAAGATATTACCACCGTTACCCAGCAGATCAGCTCTGTATGGCAGAAGATACAGGATCGCGCGTTCTATACCGGTTGCGGCAAGGCCGATTGTCACTGGTGTAATTTTGTTAAAACCAACAGCCTGGCCATATCACTCCACAATCTTAACGAAGAAGAAGACAACGATTAACCTCAAACAATATAAGTTTGCAACTGATCAATGATCCAGATGAAGCATACGGTATCCTTTTTTATTGCAATCCTGTCGGTCTCCATCGCCACACTGGCGCTGCATTCCTGTGCCAATATCATTCCGCCGGGCGGAGGACCCAAGGACAGTCTCCCTCCCCGGCTGGCCCTGGCATCGCCCCGGGACTCATCCCTCAATATTCCGCTGACCACTAAAAACATCGTACTCACTTTCGATGAGTTCGTGCAGTTGCAGAACATACAGGAAAACCTCATCGTTTCTCCCACGCTTAAAAATATTCCAACAGTAGATGCACACCTGCGCAATGTAACGGTGCGGCTCAGGGACACACTGGAAGCCAACACAACATACACGCTCAATTTTGGCGATGCCGTTAAAGATGTGAATGAAGGCAATGTGGCAAAAGGTTTCAGCTATGTTTTCTCTACAGGAAAAAGCATCGACCATTTTACTTATAGAGGTAAAGTCTTTTTAGCAGAAACAGGTAAGGCAGACAGCACATTGATCGTTGTACTGCACAACAACCTGTCAGACACAGCCATTTCGAAAGATCGTCCGCGTTATTATGCACGCATCAACGGCAAGGGAGATTTTGTATTCCGCAACCTTCCCGCGGCTACTTTCAACGCCTATGTAGTGCCCAATGATTATACCAAGCGATATGATGACAGCACCAAGTTGTTTGCTTTCCTGGATTCGTCTGTAACGGTGGCCGCCAATACCAGGATTGATACTTTTTATGCTTTTCAACAGGTAAAAAAGAAAGAAAAAATTACGACCGTTCCTAAAAACACTGCTGCACCCAACAAACCCAAGGAAGATAATAAGCTCAAATTGTTTGCCGGTTCATTGGAAGGTGGCAGTCAGGACCTGTTGAGCGATCTCCAATTGAATACCAACCATAAGCTGGCAACGATCGACAGTACGAAGATCCTTTTATGCGATACCAATTACCAGGTGGTAAAAGGATATACCCTTTCGCTCGATACCAGTAAGACCAGGATCCATCTCCGGTACGATTGGAAAGAGAACATCCCGTTCAGGCTGGTCATTGCCAAAGATGCTATGACCGATACGGCCGGGAATATGCGGGCCAAAGCAGATACCATCCGCTTTTATACAGAAAAAGAATCCAGCTATGGCAGCCTTTTTCTTCAATTCAAAAACCTCAACCTGCAGCAGAATCCGGTATTGCAGTTTGTACAGAACGACCACATCGTGGAATCGGTAGCGCTGACCTCGCCGGAATTCAAACGCAAGCTTTTCAAGCCCGGCAATTACGAGTTGCGTGTATTGTACGATACCAACCAGAACGGTGTATGGGATACCGGAAGATTCCCGGACAACCGCAAGCAGCCGGAACGCGTGCAGTCCATTCCAACCCAATTGAACATCAGGGGCAACTGGGACAACCAGGTATCGGTGAATCTCTGATGATGTATCTTTGCAGCTATGCAGCTTCCTTCCGCTTTATTAGAGAATGCAGTGGCGCAGTTTGCCAAATTGCCGGGCATCGGCAAAAAAACAGCGCTGCGGCTGGTCCTGCACCTGCTCAAACAGGAAGTGAACGAAGTACAACATTTTGGAGAGACCATCGCCCGCATGCGGCGCGATATTAAATTCTGCCAGCGTTGCTTCAACATCAGCGATGGCGATATCTGTGCCATCTGTTCCAATTCCATGCGCAACCAGCACATGATCTGCGTGGTGGAGAACATCCGCGACGTTATTGCCATTGAAAGCACCCAACAATTCAACGGCGCCTATCATGTACTGGGGGGCGTTATTTCGCCACTCGACGGTGTTGGTCCCGACCAGTTGAACATCAGCGCCCTTATACACCGTATTGAAAAAGAAGAAACGGAAGAGCTGGTGTTCGCGTTAAGTCCGAATATACAGGGCGATACCACCATTTATTATATCCAGAAAAAAATAACCCACCTCCGCTGCCGCGTTACCACCATTGCCCGTGGCATTGCTTTTGGCGGCGAACTGGAATATGCCGATGAGATGACATTGGCGCGCAGCATCGCCAACAGGCTGCCTGTACAGCAATATGTAAAGTAAAATAGCGCAGCAAGCAACCTTTCCTTACCCATTACCGTAATAGTATATAATTAATGCATAACATTGAATAATTTGCATATCAACCGCAAATTCAATTTTATGAAAAGATGGATACGGATCATTTTAGTAATTGCTGTGGCATGCGCTGTAACCGGCGGCATCATTGCCTATCGCATTTTCAACAAACCCCACAGGGATGTTACACAGGAAACAGGCGTAGCGCTTACCGCACAGCAGCTTTATGACGCTTTCAAGACCAACGAGCAGGCAGCCAATCAAAAGTACCTCGACAAAGCCATCCAGCTTACCGGAGAGATTGTTGATATCAGCAAAAACCAGGAAGGCAATATTGTCGTAAATTTTAAGACCAATGACCCGCTTGTTATGATCAATTGTACTTTCAAAACCAACCCCGGCGAGTTAAAACCGGGACAGAACATCACTTTCAAAGGCATCTGCACAGGGTATATCCCCGATGCCAACGTAGTTATCAATGAAGGCGTTTTAGCAAAATAAACAACCTATGAAGCAAATCATTACCATCCTCCTCCTTGCATTGGCAATGACCGGCGATCTGCATGCACAAAAAATATTCGGCACACGGAATGGAAAGATCGGCTTTATTTCGCCTACCGACGACGATGTGAAAGCCGTGAACAACGAAGTCTCCAGCAGGATGTCTGACAATGGACAGATGACTTTCAGCCTGCTCATCAAAGGGTTTCGTTTTAAATACGCAGAAATGCAGGACCATTTCAATGACCAGTACCTGGAAAGCACCAAATTCCCAAGGGCCGATTTCAAAGGCATGATCACCAACCTGGGCGATATCAACTTCTCGAAAGATGGTACTTATAAAGCCATTGTAAAGGGCGATCTGCTCATGCACGGCGTTACCAAAAATGTTCTGGTGAATGGTGTGATTGAAGTCAAAGGAGGTAAACCTTCGGTCAAAGCCTCTTTTGTGATTGTGATGAAAGACTTTAAAATAGATGCGGCCAATGTAACCGACAAGGTAACAGTCGAAATCAATTGCCAGTACCAATAAACATCATTGTGATATAATAAACCATCTGTATGTACCGCTCCTATAAGAAACTCGTTGTACTGATCACTTGCTGCTTGACTGCCTCATTGTTGCAGGCGCAACAGGTAGATCTTTTTAAAATGCAGGACAGCGCCAATAAAGCAACCGACAAAACCATTACTGCCGGACCTGTGATCAATACTTTTTATTCCACACGACTGGTAAATGCACATACGACAGAAATCACGGGCCCTGGCAGTATGGACTTTCGCATCAATCACCGTTTTTCACCGGTGAACCAGGGTTTGTATGAATTATTCGGTCTCGACGGCGCCTCGTTTCGTTTTGGGTTCGACTTTGGTATTGCCAAAGACCTGATGATCGGTGTGGGCCGTACTACATATAACAAAGAATACGACGGGTTTATCAAATACCGTCTCATGCACCAGAGCAACGGAGCAGGGGCCATGCCTTTATCCATTGCAGTACTCGGGTCGGCCATGTACAAGACCATTGATTTGGATACCAGTCTGAAAGCGACCACCACTGACCGGCTCACTTATGTGCTACAGCTGATGGTCGCCCGCAAATTCAATGAGCATACCTCTGTTCAAATATCGCCTACCATCACACATTACAACCGGATCATCGGCTTCACCGGCGGATCTTCCGATATGCTTTCCATAGGTTTTCTCGCCCGGCAGAAAGTGAGTAAACGCATCAGTATCAATGCTGAATATTTCTGGCAGGCGAATCGCTTCAACGGCACATACGACCCGCTTTCCATTGGTGTGGATATTCAAACGGGCGGGCATGTTTTCCAGCTTCATTTTACCAATTCCATTGGTATGAACGAACATGCGTTCATCCACGAAACCACTGGTTCATGGGGCAATGGGGCCGTTCGCTGGGGCTTTAATATATCCCGTATCTTCAATATCAGCTCGAAGAACAAGAAAGGGAATTGGTAATCCATTCCCTTTTTCCTTACCTTTGCACTGCCTCAGGCGGATTTGTTTATTGTTCAGCCTGGCGTTCCGCACCATTGCGGAATCAATTGAACTAATAAACGTATTGAAGAGCTCCTCATTTTTTCTCTCACAAGCGTTTATTGGTTCCATAATTTAACCGGTTGCTCATGTTCTGTTACAACGGAACGGCAGCAGCCCAAAGTGTGCATTATGGATATCAGAAAAGAGCTGGAAAAAAGGATACTGGTGATCGACGGCGCTATGGGCACCATGATCCAACGACACAAACTTACAGAAGCCGATTACCGCGGTGAGCGTTTCAAAGACTGGCAATGCGATGTAAAGGGCAATAACGACCTGCTGTGTATTACACAGCCACAGATCATCAAAGGCATTCATAAGCAATACCTTGCTGCCGGCGCCGACATTATTGAAACCAATACCTTCAGCAGCACTTTCATTGCCATGGCCGATTATGAAATGCAATCGCTGGCTTATGAGTTGAACGTAGCCGCTGCGCGCTGCGCCAGGGAAGCTATTGATGAATTCACCGCAGAAAATCCGGGCACTGCACAACGATATGTGGCAGGTGCTATCGGTCCGCTCAATAAAACCCTCAGCCTCTCTCCCGATGTAAACAATCCCGGCTACCGCGCCGTAACATTCGATGAAGTGGCCGATGCTTATTATGAGCAGATACGCGGACTGGTGGATGGCGGCGTTGATATCTTATTGATTGAAACCATCTTCGACACCCTCAATGCCAAAGGCGCCATCTATGCGGCGAAAAAATATTTCAGAACAAGCGGCAAACCGGAATTGCCCATTATGATCAGCGGTACCATTACCGATGCTTCGGGGCGTACGTTGAGCGGACAAACACTGGAAGCCTTTTATACTTCCATCATGCATGCCAACCCCTTGAGCGTGGGATTGAACTGTGCATTAGGTGCCGCCGAAATGAGACCGCATATTGAAGAACTGAGCCAGATAGCCGCTTGTTATACTTCGGCATATCCCAATGCAGGTCTGCCGAATGCCATGGGTGAATACGATGAAGCACCCCATGAAACGGCACATTTTATAGAAGAATGGGCCAAAGAAGGATTCGTGAACATCGTAGGCGGTTGCTGCGGTACCACGCCCGATCACATCAAACACATTGCCGACAACGTTAAAAAGATTGCGCCGAGAGCAATACCGGTTATCGAGACCGAGTTGGTTTAATCATCAAGTCAAGTATCATGAGTGGAGACATCATCATCAAACCTTATTTGCGCCTTTCCGGACTGGAGCCATTGGTTATACGGCCTGAAACGAATTTTGTCAATGTAGGCGAACGTACCAATGTAACCGGTTCCAAAAAATTCGCGCGGCTCATCAGGGAAGGTAAATACGAAGAAGCACTGTCCGTAGCGCGGCAACAAGTGGAGAGCGGAGCACAGGTACTGGATGTGAACATGGACGATGCACTGCTGGAAGGCGTAACAGCCATGACCACTTTTCTCAACCTGGTCCAGAGCGAACCCGATATTGCCAAGATTCCCATTATGATCGACAGCTCGAAGTTCGAGATCATTGAAGCGGGATTGAAATGCGTACAGGGTAAATGTATTGTGAACTCCATCTCCATGAAAGAAGGAGAAGAGAAATTCATTGAGCAGGCCATCATTTGCAAATCTTTTGGCGCTGCGGTAATTGTGATGGCATTTGATGAAATAGGACAAGCCGATACCAAAGAAAGAAAAGTCACCATCTGCCACAGGGCTTATAAAATATTGACTGAGCGTGTTGGTTTTGCACCTCAGGAGATCATCTTCGATCCCAACATCTTCGCTATTGCTACCGGTATTGAAGAGCACAACAATTATGCAGTTGATTTTATTGAAGCGACACGCGAGATCAAGCAACTGATGCCGCTGACCAAAGTGAGTGGAGGTGTTTCCAACGTTTCTTTCTCTTTCCGCGGTAACGACCATGTGCGGGAAGCCATTCACTCGGTATTCCTGCTCCATGCCATCAAAGCCGGTATGGACATGGGTATTGTGAACGCAGGTCAGTTAGTGGTATACGATGAAATAGAACCCCACCTGCGCGAATTGTGTGAAGACGTGATCCTAAACCGCAACAACGATAACAACGAGGCAACCGAAAAACTCATTGCCCATGCCGAAACAGTGAAGGCCAAAGGCAAGGTGGAAGTGAAAGACGAAGCATGGCGGAATGAGCCCATCGAGAAAAGGCTGGCCCATGCACTGGTGAACGGCATTACCGATTATATAGATGCAGATACGGAAGAAGCCAGACAAAAATATCCCAAGCCATTGGATGTGATCGAAGGCCCGTTGATGGATGGTATGAACATCGTAGGTGACCTGTTTGGCGCCGGCAAGATGTTCTTGCCACAGGTGGTGAAGAGCGCAAGGGTGATGAAAAAAAGCGTGGCCATCCTTACACCATATATAGAAGCCGAAAAAGAAGAAAAGAAAAAAGCACAGCTAATTAGTGGTGAGGCAGATACATCATCTGCCGGTGCTGCCAAGATATTATTGGCTACTGTAAAAGGCGATGTGCACGATATCGGGAAAAACATCGTAGGCGTGGTATTGGGATGTAACGGCTATGACATAGTTGATCTGGGTGTGATGGTGCCGGCTGACAAGATACTGGAGACGGCGATCAAAGAGAAGGCAGATATTATTGGGTTAAGCGGATTGATCACGCCTTCACTCGATGAAATGGTGCATATAGCCAAGGAAATGAAGCGTCGCAATATGCAGCAGCCGCTGCTCATCGGAGGCGCTACCACTTCACGCATACATACTTCGGTTAAGATTGCACCGGAATATAATAATGGCGTTGTGCACGTGCTTGATGCTTCACGAAGTGTTACTGTAGCAGGTTCTTTGTTGAATAAGGAACAGAAAGAAGCCTTCCTGAAAAATACCGCTGAAGAATACGCCCGGTTGAAACACAATTTCGACAACAAAAAGCCGGTGAAGCAATACCTTCCTTACGAAGACGTATTACAGAACAAAACAAAGATCAACTGGGATGATTTTCAGGCAACCGACCCGCAATTCCTGGGCACTAAAGTATTCAGCGATGTAGACCTCTCCGAGATCAGACCTTATATTGACTGGAAGCCTTTCTTCATTGCCTGGGAAATGCACGGCAATTTTCCCGACATTCTCAGCGATGAACTGGTTGGAAAAGAAGCCACCAAATTGTACAACGATGCCAATGCACTGATTGATAAGATCATTGCGGAAAAATGGCTCACAGCTAAAGGCACCATCGGCTTTTGGGAAGCGGGCAGCGAGAACGACGATGTGGTGGTAAAGAACGGAACAGCAGATACCCGTTTATCCTTCCTTCGACAGCAGGTAAAAAAAGCGCCCGGACAACCCAACCTGTCGCTGGCCGATTTTGTGGCGCCTGTTTCCAGTGGTAAAAAAGATTTCATCGGGGCTTTCGCCGTTACCATACACGGCATTGAACCGCATATCAAAAGATTCGAGCAAAACTTCGACGATTACAACAAGATCATGTTGCAGGCCCTGGCCGATCGTTTTGCAGAAGGTTTTGCCGAATACCTGCACCTGAAAACAAGAAAAACATATTGGGGTTACGATCAGGCCGAACAGCTGAGCAACGAAGAACTCATCAAGGAACAATACACTGGTATTCGTCCTGCACCTGGTTATCCTGCCTGTCCGGATCATACCGAAAAACACAAACTCTTTCACTTACTCAAAGCCACCGATACAGTGGGCATTGAGTTAACGGAAAGCCTGGCCATGTACCCCGCTGCTTCCGTCTGCGGCTGGTATTTCTCTAATCCAAGCAGTCAATATTTCGGTGTGGGTAAGATCCTGCGCGATCAATTGGAAGATTATGCCCGTAGAAAGAACATGCCCCTGGCAGAAGCAGAAAGATGGTTGAGCCCGGTTTTGGATTAGCCCTTACCTTTGCGCCGAACAACCGATTCAGTATGAAATGTGTAAGTAAAGCGCTGTTGGTATTGGCTATGGCATTGCCCGTTTTAACGCAGGCGCAAACAAAGAAGAAAGAAAAAAAAGGTGAGTTTTATTTTTCCTGGGGTTATAACAAAGAATGGTACACGCATTCAGACGTTACGGTAAGTCAGCCTGAGCTGCAGACTAAGTATACAATGAAAAGTGTGCACTCGCACGATCATATCGGATGGGATGAAGGTATTTTCAGCATTCCCATCAGCATACCACAATACAATTATCGAATAGGATATTTTTTTAACCGAAAAAAAGGATGGGCTTTCGAAATCAATTTCGATCATACCAAACATATCATACAAGACGGACAGCAAATTGAAGTGAAAGGCATGCTGAATGGAAGGCCGGTTGATTCCACCATCAATTTCTCCAAAACCAATGGCTTTTATTATTACCTGAACAATGGCGCCAATTTCCTGTTGTTCAACATCGTGAAAAGATGGAACTGGTGGGAAGCAAAAAACAGCTGGTTCAAATTGGATGCACTTGCAAAAGCGGGTGCAGGTCCTGTTATCCCGCACGTAGAGAACAGCCTGTTCGGTCAGCACAACGATGCCGGTTTCCAATTGGGCGGATGGAACATGGGTTTCGAAGGCGCTTTACGCGGCACTTTCTGCAAGCATGTTTATCTTGAGTTTGCCAATAAGCTGGATTATGCCAGCTATTCTGGATTGAAAGTGTACAAAGGAACTGCGTCGCAGGCTTTTGGAACTTATGAGCTTATCCTAAACCTGGGATTTACTTTTTAATATCATCTTTTCTCAAACAGCCACCATAATCTTCTACGTGGTTTAACCTTGAAGTTTTTGCGCACATACGTCGCGATGTGGTGCATGGCTTCATCCATATCATCGGTAAGGAACAACAATGTTTTGTCAACCGGTGCGATGGTTCCGGCGGCTTCCATGGAGTCGATGGCTTTCATCAATGGTTCGTAATAAGTTTTACCATAGAGTACGATGGGAAAATCGTAGATTACTTTTGTCTGCGCCAACGTAATGGTCTCGAAGAATTCATCCATCGTGCCAAAGCCTCCCGGCATAATGATGAATGCGTAAGAATATTTTACCAGCATCACTTTACGGGCGAAAAAATAATCGAAAGTGATCCATTTGTGCATATACGGATTGGTATGCTGTTCACGCGGCAGTTTGATATTACATCCTACCGAAGTACCACCGTTTTCAAAAGCGCCGCGGTTGGCTGCTTCCATAATGCCCGGTCCGCCGCCTGTCATGGTGGTAAAACCGGCAGCAGCAATGCGCCTGCCGAACCCCCTGGCCACGTGGTAGTAGGGATGATCTTCTCCAAACCTGGCAGAGCCGAACACCGTAACACAGGGCCCAAGGAAATGCATGGTCCTGAACCCTTTGATGAACTGCCAGAATACATCCCAGGCAAAACCCAGTTCACTGATCCTGGGGCGGGGTCCTTCGAGATAAATGGATTGTTTTGCAGGAATGACCCTGTCTGTCTTTTTCATATACACATCTTGAATACAAAGAAGGGTCAAATTAGTAAAAAAATAGCATGCGGTGAATGTGGTTTTTGATGCATCTTTATATTCGCTTAAACCCATCAACATGCGCATCATTTCATACAATGTCAATGGCATCAGGGCTGCTATCAAAAAAGGATTTCTCGACTGGTTGCAGACAAATCCGGCAGATATTATTTGTTTGCAGGAAACCAAAGCACAAAAAGAAGACATTGATATTGCATCCATAGAATCGCTTGGCTACCAGACACACTGGTTTTCGGCACAGAAAAAAGGATACAGCGGGGTGGCCATCTTTACCAAAATCAAACCCGACCAGGTTATATCGGGAAATAAAATTGAACAAAGTGATTTTGAAGGAAGGGTGATTCGAGCCGATTTCGGAGATATCACGCTCATCAATGCTTATTTCCCTTCGGGCACCAGCGGCGATGAACGGCAAACTTATAAATACCAATGGCTGGATGAATTCTTTGATTATGTTCAGGACCTGCGTAAAAAAAGACCCAAGTTGATTGTTACGGGTGATTATAATATTGCACATACCGAAGTAGACATCCACGATCCCAAGGGAAATAAAAACTCATCCGGCTTCCTGCCCGAAGAGCGGGCCTGGATGGATAAATTTCTTGGGAAACAATGGATCGATACTTTCCGCCTCTTGCATCCCGATACCAAAGGCGCTTATTCCTGGTGGAGCCAACGTTTCCCTTCTGTAAGATTGCAAAACAAAGGATGGCGGATCGACTATATCTGTATCAGTGAAGCATTAAAGCCCCAGTTGAAAGCCGCTGCTATTTACCCAGATGTAAAACACAGCGATCATTGTCCCATCTACGCAGAAATTAAATGAGCATGTTCATCTACAACGTCACCACGAAAGTCTCCCCGCATATCCACGAAGACTGGGTACGCTGGATGAAAGAAGAGCACATACCGGCTGTTATGAAAAGCGGTTGCTTTACGGAGTACCGTTTTGTAAAACTGTTGGAAACCGACGAATCAGAGGGGCCTACTTATGCCACGCAATATTTCGCAGCTACCAGGGATGATTATGAGCGGTACATTGCACAGCATGCAACTGCATTGCGGCAGGATGCCCTGGATCGATGGGGCAATCATTTCGTTGGTTTTCGCACACTCATGCAGATTGTGAATTGAGTGTGGATAGTTTTTACAGGCGATGTTGGCATATCCAAATCTTCGTTATATTTCTCTGAAACCCGCACGGGAACTGAATTCCAGCCATCTAACCGTTAAAACCCTTTGCTGACAGGCATTCTAGCCGGAAGGCATTTACGGAATTATTTCCAACTATTTGAATAAAATCGGCTGAAATCCTTTACGGCAGGGTGTTTGCAGGTTCCAAAAAAGAGGATAAAAAAGCAATGAAATATTTTGCTGAACGACAAAAGCCAATAAATTTGTTTTATAGAATTAAAACAATCTAAAAACACATCTATGAACAAAGCTGAATTGATCGCCCAGATTGCTGAAGATGCTGGCGTTACTAAAACCCAGGCAAATGCTGCCCTGGATTCTTTTGTTGACACAGTAACCAAAGCGCTGAAGAAAGGCGACAAAGTTACCCTGGTTGGTTTTGGCACTTTCTCTGTATCTAAGCGTGCTGCTCGTACAGGTCGTAACCCTCAGACTGGCGAAACTATCAAGATCAAGGCTAAAAAAGTTGCCCGCTTCAAAGCTGGTAAAGAATTAAGCGCTAAGATCTAACTGAAAGCTCTTCAAAAGAATTGAACCCCGCATTAGCGGGGTTTTTCTATTTTTGCAACTCATTTATTTTCAAAACCAAAAACAATACCATGGGTAGAGGTGATAAAAAGACCGCAAAAGGTAAAAGATTTCAGGGCTCTTTTGGAAAAACGCGTCCTGCCAAGCCGAATAAGAGTAAGAAGCCTGCTGTAAAAGCTTCTTAATCCACTCCGTCGTCATCCCGAGCGTTGCTCGGGATGACGATATAATGGTACGTCAACGATTCTTCGTTGCTATCGTTTCTATTGCCTGAACCAATCTGTCCAGGTCATCTATCCTCGTATATACATGCGGCGTAACGCGCACGCAACTGATGTTTTCCCACACAATACCAACGGTATGTATTTTATAGCGGTTGAATAAAGCGCTGTCGAGCTCTGCCGGTGTCATACCCTCAATGCTTACGCCCGTTATAGCGCAGGAATATTCTGGTTTCAAAGATGTATGCAGTTTTACACGCGGAATGGATTTTACCTTTTCAGCCCAATAATTTTTCAGATAGCGAATGCGTTCTTCTTTCCGTTTGCTCCCGATGGCTGTATGAAAATTGATCGCTTCGCCTATTCCCTGCTCTATCGGAAAGCTGCGCGTGCCAAGGGTTTCAAATTTGCGAATGTCGTCGCTGTGCGGTTTATCGTTACAGAGTAGCGGCCATATCTTGCCAATTTTGTCCTGTTTGATCCATAACATGCCACTGCCAATGGGTGCACTTAAGAATTTGTGCAGACTGGTCCCGAAATAATCGCATTCCAGATCCGGGATCTTGAAATCAAGCAGTCCGAATGAATGTGCACCATCCACAATTACTTCCAGGTTGTGCCGGTGCGCCATCTGGCAAATCTTTTTCACGGGCATGATCTGCCCCACCCAATTGATGATATGGGTAACATGCAATATCCGGGTTTTAGGTGTGATGGCTTTTTCATAAGCGTTTACAATCGCCTCATCATCTTCTATGGGAAAATCAAAACTGATCTGCGTATACTGTAATCCGTCGCGCATGGCACGCTGCTTCCAGGCCTGTATCATGTTCGGATAATCCTGTTTGGTACCGATCACTTCATCGCCCGCTTTGAGTTCCAGTCCATAGATGACTGTATTAAGCGATTCGGTGGCATTCCTGTTCACCGCTATTTCTTCGGGCAGGCAACCGGCCAGTGTTGCCAGCTTTTGGCGCAGCGGCTCCCTTCCCTGGTCCAGTATCCGCCACATATAATAAGAGGGGCCTTCATTGGACAATCGGTTGAAGCGTTCCACCGCTTCCTGTACCACACGCGGAGCGGGACTCACCCCCCCATTATTGAGATTCACCAGGTTGGGATTTACAGTGAAAGATTGTTGTATCACTGACCAGTAGTCTTCATCAGTTGCCACAGTCTCCGGACTAAGACCTGCTACCTTTTGTGCAGCCTGCTTCCATTCTGCCGCATGCAACTGGTTAAAAAGGCTATTGGCAGAGAATGCCCCCGCCATCAGGCCAAGCTGCCCGATGAATTTCCTGCGCTGGTTCATACCCATGAAGTTTAGTGAGAAAGTTAATGATAATTTGTTGTTTTAACCTTTCCGCCTGTAAAACAGGTATGAATACTCAATTTGACTACGCCGCCTACTTGTAGTTTTATCAATCGATCCACAAAATCATTCACGCGAAATGTTACCGATTTGGTAACATTTCATATATTTGCTTCAACTGGTTATGAGAGTTATTGCCGTTAAAACACTCAAAGCTTTTTATTCAAAGTTTCCTGATGCCAAGCAGGGATTATTATCATGGTATGAGGAAGCAGAGCTAGCCAACTGGGATCATCCCAATGAATTAAAAGCAGTGTATTGCAATGCATCTATTCTGAATAAAAAAAGAGTGATATTCAATATTTGTGGCAATAAGTACCGTTTGATTGTTGATGTAGAATATCGTTTAAAGATCGTATTCATTGTGTGGGTGGGTACGCATAAACAATATGATAAAATTGATGCCCAAAAAATCGATTATGCTAAAACCAATAAAAAATGAAAGACAATATGAAGATGCGCTGGCTCGTACTTACGCACTATTGCAAAAAGAATTGAAAGCCAATTCAAAAGAGTCAGACGAATTAGAGATATTGTCTATCCTGATCAAATCGTATGAGAATGAACATCATGCGATGCCTACGCCCAACCCATTGGAAGCCATCAAATTCAGGCTCGAGCAATTGGGCATGTCAGAAGCTCAATTATCTGAAGTATTGGGCTACCGCTCCCGGAAATCAGAAATCCTGTCCGGCAAAAGAAAACTCAGTTTGGCTATGATACGGAAGCTGAACGAGGCACTTCATATTCCCGCCGAAGTGTTAATACAGGCTTATTAAACGCCCATAACCTGGTTTGTGTGTATCTTTGCATCAGAATACAGTTGTTATGA
This sequence comes from Asinibacterium sp. OR53, assembly GCF_000515315.1. Taxonomy (NCBI): domain Bacteria; kingdom Pseudomonadati; phylum Bacteroidota; class Chitinophagia; order Chitinophagales; family Chitinophagaceae; genus Asinibacterium; species Asinibacterium sp. OR53. The sequence goes on from NZ_KI911562.1 coordinate 613,821, forward strand.
AAACGAAGGGATGGGTACTGGCGGTATGTTTGGTATTGTTGCTGTTGAATGCAGGATATTTACAGGCGCAGTGTTCCATTTGTACCAAAACCGCTTCTCAAATGGGCGAAGGTCCGGCCAAAGCCCTCAATTCTGCCATTATTTATTTAGCAGCAGCCCCGCTGCTCATCATGGGTTATATAGGCATGCGCTGGTGGAAGAACGAGAAAAATATGCATAAATAATGCATGGTCACTGACCGGCTTTTAATACAATCCGCGGTAGATATCTATATACTTTCGAGCCGTATTTTGCCAGTTGAAAGAATAGGCCCTTGCTTTCAGTCTTTCTACCAGGTCCATATCTGTTGAATAAACAGTCATCCCCCTTTGCAGGACTTCCCGCATATTCTCCGGATCAAAATCATTGAAATAAAAAGCATCTTCTCCTCCTATCTCGGGTAAAGAAGTCTGTGTTGATAAAAACACCGGCTTGCCAAACGCCATGGCTTCTATCACCGGTAAGCCGAATCCTTCTGCCAGTGATGGAAATACAAATGCTTCACAATGCTGGTAATACCAATATTTTTCTGCTTCTGTTACCGGCCCTGTAAAATGTACCCTGCTTAGTACACCAGCCTTCTGCGCAGCTGCTATAATCTCCTTTTTATATGCTTCATTCTGCACAATGCCCGCAATAACTAAATGGTTGTTGTTATTCACCAGCAGCGCCGGCAATACATGAAAATTCTTTTTTACCACAATTGTTCCTATGGTAAACAAAAACGGGCTGCCAGGTTGCACAAGTGGGGCAGCAGGCAAAATATCCGCATTGATATTGCATCCGTTATAAATAACCGTTGCCGGTTTGTTATTCAATCGAACATGAGCATACAAATCATCCAGCACAAATTGCGAAATGGCTGCAATATGATCTGCCCGGTCTATTTTATGCTGCAACGCTTGCAGGTAAGTTTTCCTTTTTGCAGCAGATTTAAAGTCTCCTTTTAAAAAATTCAAATCATGTACCGTTAATACAATAGGTATCTTCCTGTTAGCAGGAAAATATTGACTGCCTTGGTGCGTTGCATGCCACACATTGTATCTGCCGGTAGCGGGCAATATCCATTTATGCACAGCATGCTGGTATATATATTGCGCGTGACTGCCAAAAACAGGCCCGCATTTACGAGGCATGAAAAAAGAAATCGCTTCCTCCACAGTTTCTTTCAGCAACGAGCGACCCAATTGCAAACAGAAATGGTATAACCCCGTATGAGGGTATTTCATTCTTTCGCAATCGAGTATGATCTTATGCATGGGTCGGGTGTAAATTATTTGATCTTGTAAAACATTTTCAGGCAAAACAGCCATCGCCTGAGTTGGTTTCGCCGTTTATACGCCAGTATCCTGCGATTGTATCGAAAAAATAAGATCATTCTTTTGAAATTGTTCATCAACGAAAAATCCTGATACGACTGCATCACATCAGCCAGCATCTTTTTTTCATTCACCAGCGACTCGGGACATTTCTCATACTGCAATCGCATCCGTTCCCTGATTTGCGCCAGTTCTGTTTCTTTACCAGGCTTTTTCTTTTTCGCCGGCACCGGCTCTCCTTCCGCCTTCACTTTTGCTGCACCAAACACATTGGCATTGTGCTGCCGGTATTGTACCAGCACCTTATCTACGAATTTGATTTTGCCTGTCAATGTAGCCACAAACCCAAGCCAATGATCGTGCGGTATCATAGGTGCCAATGGAACCGACGCTCTTACCAGGCTTCTCCTGATGATCATCGCATGTCCCGGCGCCGAATTGCCCACCAGAAAACTCAGGCAATCATCAAAATCGCCCAACCTTTTAATATCCGATAATTTTTTCCCTGTCAGGTTGCCATTATAATCGATCAGTTCGGAATTGCAGTATACAACCGGGTGATCGCCTATTTCCTGCATCAGCAGGCTCAGCTTTTGCTTATCCCAAATATCATCCTGATCACTGAGCGCCAGGAAATCACCGGCCGCCAACAGCATGCCTTTTTCAAAATTGCGTACATAGCCGATGTTCTGTTCGTTGAAGAACAACCTGATATTGTTGAACCGTTCTGCATATTGCTTCAGCAGGTTCGCCGTACCATCTGTTGATCCATCATCTACGATGATCAATTCCAGGTTAGGATAAGTTTGTTCCAGGATGCTGTTGAGTTGTGCACCTATGAATCGTTCTCCATTATAAGTGGCCATCACTACCGATATCAATGGTAATTCTGCTGCAGGATTCATGTACTATTTACAGGTATTGCTGAACGAAAGTAAATAAATTAAACCCAGGTTCTTCCAAAGCCCTCGTAATCGATCGCTTCATTTCTTCTTTGTCAATGGATGCCATTCTGTGTTTTTGGATGAGCCGGTAAGCCCTTTCAGTAAATAACCACGATTTTCTTTCCAGTAAACGTGCTGTATGTTGATGCGCCACGATGGCTTCCATCAGGGTATCTATACCTTCTTTCTGCGAAGCGATTGTTTTGATCACAGGCACCTGCCATGCGCGCTGCTGAAATGCAGGCGCCAGCATTTGTTTCAGGTTTTTCACAAACAGATCGGCATCCGGCCTGTCGCTTTTATTTACCACAAATACATCTGCAATTTCCATAAGTCCTGCTTTCATAGTCTGTACTTCATCTCCCGCCTCAGGCACCACTACTACTACTGTTGTATCGGCCAGTCCCGCTACTTCAATCTCGCTTTGCCCAACGCCCACAGTTTCAACAATGATCTCATCAAACCCCGCGGCCTGCATCAATGCAGTGATCTCGATCATTTGCGGATGCAAACCACCCAGTGCCCCCCTTGAAGCAAGCGAACGGATAAAAACATGCGGGTGCTGGTACCATTCACTCATGCGAATCCTGTCGCCCAACAATGCACCCAGGTTAAAGGGGGAAGATGGATCAACGCAAAGCACACCCACTTTTTTCCCTTGCGCCACCCAGGCGCCGATAAGGGCATCTACCAGCGTACTTTTCCCGGCCCCGGGAGGGCCTGTAATACCTGTTATGGCAGTTTTTCCGGAAGGCAACCGGCTCAGGAACGTCTCGTAACCACTCACCGCATTTTCCACCAGGGAAATACTTCTGGCAAGTGCTTTAAAGTCGCCCTGGCCTACCCCTTTTATAAACTGCTCCCACATAGTTCTAAATATAGACCTATTATTTCAACAACCGGTAATTCCTGAAATCAAACAGCCTGATGCCGGTGATTCGTTCAAAATAATAAAGGAACCTGTCTTTCAATGAAAATTGCTTCCTGGTAATATCCAGTTCTACCTGCCAGTTCTTGCGCGCGATCCTGTCTTTCATCACCGCCGGATGGGTATCCGAAAAGCGTTGTAACGAATCGAATTCATTGAAATCATAAAAGTCAGGGCTCGTAATCACCGATCGTATGTTGGCATTGCTATCCCAATACTGGCTGATCTCTTTTTGCTTCTTCATCATTTGCTCAGGACTCTTTACCCAGCCATAGTGATAGATATAAGCATCTGCCGGTTTCACCCACAATTTCCTTTCACCTACGCGAAACCCCTGCGCATCTTTATATGCGGCGATCTTTTTATCATTCCGGATGATACGTACTTCGTGATCGTACCATTTACGGCTATCGCCCACATAATCATAGGTTCCATAAAAATGGAGGTATTTGAAGAGCAATCCTTCTACTTTTTTATCATCTTTATATCGTATACAGGCTTCTTTAATAGCGGGATGATATTTTTCATGCACTACTTCATCGCCCTGGATATAAAAAGCCCAATCACTTTCGGGATCAATCAATTGAAAAGCCTTGTTAGTTTCAACCGCCAGTACCGACCCGCCACTGCGCAATCCGGAATCCCAGACCGACCGGTGTATGCGGATCTTGGGGTCGTTGATCGACTGCATCAGTCCCAATGTATCATCGGAAGAATCTCCTACCAATACGATCATTTCATCCACTACCGGCAGAATAGAGCGAATCGCTTCTACAATGGGATAGTCATTCATCACAGCATTGCGAATGATCGTAAAACCTGAAATTTTCATAATCCAAAATTGTCACGGCAAAGAAAGGCTTTAATTTTGACCTGTAACATACTCGCTTATGCCAACAACCCTCTGCTTCGATTTTGGAAATACCCGCCTCAAATCTGCCGTATTTGAAAACGATGTGATCAAAGAAGTGGTTGTATTGGAAAACGATACCCCCGATGCCATTCGCCCGCTGGTAGAAAAATACAAACCTTCCCGATCGATCCTTTCTTCTGTGATCAGGCATAACGTTGAAACGGAAACTTTCCTGGCAGCACATACACAATTTCACAAGCTCGGCCACCATAGTCAATTACCCTTCACCTCACCGGTAGGCAAGCCCGAGACCATTGGGGCCGACAGACTGGCCATTTGTGCAGCGGCTGTTAAGCTGTTCCCGCACCAGCACAACCTGGCCATCGGGTTGGGCTCCTGCATCACCTATAATTATATCAGTCCTGTTCATGAATTCCTGGGGGGCAGTATCTCTCCCGGCCTCAATATGCGTTTCAGGGCCATGCACGAACAAACCGCCCTGCTGCCCCTGGTGAGCCCTGAAAACAGGTTCCCGCTGATAGGTTATGATACCAAAACCAATATTTTGAGCGGTGTGATACTGGGAATGGCCAAAGAAATAGATGGAATAATTGATGCTTATGCATTGAAATACAGCAACTTTAACGTGCTGTTAACCGGGGGGGATATGGGTTTTTTTGTCTCACATCTAAAAAACAGGATATTTGCCGACCCTTATTTAATCTTTAAAGGCCTCTATGCGATCAGTGAGTACAACAGTGGCCAGGCTTTGCCTGGCTCTATTAGTAACCGGAACCACCCTGCTTAGTGCTGTTGCACAAGAGAATTCTCCCTTTGCACGTTACGGACTTGGTAATATTTATAGCGGATCCAATGTGGTGAGCCGCTCCATGGGTGGACTGGGTGTTGCCTATGCAGATGGCCTGAACAATAATGTGGGGCAATCCGTCAACTTCAGCAACCCCGCTACTTACGGGAACCTGTACATGACTTCTTTTGACCTGGGGCTGATGATCGATTCCCGCACGTTGCGCAGCAATAATCCTTCGGGCCATTTCCAGTCGAACTATTTCATCCCTACTTATGTGGTGGTGGGAATGCCCCTGAACCGTAAAAAAGGATGGGGACTGGCTTTTGGCCTACGGCCTGTTACCAGAATCAGCTATTCTGTACACACTTTTGAACAGATCGGTACCGACAGCCTGGCCAATGTGTATGAAGGCTCGGGTGGGTTGAACCAGCTCTTTGTGGGATTGGGGAAAAAATGGAAATCGCTCAATATCGGTTTCAATGCAGGCTATCATTTCGGAAACAAGGATATTTCTACTAAAAAAGCTTTCGTGAACGACACGGTTTTCCATTACCAGTCGAAATCCTTTGCCAATACGCATTTCAACGGCCTCTTCTTTGATGCAGGCATGCAGTATGAGATAAAACTCAGCAAGAAAGAATTTAAAGAAAAAAAATCGACCGATCAATACGCGCTCCGTTTGGGGGCCACTGCCAGCCTGAAGCAGCAATTATCTGCCTCGCAGGATGTCGGCCGCCAGACCTATACGCAAACTTCCAATGGTGAAGTGACCATCGACAGCATCTATGAAATAAAAAATACCAAAGGCAAAATAACCCTGCCATTCAGTTATGCAGGCGGTATCACTTTTCATAAAACCACTACAGGTGTAAGAGGTGCATTCGAAATGTGGTCGATCGGTGCGGAATATGCTGTTACACAATGGACCCAATACCGTTTTTATGGACAACCCGATCCACTGGTGAATAGCTGGCAGATGAAAGTGGGTGGCCAATTCTGTCCGAATCCCATCAACGGAAAAAACTACTGGAGCAATGTCAATTACCGTGCAGGGGTTTACTACGGCAAGGATTACGTGAACCCCGATGGCAATGGGTTGAAACAATTCGGTGTCTCCCTTGGCGCGGGCCTGCCGGTAAAAAAATGGCGCTCTTACGACTACCAGTTCACGACAATCAACACTGCCTTCGAGTTTGGCAAACGCGGGTCCAGTGTTAACAATATCACAGAAAATTATTTTCAGTTATCTTTCGGACTTAGTTTGAGCGACATTTGGTTCCAGAAACGCAAGTATGATTAATCGCAGGATACATAAAAAACTAATTACAGCAGCCGTGATCACCGGCTGCTTTTTTATGTTTGCCTGCGAAAATGATGTGAATGAAGTGAGAGCGTTGGGTAAGAGAAAGCCTGGTGTTGATGAAGGAAGCAAAATTGAAAGTTACCTGAGTGTAGGAGGCCACATGCGGGCCAAGCTTACTGCACCTGTGATGCTGAGTTTCCAGGGCGATAGCGCACGCAAAGCCGAATTCCCTAAAACGCTGCACGTTGATTTTTATAATGACAGCCTGGTAATCGAAAGCCAGCTCGGCGCCAAATACGGGCGCTACCTTGAAGGAGAAAGCAAAGTATTTCTGAAAGACAGTGTGGTAGCGTTCAATATCAAAGGAGATACACTGTTTGCCAAAGAACTTTACTGGGACCAGTCCCTCGGCCAGTTCCATACCGATAAAGAAGTGACCATCAGTCAACGTACCCCCCGCCAAAAACTGATCGGACTGAAAGGCATCCGCTGCAACCAGGATTTATCGAACATTACATTGTTCGACCTCAAGCCCGGCAGCTTTTTCATTGTTCCCGACAGCACTTCTACGGCTAAAGACACAAGTAAAACTGTAATAAAGTAAATTGCGAATGGATGAGTTCAAAGAACGTCATCCTGAGTGAGCGAAGCGAATCGAAGGACCTACCGAACATTCAGGCAGATCCCTCGACTGCGCTCAGGATAACGACCAACAAACACTCAGGATGACGCGTCAATCAATTATTAAATCAAAAATAGAAAAGTATGGAATATCGCAGGATGGGCAAGACCGGCCTTCAACTCAGCATACTCAGTTACGGAAGCTGGGTAACCTTTCACAAGCAAATCAACGATGGCATTGCCGATGAATTGATGGGACTTGCTTACGACGCCGGCATTAATTTTTTCGACAATGCAGAAGCGTATGCATTAGGCGAAAGTGAGCAAATGATGGGCCGGGTATTGAAGAAAAAAAACTGGGACCGCACCTCCTATACCCTTTCTTCCAAAGCGTATTTCGGCTGGAGAGGTAAACAAAACAAGCCCAACCAGACCGGCCTCAGCCGCAAACACCTGGTAGAAGCCTGCCATGAAGCCTTGCAACGGCTGCAGACAGACTACCTGGATATTTATTTCTGCCACCGTCCCGATCCCGCCGTACCTATTGAAGAAGTGGTATGGACCATGCATAACCTGATACAGCAGGGCAAAGTGTTGTATTGGGGCACCAGCCAGTGGAGCGGTGCAGAGATCATGGAAGCCCATCGCGCAGCGCAACAGTATCACCTCATCGCTCCTACGGTTGAGCAACCGCAATACAATATGTTCGAACGTTTTAAGATGGAGCAGGATTACTTGCCGGTATTCAGGAACGTTGGACTGGGTACTACCATCTGGAGTCCGCTCGCCGCCGGTTTCCTTACAGGCAAATACAACAATGGTATTCCGGAAGGATCGAGACTGGCATTGGAAGGATTCGACTGGTTAAAAGACCGCTGGGTGCAGGAAGCCAAAATAGAAAAGGCGAAGCAATTACTACTCCTGGCCAACGAACTAGGTGTATCCCTTGCCAGTCTGGCCATTGCCTGGACCATTCACAACCCGCATGTAACCACTGCTATCCTGGGCGCTACAAAAGCATCGCAACTGGAAGAAAATTTGAAAGCACTGGACGCTTTGCCACTGCTTACTGCAGAAGTAATGGAGCGGATTGAAAAAATATTACAGAACAAGCCGGTGATGGATCTTTCCTGAGACGATTAAACACTGATCACAACATGAGATTCTTTATCCTGTGCATACTTACCTGTTCCCTGTCGCTTGTCCATGCGCAGCATTTTCAACAGGCGTTATCATTGTTAACTGAGAATAAAAGAACCGAAGCCAAAGCAGCGCTTACTCCCTTCATCAATAATCCATCTGAATCGCAGCAGGCATTGCTTTCACTGACACTGTTGGAATTGAACAACTCGCATTTCGATGAGGCCCTTGCCTATTTCAATCGTTATGTTCAGCAGAGCAACAATCCTTATCCTTATATCTATGCACTTTGGAGCACCGGTATTTTTTCTGCCACCACGCCTAAGTCGGAACCACTGTTAGACAGTTTCATGAATAAGATAGCCGGTGATGAAAAAGCACCGCTGGCCATGAGAGCTATGGCTTATGATAATATGGCGCAGCGGATCGAGAACGGTCCGAAGTTCAAAGAGGCCCTGGCGCTTTACAACCGCATCGGAGATATCCGTAACTGGTCTTCTGTAGGTGTATTCGAAAATATTTCGGCAAGTGGTTTCAATAAAGATTTCGGTGTACTGACCCATCCCGAGCCAGGCTATGTTTTTAAGAACAGTACCGGCGCCGATGTAAGCTGGTTCACGATTCCCGATGCCCGGAACGACCGCTGGCTCGATCTTACTTTTCATTACGATGTATCCAATGCCATTATCTATTCACAAACATTCCTTCAATCCGATGCCGATAAGGATGTAAAAATGCTGTTGGGTGTTTCAGGATCGGTGAAAGTATGGATCAATGATTTCCTGGTATTGAGTGAAGAGGAGGAACGCAATACCGACCTGGATGTTTATACCGCTGCCGTAAAACTGCAAAAAGGCGTGAACCGTATACTGATCCAGTCGGGCTCGAGCGAGATCGACAAATCGAATTTCCTGCTCAGGTTTGCCGATATGAACGATCATCTGCTCACCAATTTCACTTCCACTGCTGCATACAGTCCTTATCAGAAAGCCCTTCCGTATAAAGTTGAACGCTATCCGTTCTTTGCAGAAGCCTATTTCCAGCAACTCACTGCCGGCAAGGCCAACGATCTGCTCAACGCACTCATGCTGGCTTATACCTACAAACACAACGACGCCCGTTTTGAAGCCGCCGGCATCAACAGCAAACTCAAACAGCAATTTCCACGCAGCACCATTGTTTCTGAATTGATGACCGAAGCATATAGCCGCGACAACAACAATACCGATCTCACCCGCGAATTGGAATTCATCAAATCGAACGACTCGCTGAGTCTTTATGGCCTCATGCTCAATTACAGTGAAGCATTCAACAAGGAAGAATACGACGAAGCCAGGAGATTGCTGAACAAACGGATTGAAATTTATGGCGATAATGAAGACACCGAGTACAAGCAACTGGAATTGCTGGTAAAAAGAAGCGATATCGAAGGACTGATCAAAGAACTGGAAAAAGCCTATCAGCGCTATCCCGACAATGTTTCATTCGCCAACATGAAATACAACCTCGAGGCCAATGTGAACAAAGACAAGAGTAAAGCCGATACAGTGCTTGAAACTTTCCTGAACAACCATTATAACGAACAACTGCTTGACATACTGGTGAATGATAAGATGGCCCTTGGCAAAAAAGAAGAAGCCATGCAAATGCTCGCTGCAGTGGTTGAAAAAAAACCTTATGCCATCAAACAATACACCCGTATTGCCGATAAGTATTTTGAATTGCAGGACTATGCAAAAGCCGCGCAGTGGGAACAGAAAGCCATTGCCAGGGCTCCGTTCGCAGGCGAATTCCATCACAACCTCGGCCTCATACAAAGCGCTGCCGGCAAGAACGCAGATGCTATTGGTTCGCTGACCAAAGCCATCCAGTATAACCCCAGTAATTATGCGGCCAGGCGCAAACTGAATGAACTCCAGGGTAAGAAAGACCTGTTTGCCAATTTCAAGGAAACCGATATACAGGCGTTGTATAAAGCTGCACCCAAAGCCGATGCTTATCCGAACGACAACAGCATTTACCTGCTCAGGGATTTGCAGGAAGTGATCTATGCAGAGAATGGCGCTTCTGAAGAAAAATACCAATACCTCGTTAAGATATTCAACCAGGCCGGTATCGACGCCTGGAAAGAGATCAGCATCCCATACAATGGCTATACACAACGGCTCATCATCCTCAAAGCCGATATCCTCAAAAAAGACGGAAGCCGTGTGCAGGCAGAAAGGAGAGACAATGAGGTGGTGTTCTCTTCACTGGAAACAGGTGATGCTGTTTACATCAGCTATAAATTGGAAAATGCATTCTCCGGTAAACTGGCAGAGCATTTCTGGCAAGAATTTACTTTCAACAGCGGCTATCCCGTAAAGCAGGCATCTTTCAGCATGATCGTTCCGGCCGGTCGCCAGTTTCATTATAAACTGTACAACAGTTCTATTGAGCCCGTCATTACCAGCATCGACGATCATTTTAAAATGTACAGTTGGGAAATCAAAGACAATCCACGGGTAGAAACAGAAGCGTATATGCCTGTTTTCTCCGACATCAGTCAGCGTATTGTGGTTTCATCCATTCCCGATTGGAATTATATCCGGAACTGGTATAACGACCTGAGCACCGTAAAACTCAAGGCCGATTTTGCCATCAAAGAAAAAGTAAAGGAATTACTGGCTGGCAAAGAAAACACCAGCGATCTTGTTAAAGCAAAGATCATCTACAATTATATCCAGGATAATTTCAATTACAGCGATGTGCCCTTCCTGCACAGCGCCCTCACGCCGCAACGGGCCAGCCGCACGCTAAGCAGTAAGCTGGGCGATTGCAAAGACCTTTCGGTGCTCTTTACCAGCATGGCCCGGGAAGCCGGTCTTCAATCGAACCTTGTGCTGGTACTCACCAGGGACCAAGGAGACAATGGCCTCGATCTTCCCATGATCGGGTTTAATCATTGTATTGCCCAGTTGCATTCGGGTGGAAAGAATTACCTGGTGGAGCTCACCAATAACCAACTGCCCTTTGCGGCCATGTCAACCAACCTGATCCATGCCAATGGACTGCCCATTGTGAAAGACAGCATTAGCCAGGTAAAGCTGGAAAAACTCGATACGCGCAACCGCAGCATCAACAGCGTTACCCGTGCCTGCACCATCCGGCTGAACGGCAGCAAAGCCGATATCACCCGCAGCAACAGCAGCACAGGAGCCGAAGCCAGCAGGATGAGGGGCAGCTACCGCCATCAAAGCAATGACGACAGGAACAAGCAACTGACCAGCTCGCTCAGCAACGAATTTGCCAAGAATATAATGCTGCAGCAATTGAGTTTCAGTAACCTCGACAATCTCTCCGATACGGTAAAAATGAATTATCATTTCTCGGTCGATAATTATACCAGCGAGGTAGCGGGCATGCAGATCTTCTCATTCCCCTGGGTAGATACTTATGGCTCCCTTGGTTTTGTATCCATGGAAAAAAGGCAATTCCCCATTGCTCTGTGGAGTGTGAGCAGCACACCTGCCGATAAGGAAGTGATCACTTTTATACTTCCTGCGGGTAAAAAGCTGATAGAAGCACCCAAAAATGTTAGCTACAGTTGCCCTGCACTCAATTATAGCCTGCATTTTGAAGTCAAGCCCGATAGGGTCATTGCTACAAGGGAAGTAAAATACCTGGCAGAAGAAGTCCCCACCAGTGAATTTGCAGCATTCAAAGAAGTGCTCAATAAAATGGTGGCGGCAGACAAAAAGCAGATCGCATTCAAATAAATCGATTATTTTTTCTATTTTTCCTATATGTCTGAACTCTATACCCTGATATGGATAGGAGTGACCCTCATACTGATCGGTTTTTTTGCCGGCTACGAGATCGCCTTTGTCACGGCCAACCGCCTGAGCATTGAGCTGAAAAAGAAGCAGGGGAAAAAAAGCGGACTTATCCTTTCCGGTTTCATTGAACAGCCTGCCAAATTCATTGGCAGTTGCCTAATAGGACTCAATGTATTCCTGGTCATCTACGGATTGCTTTTCGATGGCTTCCTGAAAAGTATCGCCTGGAACCCCCTG